>NZ_JBEXYU010000010.1:0-298465 GCF_040631115.1 Nonomuraea sp. NPDC005692 | reverse complement strand
GCACGATCTGACCCTAGGACTCGAAGTCCGGTCGACGAGAGTGCTCACTCACCAGCGGCTACCAGGCACCGAGTCTGCCAGCGAGGCCGACCCGGTAGGTCCCATTAGTCCATGATGACGATCTGGCGGAGCACCTCGCCGCCGCGCAGGGCCGCGACGGCGTCGTTCAGGTCGCCGAGCCGGATGCGGGCGCTGATCAGCGATTCCAGGTCGAGCTGTCCCGCCTTGTGGAGCTTGGCGAAGTAGGGGAAGTCGTGCCGCACGTCGGCCTCGCCGTACAGGCTGGACAGCAGCTTCTTGCCCTCGAACAGCAGGCTGAAGGCGGAGATGGAGACCATGTCGTCCAGCGCGCCGGCGCCCACCACGATGACGTCGCCGCCCGCCCGCGTGAGCTGCCAGGCGCTCTGGATGGTCGCCGACTTGCCGACGACCTCGAAGCCGTAGTCGAAGCCGCTGCCGCCGGTCAGCTCGTTCAGGGCCTCGGGGACCTGCTCGGGCGTGACCGCGTGCGTCGCGCCGACCTTTCTGGCCAGGGCGTGCTTGGACTCCAGCGGGTCGACGGCGAGGATCGTCCTGGCTCCGGAGACGCGGGCGCCCTGGATGACCGACAGGCCGACGCCGCCGCAGCCGATCACCACGACCGTGGAGCCGGGACGCACCTTGGCGGTGTTGATCGCGGCGCCGACGCCGGTCGTGATGCCGCAGCCGATCAGGGCCGCCGCCTCCCACGACACGTCGTCGTCGATCTTGATCGCGCCCTGCCAGGGCACGATGACCTCCTCGGCCCAGGTGCCGCAGCCCGCCATGCCGAACGCCGTCGCGTTGTCGCCGCCGAAGCGGAAGTTGCCCTTGCTGAAGGACTCGATGACGTACTTCATGCACATGTACGGCTGCCCGCCCACGCACAGGTCGCAGGACTGGCAGGCCGGGCGCCAGCTGATCACGACGTGGTCGCCCGGCGCGACCGAGGTGACGTGCTCGCCCACCTCGACCACCTCGCCCGCCCCCTCGTGGCCCGGGATCAGCGGCACCGGCTGCGGAAGCACGCCGGACATGGCCGACAGGTCCGAGTGGCACACGCCCGTGGCTCTGATCCGTACGCGGACATCGGTCGGCCCGACGGGGGCCAGGGTGATGTCGTCGCGGATGTCCAGCTTGTCGTTGCCTACGGCGTGCAGGATCGCGGCGCGCATGGGGTTCCTCCTCCGGCTACGGCTAGTCCTCTAGCGACAGGGCGGCTTTCGGGCAGGACCTGACCGCGCTGCGGACGCGGTCCTGCATCTCGGGGGGTGGTTCGGGGAGCAGGATGTGCAGCTGGTCGTCGTCGTCCACCTCGAAGACCTCGGGCGCGAGCCCCATGCACACGGCGTTGGCCTCGCAGACCAGTTCGTCGACCTTGACCTTCATGTGAGCCTCCTGTGATCCCATGAGACCACTTTGGTGCGCTCGACGACGTAGGCGATCCGTTTTCTGCCGGTCTGCTCGACATAGGGGGTCAGCAGGTCGTCCGGCACGCCCGGCGTCATCCTGCGCGCGATCATCATGCCGATGTCGAGCACCCGGTCCCGGTCGTCCACCTGCTCGGCGACGCCGTACACGAGGACGCCGCGGAGCTGGTCGTAGTCGTCGCCCGCCTCGACCAAGCAGCTCACCCGCGGGTCGCGGGCCAGGTTGCGTGCCTTCTGCGCCTTGCCGTACGTCCAGAAGGCGATGCGGCCCTCGTCCAGCCCGTAGAACATGGTCACCAGGTGCGGCGTCCCGTCGGGGTTGATGGTCGCGAGCTGGACCTTGCGCGAACCCTCCAGGAACGCTGTGACCTCGTCGTCGGACATCGCGATACGAGCGCGCTGATTCACGTGCCAAGTAGAACAGGTTGCAAAGAAGCACGGCAAGAGGTCCCTGGAATGTTGTTCGGTTCGGCTAGGGTGCATGCCTATGACGATGCCGCCGGAGCTGCTGCAGGCAGCGCAGCACGCCAAGGGATTCATGCCGCCGAAGGAGGGGCTGGCCCTGTTCGAGGCGGCCTGCCGGTACGGCGGCCTGGGGCCGCTCTGCGAGATCGGCACCTACTGCGGCAAGTCGGCGATCTACCTGGGCGCGGCGGCCCGGCACACCGGCTCGGTGGTCGTCACCGTCGACCACCACCGGGGCTCCGAGGAGATCCAGCCCGGCTGGGCCCACCACGACCCGGCCCTGATGGACCCGCGCTTCGGGCAGATGGACTCCCTGCCCTTCTTCCGCGCCGCCATCGCCGCCGCCGGGCTGGAGGACGAGGTGATCGCCGTCGTCGGGCGGTCCGACCGGGTGGCCGCGTTGTGGAACACGCCGCTCGGCATGCTCTTCATCGACGGCGGCCACTCCGAGGAGCCGGTGACCCGCGACTACGAGGGCTGGGCGCCGCACGTCATGGAGGGCGGCGCGCTGGTCTTCCACGACATCTATCCCGACCCGGCCGACGGCGGGCAGGCCCCCTACCGGGTCTACCTGCGGGCCCTTGAGTCGGGCGCCTTCCGCGAGGTGTCGGCCGAGGGCTCGCTGCGCGTGCTCGAACGCGTCGGCCAGGGCGTCTAGCGCCGGTGACGGCGGTTCCACGACCGGCGGGTGTGGGCCTGCCAGCGCTGGAAGTCCTCGTGGGTGTGGGCGTCGTGGCCGAGGGCCAGCAGCGCCTGGTCGGTCCAGGCGGCCGCCTCGTCGGGCGCGGCGTCGGCCAGGATCGGCACGGCCAGCCGCGCGTGGTCCGGCAGCGCCCCCGACCGCAGCCGCGCCGTGACCGCGAAGGCGCAGCCCTGGGCCAGGTGGGCGCGGAAACCGTCGGCGCCGGCGTGCTCGGTCAGCCACCACAGCTCGTCGCTGTCGGCGCCGCCCGTGTACGTGGCCGCGAACCCCACGCCGCTCCACAGGTCGGCCCGCCGGCTCGCCGGGAAGCCCGCGATGCGCGCGCCGACGTCGTCCGGCGAGGCGCAGTCGTGGTACCACAGCAGCCGGCCGAGGCCCTGGTCGAAGACCGCGCAGTGGGCCCGGGTGAGCAGGTCGGGCATGCTCCTGCGGCCCACCATGCGGTCGGCGCGCGACAGGCTCCACTGGAAGCCGAACCCGTCCACGGCCAGCCAGCGCATCAGCGGGTGCGCCCGCCGCGCGCCCCAGACCGGACGCAGCCGCAGCAGCGCGTAGCCGCGTCCGGCGCCGACGTACGCGGCGTGGCGGTGATGCTGGGCGGGGCCGGCCAGTAGCTCGTGAAGGCGCCGGCCCCGGGTCAAGGTGAGCAGGTCGAGGACGGTGCAGGCGGCCGCCGCGCCCTCGTGGCCGAAAGGCCGCTGCTCGGGTGAGAGGTCTTCGATCTTCTCGACTTCCCGCGACATCACCGCGTTGAAGCCGAACACGTACGACTTCTCGGAATCCGTGAAGACTGTCCGGGGAGTCCCGGGGCGCAGCCGGAACCTGCGCAGGCCCAGATCGGACTCCGAAGGATCCTTGGCCAGAAACCTCCGCAGCCCCCTCGCCGGGGACAGTGTCGGCTCGATCCTGACCTGGTCCAAGAACGCTGTTGTGCCCGTGTCGCCCACGCTTCCCCCGAAGACGCCTCCTACGGCCAGACACGAAGCTAGTAACCCCATTGCGCCGTTCACCGGCGGCGCACCGGATGTCCCCGGCAAAGAACCCGCAAAAGCCCTTGCGTCACTTGGCCCCGACTCAAACCCGCCTCTTCAGTGGCCCACAAGCGGGACGTGCGAGAACTACGGACGTTCCCGAACGGACCAGGAGGAGAAGAGATGCCCCCCTACGACCTCGTCATCATCGGCGGCCACCTGATCACCATGGACCCGGCCGTACCCGACGGGCCCGCGACCATCGCCGTACGGGACGGGCTCATCGCGGACGTGCTGCCCGCCGGCGAACGGCCCGAGGCCGCGGCCGTCGTGGACGCGACCGGCGGGATCGTGCTCCCCGGCCTGGTGGACACCCACCGGCACACCTGGCAGTCCGCCACCAGGCACTTCGGCCTGGACTGGAGCCTCATGGACTACGCCGGCGCGGCCTTCGTGCGGCTCGGCCCGGCCATCGGCCCCGAGGACGTGCGCGCCGCCACGCTGCTCGGCGCGCTGGCCGCCCTGGACGCCGGCATCACCACGCTCGTGGACTGGGCCCACATCCAGAACACCCCCGAGCACGCCGACGCCGCCGTGGAGGCGCTGCAGGAGAGCGGCATCCGGGGCGTGTTCGCCTACGGCTGGCCGCAGACCGACCCGATGAGGTGGGTCGTGGACAGCGACGAGCCGCTGCCGGACGACGTCCACCGGGTGCGCGCGGCGCTGCCCGACGACCACGGCCGCGTCACGATGGCGCTGGCCGCCCGCGGCCCCGAGCTGTCCAGGCTCGAAGCGACCAGGCGCGACCTGGAACTGGCCCGCGCGCTCGGCCTGCGCACGACGATGCACCTGAGCAACGCCGGCAGCGTCACCCGGCTGGACGAGCTCGGCCTGCTCGACGAGACCGTCACGCTCGTGCACGCGACCGGCTGCGCCGACGACGAGCTGAAGCGCGCCGCGGACCTGGGCGTGACCGCGAGCGTGTCGCCGCTGATCGAGCAGACCATGCCCGGCCTCGGGACGCCCGCCACCGGACGGCTCAAGGCGGCCGGCGTCGTGGCCGGGCTCAGCGTGGACACCGGGATCGCCACGTCCGGCGACCTGTTCGCGCAGATGCGCGCCGCCCTGGCCCAGCACCGGCAGTCGGGGCGCCCCGAGCCGCTGACCGCCCGCGACGTGCTCGCCATGGCCACCTCCGGCGGCGCCGCCGCGACCGGGACGAGCGAGCGCGCCGGCAGCCTGACGCCCGGCAAGCGGGCCGACGTCATCGTGGTGGCCGCCGACACCGTGGGCCTGGCCCCCGTGGTGGACCCGGCCGCGGCGGTGGTGCTCGCCGCGCACCCCGGTCTCGTCCGCACGGTCCTGGTGGACGGCGAGCCGGTCAAGCGGGACGGCGTGCTGCTCGGCCCGGTACGCAAGGCGCTCGACGCGGCCCGCGACAGCCTGGACCGGCTGCGGCACGCGGCCCCAGAGGTGTTCGGAAGCTGATATTTCCGGCACGGGGGCAATTTCTGGTGATCGTGCGAGAATCCCCGCATGGCGGTGATGTTCCGCGTTCTCGGCCCCTTCTCGGCCTCCCTCGACGACCTCCCGATCGACGTCGGCGGGCCGCGGCCACGGCTGCTGCTGGCCCGCCTCATCATCGCCAGGGGCGCCACCGTCTCGGTCGACGCGCTCCTGGAGAGCCTGTACGACGGCGACCCGCCACCGCGCGCGACGGGAACGCTCCACAGCTACGTCTCGAACCTGCGCCGCCTGCTCGAACCCGGACGCGCGCCGCGCGCCCCCTCGGCCGTCCTGGTCAACCGGCCGCCAGGGTACGCCCTGGGCGCCCACTGGCTGGACGCCGCCGAGTTCACCCGCCTGGCCGGCCTGGGCGCCTACGACGAGGCCCTGCGGCTGTGGCACGGCACGCCGTACGAGGAGTTCGCGGACGTGCCGTGGCTGCGGCCGGAGATCGAACGCCTGGAACAGGCGTGCCTGGACGTGCGCGAGCAGGGCCTGGTCACGGCCGGGCCCGACCCGGCGGCCGTGGCCGAGCTGGAGTCGCTGGCCAGGGCGCATCCGCTGCGCGAGAGCCTGTGGGAGGCCCTGGCCCGCGCCCTGTACCGGCTCGGCCGCCAGGCCGACGCCCTGGACGCCCTGCGCGCCGCCCGCCGCCACCTGGCCGAGGAGCTGGGGCTCGACCCGGGCCACGGCATCCAGCGGCTGGAGTCGATGATCCTCACGCAGGACGCCGCCCTGGGCGAGGTGGTCACCCGCCCGGTCGTGGAGCTGACGCGGCCGGTCCGGACGGCGGAGCCGGACCGGGTGGTCGTGGGACGATCCGGCCAGCTCGCCCGGCTGGCGCTGCTGGCCGCCGACGTGGCGGGCGGCCGTACCCGGCTGGCGGTGTTGTCCGGGGAGCCGGGCATCGGGAAGACGTGGCTGGCCGAGGAGTTCGCGCGCGGGCGCGAGGCGGACGGCTGGCTCGTGGCCTGGGGGCACTGTCATGAGATGTCAGGCGCGCCGCCGCTGTGGCCGTGGCAGCAGATCGTCCGCGACCTGGCCGCCCGCGTGCCGCCCGAGGCCGCCGTGTCCGGCGCGCTCGGGCGGCTGCTCGACGACGCCGCGCCCGAGGAGCACGCCGAGGCGGGCGAGGCCAGGTTCCGGCTGCACCGCGCCGTGGTCGGCTACCTCGCCGCGCTGGCGGCCGACCGGCCGCTGCTCGTGCTGCTCGACGACCTGCAATGGGCCGACGCGGCCTCGCTCGGCCTGCTCGCCGACCTCGCCCGGCTCCAGCACGGCCGGGTCGCCGTGCTCATCACCGTGCGCTCGGGCGAGGGCACCGGCGCCATGTACGACGCGCTCGCCATGGTCGCCCGCGCCGGCGCGCTGCGGCTGCCGCTGGCCGGACTCGACGCCGCGGCCGTGGCCGAGCTGTCCGGCCTGGACGCCGCCCACGCCGGCGCGCTGGCCGAGCGGACCAAGGGCAACCCGCTGTTCGTCCGCGAGACTCTGCGCCTGGCCGCCGACGAAGGGCTGCCGCGGGCGCTCAGCGCGGTTCCCGAAGGGCTCGCCGACGTGCTGCGGCAGCGGTCGCGGCGGCTGTCCGAGCCCTACCGGGCGGTACTGGAGGTGGCGGCGGTGGCGGGCGAGGCCACCGACGCCCTGCTGCTGGCCGAGGCCCTGGACACGGCCGGCCGCACCCCCCGGGCCGGCGAACCGGCCGCGGACGGCGGCGTGCGGCTGGTCGAGGAGGCGGTGGCGGCGGCGGTCGGGCTGAGGTTGCTGGACGAGGAGCACGCCTTCGCCCACGACCTGGTCAGGGAGACGTGCTACGCCGACCTGCCCGCCGGACGCAGGACCGAGCTGCACCTGGCCGTGCTCAGGGCGCTCGAACGCCGTCCGGCCGCCGACCTGACCGCGCTGGCCGCGCACGCCCTGGCCGCGGGCCCGGCGGCAGCCGCCGACGCCGTACGGTGGGCCACGGCGGCGGCCGGGCAGGCGTCCGGGCGGCACGCGTACGACGACGCCGTGACCTGGTGGCGGTGGGCCGCCGAGACCCACGGACGGCTGCCCGGCGCCGACCCGGTCCGCCACGTGGAGCTGCTGCTCAGCCTGGTACGGGCCCAGCTCGACGCCGGGGACGGCTACGGCGCCCGCGAGACGCGCGGCCACGCCGTGCGCGCCGCCGACAGGACCGGCGATCCCGAGCTCGCCGCCCGCGCGCTGACCAGCCTGGAAGCCCCCGGTCTGTGGAAGTTCCACACCTACGGCGACGTGGAGCTGGACGTGGTCGAGCGCATCGAGACCACCCTCGACCGGCTTCCGGAAGGCGACTCCGAGCTGCGCTGCCGCCTGCTGGGCTGCCTGGGCATGGAACGCTACGACGGTTCGGCGGACCCGCGCTGCGACACCGCCACCGCCGAGGCCCTGGCGATGGCCCGCAGGCTCACCGCGAACGGCGCGGGACGGCGGCTGCTGGCGATCACCCTGAACGCCCGCTACCAGGGGATCCAGCTCCCCGAACGCATGCACGAGCTGGACGGCATCGCCACCGAGCTGACCGGCCTCGGCCTGCTCGGTTTCGAACTGCTCGGCCGGCTCATCCAGGAACGCACCCGCCTGGAGCTGTACGACGTGCGCGGCGCGGACGAGGCCGCCCACCGGGCCGGCCTGCTGATCGAACGGCTCGACCTGCCCTGGCCGCGCTTCCAGCACCTGCTCTACCTCGGCTCGCGGCGGCTCGTCGAGGGCGACGTGGCGGGGGCGGAGGAGGCGTACACCACGGCGGCCGAGGCGGGGGAGCGGCTGAACCTGTGGCACACGCGGTCGGCGCTGGCCTCGGTGCTGGTGGCCGTGGACCTGTTCGCCGGGCGGCCGGTCGAGGAGGACCTGATCGAGCGGTTCTCGCCGTTCCCGGGGCACCGGCAGCTCGTCCGCGTCCTGTCGGCGGTGTACGCCGGGGAGCCGCCGGTCATGCGGGAGCCCTGGCACGCGATGCCGCGCGACTTCGGCGAGCTGCCCTCGCTCTGCTACACCGGCCTGGCCAGGCGGGCGATGGGCGACGCGGCGGGATGCCGGCAGATCTACCGGCGGCTGCTGCCGTACGAGGACCGCCTGGCGATCGGGCAGGCCACCTTCCCCACCGGGCCGGTCGGCTACTTCCTCGGCCTGCTGGCCGAGGACCGGGACGCCCGCCGCGCCCACTTCGACCGGGCCGCCGCGCGCTGTGCGGGAGCCGGGCTGACGTGGTGGGCGGAGCGCGTCTCAAGTACGCGTTGAGTCGCCCTGAAGAGGTGGGGCCGATCGTGGGAGCATGACCACAGACACCATCCGCAACGGCCCCGACCTCGTGCTGTTCCTGGCCTTCCACCGCGCGCTGCGCCGCGACTTCGGCCGCCTGGCCGACGCGCTCGACCGCTGCCCACCCGGCGACGGGAGCCGCAGGGCGCTCATCGACGAGCACACCGCGATGCAGCTTCGCGCGCTGCACCACCACCACTCCGACGAGGACGCCAACATCTGGCCCCTGCTGCGCTCGCTGGCCCCGGAGGCCACCGAGGTCCTGGACCGGCTGGAGTCCGACCACCAGGAGATGGACGAGGTGATCG
Organism: Nonomuraea sp. NPDC005692; assembly: GCF_040631115.1. Lineage (NCBI taxonomy): Bacteria > Bacillati > Actinomycetota > Actinomycetes > Streptosporangiales > Streptosporangiaceae > Nonomuraea > Nonomuraea sp. NPDC005692. The sequence goes on along the minus strand of NZ_JBEXYU010000010.1, from coordinate 289,782 downwards.
AACGGCTCACCGGCCCCCGCCGCCCGCCCGCCGAGCAGGCCGCCGACCTGCGCGCGCTGCACACGCTGCTCAACGCCCACCTCGACCTGGAGGAATCGCGGATCGTCCCGCTGATCCGCGCGCACGTCAGCCCCGAGTGGTGGGAGGAGGCGGGCAAGGCGGTCAGCAGGAGCCATGGGCGCGAGCTGCCCATGGTCGCCGCCTGGACCCTCGACGCGGCCGACGAGGAGCAGCGCGCCCACATCTTCGCGACCGCGCCGCTGCCGCTGCGGGTGCTGTACCGGCTGAGCTGGCGGCGGGCGTACGAGCGGCGCTGCGCGCAGGTCTTCGGATGACCCGCCTCCGGGTTGCTCTCCGGGTCAGCCCGGGGGCGCCGACCTGAAGGACTGACGCTCCACGCACCCGCACGCCTCCGGATCGGACACCGACGTGCCCGCGATGTCGCGGAACAGCCCGGAACCGGGGGACAGGCGCTGCAACGCGTCCGCGGCGAGGATGGCCGCGGCCGCGGTGTAGCCGGAGCGCTCGTGCGGGAAGTGCTTGCGGTTGACGAACTGCCAGCCGGTCCAGTACGAGCCGTCCTCGTGCCGCAGGTGCTGCACGTCGGCGAAGAGCGCGGCGGCCCGCGTGCGGTCGCCCATGGCGTCCAGGGCCAGCACCAGCTCGCACGTCTCGGCCCCGGTCACCCACGGCTGGTCGGACACGCACCGGATGCCGAGCCCCGGCACCACGAACGTGGACCACTCGCGCTCCAGCAGCTCGAACGCCTGCCGTCCGCGCACCGCGCCGCCCAGCACCGGGTAGTACCAGTCCATCGAGAACCGGCTCTTGTCGGCGAACGCCTCCGGGTGCGCCGACAACACGTGGGCCAGCCGGTCGGCGGCCAGCTCCCAGTGCGGCTGCGGGTCGCCCAGGTGGTCGGCGAGCAGCACGCCGCAGCGCAGGCCCTGGTGGATCGAGGAGCAGCCGGTCAGCAGCGCGTACGCCGCCGCCCGGCCGTGGGCGTCCCGCTCCCAGACGATCTCGCCCCGCTCGCTCTGCAGGCCCACCACGTAGTCGAGCGCGGCCTTGACCATGGGCCAGTGGCGCTCGGCGTGCTCGCGGTCGCCGGTGACGAGATGGTGGTGCCAGACGCCGGCGGCGACGTAGGCGGCGTGGTTGGACTCGCCGCCCGCCTCGGTGGCCACGCCGTCCAGCAGCTTCATCGGCCAGGAGCCGTCGGCGCGCTGGTGGCGGGCCAGCCACTCCCAGCCGCGCCGCACCGGCTCGGCCAGCCCGGCCACGCACATGCCCATCAGGCACTCGACGTGGTTCCACGCGTCCACGTGCCCCTCGGGCCAGGGCACGCCGCCGTCGTCCTGCTGGATGGCCGCGATGCTGAGGGCCGTGCGGACGACCTCCTCGCGGGAGATCATGGCTTCTTGACGTAGAGGACCACGCTCTTGCCGATGAGCGGGTTGAGCAGCGCCTCGGCGATCCTGGTGGCGGCCGGGCGCTTCATGATGTCCCACACCAGCAGCTCGTGGTACGCCTTGGCGACCGGGTGGTCGTCGTTGTTGACGCCCACCGCGCACTTGATCCACCAGTAGGGCGCGTGCAGGCCGTGGGCGTGGTGGTGCGGGCCGATCTCGAAGCCGACGGACTTGAGCTTGGCCGACAGCTCGGCCAGCGTGTAGATCCGCACGTGGCCGCCGGGGGCGGTGTGGTAGTCCTCGTCCAGGGCCCAGCAGATGCGCTCGGGCAGGAAGCTCGGCACGGTGATCGCCGCGGTGCCGCCCGGCTTGAGCACGCGGAAGATCTCCCGCATGGCGGTCATGTCGTCGGGGATGTGCTCCAGCACCTCGGCCGCGATGACGCGGTCGAAGCCGCCGTCCTCGAACGGCATGTCCAGCGCCGTGCCCTGGACGGTGTCGCCGGTCGCGCCCAGCGGTACCTCGCCCGCCTTGTCCATCGCCACGAACATGGCCGCCACGTTGTCCAGCTCGGCCTGGTCCATGTCGAAGGCGACGACGTCGGCGCCCTGGCGCAGCACCTCGAAGGCGTGCCTGCCGCCGCCGCAGCCCAGGTCGAGCACGCGCACGCCGGGGCCCACGGGGAGCCGGTCGAAGTCCACGGTCAGCACTTTGTCGCTTCTCCTTGATCAGCTCTTGGGGCTTTTCGTTCGGGGGTCAGCGGCGGCCCTTGTGCGCCGCCATCGCCTCGCGGTACGCCTCGACCGTCCGCTTGGCGACGACGTGCCAGGTGTAGCGCTCCATGACCCGGTCGTAGCCGGCCTTGCCCACCCGCTCGCGCTCCTCGGGGGAGTCGTGCAGGCGGCGCAGCACGGCCGCCAGCTCCTCGGCGTCGCCCGGCGGGACCTGGACGGCCGCGTCCCCCACGACCTCGGGCAGCGCGCCCGTACGGCTGGCCACCAGGGGCGTGGCGCAGGCCATGTGCTCGACGGCGGGCAGCGAGAAGCCCTCGTACAGCGAGGGGACCACGGAGATCTCCGAGGTGGCGATCAGCTCGCCCAGCTCGTCGTCGGAGATGCCGTGGACGAAGCGCACCCGGTCCTGCAGAGACAGCTCCTGGACGAGCCGCTCGGTCGGGCCGCCGGGGGTGGGCTTGCTGACCACGGTCAGGTTCACGTCGCGTTCGGTGGCGAGCTTGGCGACCGCGCGCAGCAGCGTGGCCACGCCCTTCATCGGCGAGTCCGCGCTGGCCACCGCGACGATCGAGCCCTTGCGGCGGGGCTTGTCCGGGCGCGGGTGGAAGTAGCGGGTGTCCACGCCGAGCGGGATCAGCCGCATGTTGGCCTGCGGGACGTTGAAGTCCCGGTGGATGTCGGCCAGCGACGACTCGCTGACGGTGAGGATCGGGCTGAGCCGGGGGGCGACGCGGGACTGCATCTTCACGAACCCGTACCAGCGGCGCATGGTGAGCTTCTTGTAGCCCGTGGCGGCCTCCAGCTCGATCCGCCGGTCGACGCTGATCGGGTGGTGGATCGTCCCGACCACGGGGAACAGCTTCTGGATGCCGAGCAGGCCGTAGCCGAGGGTCTGGTTGTCCTGGACGACGTCGAAGTCGCCGACGCGCTTCTTCAGCTCGCGGTAGGCGCGCAGGGTGAAGGTGAGCGGCTCGGGGAAGCCGGCCGTCCACATGGTGCCGACCTCCAGGAGGTCGATCCAGTCGCGGTACTCGGCCAGCTTCGGGGTCCTGAACGGGTCCTCGTCCCGGTAGAGGTCGAGGCTGGGCACCTCGCGCAGGACGACGCCCTCGTCCAGCTCGGGGTAGGGCGGACCGGAGAACACCTCGACGTGGTGGCCGAGCGCGACCAGTTCACGGCTCAGGTGCCGGAGGTAGACGCCCTGCCCGCCGCAGGTGGGCTTGCTGCGATAGGACAGCAGCGCGATCCGCAGCGCCTCGCTCACGGACACCCCTTTCTCCGCCGGTAGGCCCATGTTTTCTGCGGTAAGGCCCCAAGAGGCGGGCGTGTACCGTGAAAGATGACCTTAGTCCGAGAAGGCTACCATTCGGTAGGTCACCTGGAATTGTTCACAACAGTCTCCACAGGCCGTGCGAACTGCGACATTAAGGTAACCGAGCGTGGTTCGGTGGAACAGGTTCTAGTGGGCTTTGGTGCTGCGTCCAGGCGCTTAGCTGTACATTCCCGTCCCAAAGGGACGCGGTGCGGGCCACCGTACCTACGTGATAGTTGGAGGACCCCTTGGCCAGGCGCGCTCTGATCACCGGCATCACCGGCCAGGACGGTTCCTACTTGGCCGAGCACCTGCTCGACCAGGGTTACGAGGTGTGGGGGCTGGCCCGCGGGCAGGCCAATCCGCGCGTCTCGCGCATGCGCAAGCTGCTGGCCGACGTCCAGGTGGTGCGGGGCGACCTGCTGGACCAGGGGTCGCTGATCTCCGCGGTGGAACGCGTTCAGCCGGACGAGGTGTACAACCTGGGGGCGATCTCGTTCGTGCCCATGTCGTGGGAGCAGGCCGAGCTGACCGCCGAGGTGACCGGGATGGGCGTCCTGCGGATGCTTGAGGCGATCCGGGTGTGTTCGGGCGTGTCGCGGGGCGGGGGATCGTCGTCCCCGGGGCAGATCCGCTTCTACCAGGCCTCGTCCTCGGAGATGTTCGGGCAGGTCACCGAGACCCCGCAGAACGAGCGCACGGCCTTCCACCCGCGCTCGCCGTACGGGGTGGCCAAGGCGTACGGGCACTTCCTCACGCAGAACTACCGCGAGTCGTACGGGATGTTCGCGGTGTCGGGGATCCTGTTCAACCACGAGTCGCCGCGGCGCGGCGCGGAGTTCGTGACCAGGAAGGTCACCCTCGGGGTGGCCCGGATCAAGCTCGGCCTGGCCACGGAGCTGCGGCTGGGCAACCTGGAGGCGCGCCGCGACTGGGGCTACGCGGGCGACTACGTCAAGGCGATGCACCTGATGCTCCAGGCCGCCAACCCCGAGGACTACGTGATCGGCACCGGGCGGATGAAGTCGGTGCGGGAGCTGGTGGAGGCCGCCTTCACGGCCGCCGGGCTGGACTGGGAGCGGCACGTGGTGGTCGACCAGGCGCTGCACCGCCCGGCGGAGGTGGACCTGCTGTGCGCCGACCCGAAGAAGGCGCGGGCGCAGCTGGGGTGGGAGCCGCGGGTGTCGTTCGACGAGCTGGTCGCGATGATGGTCGAGAGCGACCTGCGCCTGCTGTCCGCCGGCGGCGACCCCGATCAGGACAGCTCCTGGCCCTAGAGCCTGTACGGAGTTGAGATCAGAGGGATTGCCTGCGGTACGGCCGGTGGCCCTGGTAGGCCATCGAACATGGCGCGTGGAGACCTCACCGACGAAGAATGGTCCTTGATCGAGCCTCACTTACCTCTGGGTGAGCGGGGTCCGATCCCGGATCTGCGGCGGCTGTTCAACGCTGTGATGTGGCGATTTCGTACCGGCAGCCCGTGGCGTGACCTGCCGATCGAGTACGGGCCATGGTCCACCGCATACGACCGGTTCCGTACCTGGGCGCGGGACGGCCTGTTCGAGCAGCTGATGCAGGCCGTGATCGCGGAGGCCGCAGCCCGGGGACAGGCTGACCTTGACCTGGTCAGCGTCGATTCCACCACTGTCCGCGCCCACCATCATGCGGCCGGGATGGTCTTGGACGGTGAGCTGAGCGCAGCCCTGGAAGAAGCCGTCGATCAGGAAAGGGGGCTACGCCAAATGGGCAAAACGCCCCGGACGGCGACCCCGGCGACGAAGAGAGCAGGGACAACGAGAACGGGGACGACGGGGACGACGGGAGGAACGAACGGCGACGGCTGCGACGCCGCTACCGGTTCCGGCTGAAGGCGGCCAAGCTGGGCCGCTCGCGGGGCGGGTTGACCAGCAAGGTGCATCTGGCGGCTGATGGTCGATGCCGGCCGCTGTCCTTCGTCCTGACTGCCGGACAGGCGGGAGACAGCCCGCAGTTCCGCCCGGTGCTGGAGCGCATCAAGGTCCGGCTACCGATCGGCCGCCCGCGCACTCGGCCGGGCGCGGTCGCCGCCGACAAGGCCTACTCTTCTCGCGGCAACCGCGCTTACCTGCGTCGACGCCGGATCAAGGCGGTGATTCCGGAGAAGGCCGATCAGGCGGCCAACCGCAAGAGGCGCGGATCTGCCGGCGGCCGGCCGGTCACCCATGATCCCGATCTCTACAAGCAGCGCAACACGGCCGAACGCTGCATCAACCGGATCAAACAGTGGCGTGGGCTGGCTTTCCGGTTCGACAAGACACCCGACAGCTATCTGGCCGGCCTGTACCTACGCGGGGCCGTCCTGTGGATCCAAAGCCTCCGGTCAGCCTAAAGATCCGAACTCCGTACAGGCTCTAGAGCCGGTTCCCCACCTTCTGGCCCGCCCGGTCCGGTGCGGGCCTTTTTGCTGCTTACGGCTGCTCTTGGTCTGTCCCATTGACAAAGAGGATTTTTACGTAAAAGATTGTTTTTGCGATGAGAGATGTCCTGTATCTGGAACAGATCGAGCAGGCCGAGGCGCTGCTCAAGCCCCAGCGGGTCGAGGTGCTGAGGCAACTGGCCGAGCCGCGTACCTGCTCGGAGGTCGCCGAACGCCTCGGGCAGACGCCGCAGCGGGTCTACTACCACGTCAAACGGCTGGTCGAGGCCGGTCTCGTGGAGCTGGTGTCCGAGCGCAAAGTGCGCGGCGTCCACGAGGGCATCTACCAGGCCGGCGCCCGGTCGTACTGGTTGTCGCCGCGGCTGGTCGGGCGGATCGGGCTGCGCAAGGCGCGCGACGAGCTGAGCCTGGGCTACCTGCTCGACCTCATGGAGGAGGTCCAGGCCGACATCGCCGCGCTCGACCGGGACGCGCCCGAGTTGCCGTCCATCGGCCTGTCCGGAGAGATCCACGTACGTCCGGAGAGCCGCCAGCAGTTCCTGAACGACCTGCAGGGCATGCTGCAGGAGCTTTTCACTCGTTACGGCGGCGCTGAGGGTGACGCCTTCAAGCTCGCCGTCGCCTGTTACCCCAAGGGAGAAGAGCATGAGTGAGCCGATGATCGCGAAGGTCCGCGTCCAGGCGCCGGTCAAGGAGGTGTGGCACGCGATCACCGATCCGGTCGCGGCGCGGGTCTGGCTGGCCGAGCACGTCGAGGTGGACCTGCCGGACCGGTTCGAGTTCTGGGGCCGTACGACGCCGGAGGGCGACGCGCCGCACCAGCGGGTCCTGTCGGCCGACGAGCGCGGCGTGCGGTTCGCCTGGCTGCTGGACGGCGTCGAGACGACCGCCGAACTCGCGGTCGAGGAGGACGGCGACGCGGCGACGATCGTCTCGGTGTCGCAGTCGCACTTCGACTTCCAGGACGTCGTCACCGGCGCCAGCATCCGGGGCGTGCTGCAGACGTACTGGTTCCAGGTGCTGGCCAGCCTGGCCGAGCACGTCGAGGGCCGCCCGCTCACGCCGCGCGCCGACTTCACCGCGCGCGAGCTGCGCGCCGAGGTCACCATCGACGCGGCGCCCGCCCAGGTCTTCGAGTCGCTGGTCGACTCGGAGACGGTGACCAAGTGGTTCGGGATGCCGATCGAGATCGAGCCGTACGTCGGCGGCCGGTTCGCCATGGGCGGGTTCGCGAACGACCCGTCGCCGGCCAAGGTGCTGGAGCTGGAGCCGGAGCGCCGGTTCTCCGTCGACTGGGGCGGGCCCGGGGTGAGCTCCTGGGAGCTCGCCGGGTCCGCCGGCAAGACGCGGCTGACGCTCGTGCAGAGCGGCTTCGACGCCGAGCGCCCGCCGTACGCGGCCTGGGGCGGGATGTTGTCCGGGGTGGCGGAGCTGCGGCGCTACCACGAGGTGCCGGACTGGCGTCCGATGTGGGTCGAGCCCTGACCGCGCCGGGTCACCCCGGTTTGTCCTGCTCGCCGTCCGGCAGGTGGTCCAGGACGGTCTCGGCGATCGTGGCGAGCACCTCGATCTGCTCCCGCGAGAGCAGGTCGATGAAGTGCCTGCGCACGGACGCCACATGGGCGGGCGCCGCCTCCTGGATGGCCCGCAACCCTCCGTCGGTCAGCACGACCACGGCCCCGCGCGCGTCCCCCTCGAACCCCTCCCGGGTGACCAGCCCCCGCTGCTCCATCCGCGAGATGTGCCGGGAGAGGCGGCTCTTCGACCAGAGCATGCGGTCGGCCAGCGCGGTGAGCCGCCATCGGTGGCCCGGCGTGGAGGTCAGCGCGGACAGGACGTCGTAGTCGGGGGCCGACAGCCCCGAATCGCTCGCGAGGTCGCGGTTGACGTGGGCGTCCAGCAGCAGGCGCATCCTGCGATAGCCGATCCAGGCTCGGAACTCGGCGTCGTCCAGCCAGTTGGGCTCCATGACCCGGAAGTTTAGTTGACGTGTAACCGACCTCCGCTCTAGGTTTACATGTAAACCAAAGCGGAGGAGGCAGGTCGTGTTCGGACTGGGCATATCGACGTCGGCGGTGCCGGGGGCCGATCCCGTGGGTGACGCCCGCGCGGCCGAGGAACTGGGCTTCGACTTCGTCTCGGCCTCGGATCACCCGTGCGGCGGCGAGCCCACGTACGAGCTGTGGACGATGCTGACCTGGGTGGCCGCCGCCACCTCGCGGATCAGGGTGGCGACGCGGGTGCTGGGGGTGCCGTACCGGCCGCCCGCGATGGTCGCCAAGATGGCCGAGACGCTGCACCGGCTCTCCGGCGGCCGGCTGATCCTCGGCCTCGGGGGCGGCTACTCCGACGATGAGTTCCGCGCGTTCGGGCTCGGGGTGCCGACGCCCCGCGAGAAGGTGGACGGCATGGTCGAGGCCGTGCACGTCATCCGCGGCCTCTGGGCCGAGTCGGACTTCACCTACGAAGGCTCCCGCTACCGCACCGATCGGGCCACCATCGAGCCCAAGCCCCTCAGCCCCATCCCGATCTGGCTGGGCACGTACGGGCCGCGCGCCCTCGACGCCACCGGCCGGCTGGCGGACGGCTGGATCCCGTCCCTGGGGTTCGCGCCGCCGGAGCGGGCGGCGGTCATGAGGGACCGGATCCTGTCGGCAGGTCGCGCCGTCGAGTGCGTCTACAACGTCACCTTCCGCATCGGCGCCCCCGCAGAGGGCGACGGCGTGGTCGCCGGCTCGGCGGCTGAGGTGACCGACCGCCTGGCGGCGTTCGTGGACCTGGGGTTCACGTCGATGAACTTCACGCCCCTCGGCCCCGACCCGCGCGCCCAGGCCGAACGCCTGGCCGAGGACGTCCTGCCCGTCCTGCGCACACTGGCCTCCTGACCGGCGGCGGCCTCCCGGGAAGGCGATCCGGGCCTGCGGCGAAGCATGGGTGACCGTCCACCACTTCGTGAAGGCAGCCTGATGACGGAGACGAGAACGTGATCGCCGAAGCGGGCGAACAGCTGACCGACGCCGAGCTGGCCGCCCGGTACCGGCGGGACCCCGAGCTGTTCACCCTCGTGCACGACCGCCATTTCCGCGACATCTACCTGTACGTGGCCGGCCGGCTGGACACGCAGATCGCCGAGGACATCACGGCCGAGACGTTCCTGCTGGCCTTCGACCACCGCGACCGGTTCGACCCGGAGCGCGGCGGATTGCGGCCCTGGCTGTTCGGCCTGGCCACCAACCTGATCGCCAGGCACCGGCGCAAGGAGATCCGCCACTACCGGGCGCTGGCCCGGCTGGGCCCGGAACCCGTACTGGAAGGCCATGAGAACCGGGTCGTGGCCTCCGTCACGGCTCAGGGCATGCAGCCGTACCTGGCCAGGGCGCTCGCCCGGATGGCTCGCGCCCGCGCTCGCCCTCGCAGCCGCCGCGGCGGTCGTCACCGTGCTCGCGACGGGCGCGATCGCGCCCGCCGGCACTCCGGCCTCGGGCAAGGAGGTGCTGCTCATGGCCGCGGCGAGCGCCGAGCGCACGCCCGAGGGCGCCGGACGCTACTGGCACGTCACCCGCGAGTACCGCGGCGTCGACATCCCCACCCGTGAGAGCTGGACCACGCGGGACGGACGGCGCTGGTCCAGGGGCCGGCCGGACGCCCCCGCGGGGGTCGTCGTGCCCGACCCGAACCCCCTCAGGCTCAAGGGGGCCGAGGTGAGCATCGACGAGCTCGAAGGGCTGCCGGCGGAGCCTGCGGCGCTGACGTCCCGGATCGCCGCGCTTCCCGGGCTCGCCAGCGCCATGACCTCCTCCGAGCAGCGTGGCGACCCGCTGTTCTCCCTGGTCGCGCTGATCTCGGAGCTGCCGGCGCCGCCGGAGGTCCGGTCCGCGGCGTTCCGGGCGCTCGCCGCGACACCCGGGGTCGAGAACGACGGCGAGGTCGAGGACGGGCAGGAGCTGCGCTTCCCCAACCCCGACGGCGGGCCGGAGATCAGGATGGTGGTCGACCCCGAGAGCGCACGGGTGATCCGGACGAACTACCTCTACGGCGGCGACGGGGGCCTGTCGTGGGGCAGAGGCTTCATATGGGTGACCGCCGGCTGGACCGACCAGCCACCGCGATGACGCGGACCGCCGAGTGAGTTGCCGGACGGTTGTCCACAGAACGGGGTTCGGCTCCGCGGGGGCCGGGGTGAGGCCGTCACCCTGGACCCCGTGATCGCCGCACTCTCGTTGCTCGGCCGCGCCGAGCGCATCACCCGGTCCTGCCGGCAGGCCGTCGTCTGCCGGCAGACGGCCGCACACGTCTGGGGCCTGAGCGTGCTCTCCGTCCCCGAGGCCGACTGGCCGGTGGAGGTGATCGCCCCCGCTCACCTGGCTATCCCCGGCTGCGTCACGTACGTGGGCGAACCGCCCGCCGACGACGTCACCGCCCACCAGGGCGTCCGGCTTACCACCATGGCGCGCACGGCCCTCGACTGCGCCCGGTCGTTGCCGCGTCCGGAGGCGGTGGCGGCGCTCGACCAGTTCGCGCGGCGGGGCGTCGACATGGAGGCGTTGTGGCGTCGTCCGCTCAACTCCTGGCGGCTGCGCGACACGCTCAGCCTGGCCGACGGGGGCGCCGCCTCGCCCCGGGAGAGCTGGCTGCGGGTCGTCCTCGTCGACGGCGGCCTTCCCAGGCCCACCACGCAGCTCGCCGTGCCCCTGGGCGGCGGCCGGCGCGCCTACCTCGACCTGGGGTGGGAGCCGTACCAGGTGGGGGTCGAGTACGACGGCAAGGAGCACCACACCTCGCCGGCGGACCGGCAGCGTGACGCCGTCCGCCGCGAGGAGCTGCGGCGGCTGGGCTGGCGCGTGATCGCCGTACGCCGCGACGTCATCCCCGGCCAGATCGCCGGCCTCCTCCGGCACGTCGCCGACGCGTTGATCGAGCGCGGCTGGCAACCCGGCCCGGAGGGCACGGTCCGCGTCCTGCGCCAGATCCGCGCGGCCCGCCGCGGAACCGCTCGCCATCCCCGGCACCGGCGGTTCTCGTGAGGGCGTCCCCGGTGCCTAGGAGGGCTTCGGCGGGGTCAGGCGATCGTGACCGGGAGCTCCTTGATGCCGTTGATGAAGTTCGAGCGCAGGCGGCGGGCCGGGCCGACCTGGCGGATGCGCGGCCGGCGCCTGGCCAGCTGCTCGAACAGGACACGCAGTTCCAGCTTGGCGAGGTGGTTGCCGAGGCAGAAGTGCGCGCCGCCGCCGCCGAACCCGATGTGCGTGTTGGGGGTGCGTCCGATGTCGAAGACCTCCGGGTCCGGGAAGACGGAGGCGTCCCGGTTGGCCGAGGAGTAGAAGACCACGACCTTGTCGCCGTCCTTGATGGGCTGCCCGCCCAGCACCTGGTCCGCCATCGACGTGCGCCGGAACAGGTTGACCGGCGAGACCCACCGGACGATCTCGTCGGCCGCTGTCCTGGCCAGCGTGGGGTCGGCCACCAGGCGGTCCCACTGGTCGGGGTGGTCGAAGAGGGCGAGCATGCCGCCGGAGGCCGCGTTGCGGGTGGTCTCGTTGCCCGCGACGATCAGCAGCAGGACGAACAGGTCGAACTCGTCCTCGCCGAGGGTTTCGCCCTTGTCGTCGGGCTGGAGGAGTTTGGTGATGATGTCGTCCTTGGGGGCGGCTCTGCGCTGCGCCGCGAGCTCGTTGGCGTAGGCGTACACCTCCATGGCGGCGCCGGAGCCCTCCTCGGGGGTCGCCGCGTAGTCGGGGTCCTGGGCGCCGATCATGCGGTTCGACCAGGAGAACAACTTGTCGCGGTCGGTCGCGGGAGCGCCGAGCAGCTCGCAGATCACGTACAGGGGGAGGGGGGCGGAGATCTCGGTGACGAAGTCCACCTCGCCGGAGCACTTGTCGAGCAGGTCGTCGCAGATATCGCGGATGTGCTGTTCGAGGGCGCCGATCGTCCGGGGGGTGAAGCCGCGGTTGACCAGGGAGCGCCGCCTGGTGTGCTCGGGCGGGTCCTGGTTGAGCATCATCAGCCGCTGGAGGGCGATCTGGTCCTCGGGCATCTCGTCGAAGAGGGCGAGCTTCTTGGCCGAGGAGAACAGGTCGGAGTGGCGGGAGACGTGCACGACGTCCTCGTAGCGGGTGACCGCCCAGAACCCGGGCTCGCCGTCGTGCCAGTGGACGGGGGAGTTGGCCCGGAGCCAGGCGAGCTGTTCGTGGGGTGGGCCGGAAGTCGCGTAACGGTCCCTGTCGACGAGGTCGATATGCACGCGCGGTCACCTCTTGATCAAGCGCTTGGTTTATTCGTACTGAAACGTGTTCTATTACGCCACTGTACGCCCGTCAAGTAGCCCCACCCCGCCACCATCCCCACCATCCAGACACCCCCGCCATAACCCCCGCCGCAGACAACCCCCTCACCCTCGACACCTCCCCACCCGTCCCCCCCAAACCAAGCACCACAGCACTGCCCCACCCTGCCCCTGCTCCCGCTCCCGCCGCACAGCCCGCCCCAGAGCCCGGCCCCACAGCCCGCCCCTGCCCCCGCTCCCGAGCCCGCTCCCGAGCCCGCTCCCGAGCGTTGGCTCATGCCGGAGCGCGGGTCCGAGCCGGAGCACGCCGCAACTACAAGGCGCATCTGGCAGGCAGCGCTCGCATGCCCGCATGGGTCTGCACTTCCGGTACGGCCCGTCGCCCGTACGGCCCCTCATCCGCGTAGGGCCTGCACCCTGGGTATGGCCCCTCACTCGTATGGGACCGGCGCCCCCCGGTACCGGCCCCTCGCCCGCGTAGGGCCTGCACCCACGGTATGGCCCTCCACCCGTATGGGACCTGCACCCCTGGTACGACGGTCCGTTGCCCGCATGGGTCCGCACCCCGGCATGCCTTCACCCGTAGGGACCTGCACCCTCCGGTACGGCCCCTCATCCGCGAAAGGCCTGCGCCCTGGGCATGCCTTAACTCGTACGGACCTGCGCCCTTCGGTACAGCCCCTCACCCGTACCGCCGTTCACCCGTGTGGGGTGTCCCCTCCTGTAAGGCCCCTCGCCCGTACAGCCCCTCACTCGTATAGCCCTGCAGTTTCGGTACGGCGGCCCTCACCGGTCTTCAGCCCCACGTACGGCCCCACCGTCTGGTCCACCACCTGCACGGCCCCCGGCCCGCACGGCAGCTCGCCGCCTGTGTGGCGCAATGCCGGTATGCCGCCCGCACGCCTTCTGATCCGAATGGTCCCCGAGACTCGCACGACGCCACGACGCCACGACGCCACGTGGCCAAGGCCTCAAGGTTCCGAGGCCCGGAGGTTCCGAGGCCCGGAGGTTCCGAGGCCCGGAGGTTCCGAGGTCCGGAGGTCCCGAGGTCTGGAGGTCCCGAGACCCTGAAGTCTCGAAGTCCGAGGTCCCGAAGTCCGAGGTCCCGAAGTCCGAGACCCAGAGACCCCGAGACCTTGAGGTTCCATGGTTCGGGGGCGTCTTCGGGATCTGGTTCGGAACCCTGTGCCACCCCCTTAGCGGCCTTTTCCGGATTCCTTCGGGGCTTCTTGCCCGTCGTCGTTCTCCTGGTGGAGGGCGAGGTGGTGCCTTCGGGGTGGGGAACGTGCGGGCTGTCGGTGGCGGTGTGCGCGCGGGAGTTCCCGACTTAAGGGGTCATGTGTGCTGCACGCCGACCAGCGTTTCCTGGCGAAACCCGGTCGGACGTTGGTGGGCGTTCCCGCCGGCGCCACCGCACTGGAGTTGCCCCCGATCCAGGTGTCTGAGCGTAGGGCGGTCACGGGCACGGAGTCGGGAGGGGAGTGAGAGGTACCTCCGATGTTTCTCAAGGTGGTGTAAGCGACAAAAGAGGGGAATCTTCGGAGCTCTGGGGGCTGAAGCAGGTGGTTGGTTGGGGTTCGAGGTGTCGTTCTGGGTTACGGATCGGATGTATCCGGCTGCACGCCCTTGACACGTGCCGCCATGTCGCAGCAGCATCTGAGGCACAGACATCCGATGAATAAGTGAAGGGTGCGGTGTGAAGCTGCTGCGAGTGGGACCTGTCGGACAGGAGCGGCCGGTGGTGATGGACGCCTCCGGCACCCTGCGCGACATCGGGGAGCCCGAGATCGACGGGGCTTTCCTCGCCTCCGGGGGAGTGGCGCGCGTGCGTGACGCGCTGGAGCGCGGCGACCTGCCCGTCGTCGATGCCGCCGGGCTGCGGGTGGGCGCGCCGATCGCCCGGCCGGGCAAGGTGGTCTGCATCGGGCTGAACTACCGCGACCATGCCGCCGAGTCCGGCGCGGAGCCGCCCGCCGAGCCCGTGGTGTTCATGAAGGCCGCCAACATCGTGATCGGCCCGTACGACGAGGTGCTGGTGCCGCGTGGCAGCGTGAAGACCGACTGGGAGGTGGAGCTGGCGGTCGTGATCGGCCGGCGGGCCCGCTACCTCGACAGCCGGGACGAGGCCCTCGACGCGATCGCCGGGTACGCGATCTCCAACGACGTCTCCGAGCGCGAGTTCCAGCTCGAACGCGGCGGCCAGTGGGACAAGGGCAAGTCGTGCGAGACGTTCAACCCGCTGGGTCCCTGGCTGGTGACGGCGGACGAGGTCGGCGACCCGCAGAGCCTGGGGCTGCGCCTCTGGGTGAACGGCGAGCCGCGCCAGGACGGCGGCACCAAGGACATGATCTTCGACGTGGCCGAGATCGTGCGGTACCTGAGCCGGTTCATGGTGCTCGAACCCGGTGACGTGATCAACACCGGCACCCCGGCCGGGGTCGCGATGGGCATGCCCGGCCAGCCGTACCTGCGTGCGGGCGACGTGATGGAGCTGGAGATCGACGGGCTCGGCCGCCAGCGGCAGACGGTGGGGCAGGCCTGATGGCGTACAGGATCGTCGCGCTGGAGACGCACGACGTGCGTTTCCCCACGTCGCGGGAGCTGGACGGGTCGGACGCGATGAATCCGGACCCCGACTACTCCGCCGCCTACGTGGTGCTGAAGACCGACGACGGGGTCGAGGGGCACGGGTTCGCGTTCACCATCGGACGCGGCAACGACGTGCAGACCGGAGCGATCCGGGCGCTTGAGCCGTACGTGCTCGGCCGGGACGTCGAAGACCTCGGCGCGCTGTACAAGGAGCTGGTCAACGACTCGCAGCTGCGGTGGCTGGGGCCGGAGAAGGGCGTCATGCACATGGCGATCTCCGCCGTGGTCAACGCCCTGTGGGACCTGAAGGCCAGGCGGGCGGGCAAGCCGGTGTGGCGGCTGCTGGCGGAGATGTCGCCCGAGGAGATCGTCGGGCTGATCGACTTCCGCTACCTGAGCGACGCGCTCACCCAGGACGAAGCCCTCCAGATCCTGAAAAATGCGGCAGAGGGAAAGGAAGAGCGGATCCAGCGGCTCATCGAGACCGGCTACCCCGCCTACACCACCTCCCCCGGCTGGCTCGGCTACGACGACGACAAACTGCGACGCCTCTGCAAGGAGGCCCTCGACCAGGGCTTCAGCCAGATCAAGCTCAAGGTCGGCGCCGACCTCGACGACGACCTGCGCCGCTTCCGCGTGGCCCGCGAGGTCTGCGGCCCCGACTACCCGATCGCGATCGACGCCAACCAGCGCTGGGACGTCGCCTCGGCCATCGAGTGGGTCGGCGCGCTGACCCCGTACCGGCCGCACTGGGTGGAGGAGCCGACCAGCCCCGACGACGTGCTCGGCCACGCCGCCATCGCCGAGGGCATCAGTCCGGTCCCGGTCGCCACCGGCGAGCACGTCCAGAACCGCATCGTCTTCAAGCAGCTTCTCCAGGCCGGCGCGATCTCCTACCTGCAGATCGACGCGGCCCGGGTCGGCGGGGTCAACGAGAACCTGGCGATCCTGCTGCTCGCGGCCAAGTTCGGCGTGCCGGTCTGCCCGCACGCGGGCGGCGTCGGGCTGTGCGAGCTGGTGCAGCACCTGTCGATGTTCGACTACGTGGCGATCACCGGCACGATGGACGGCCGCGTGATCGAGTACGTCGACCACCTCCACGAGCACTTCGTGGATCCGGTCGTCATCGACAACGGCCGCTACACCGCCCCCATGGCCCCCGGCTTCAGCGCCGAGATGCACGCGGCGTCGATCGCCGCCCACTCCTTCCCCGACGGCCAGGTATGGAGGGCCACGTCATGACGCTCAAGGCCATCGTGACCGGCGGCGGTTCAGGCATCGGCCTGGCCACCGCCACCCTGCTCGCGGCGCGCGGCATGAAGGTCGCCTGCCTCGACCTCGCCCCGCCCGGCGACCCCTTCGTGGGGATCAAGGCGGACGTGGCCGACGACGCGTCCGTGCGGGTGGCGGTGGCCGAGGCCGCGGAACGGCTCGGCGGCATCGACATCGTGATCAACAACGCGGGCGTCGGCGCCCAGGGCACGGTCGAGGACAACCCGGACGAGGAGTGGCGGAAGGTCTTCGAGGTCAACGTGTTCGGCATCGTCCGGGTGAGCCGGGCGGCGCTGCCGTACCTGCGCAGGTCGGAGCACCCGGCCATCGTCAACACCTGCTCGATCGCGGCCACCGCGGGGCTGCCGGACCGGGCGCTCTACAGCGCGACCAAGGGCGCGGTGTTGTCGCTGACCCTCGCCATGGCCGCCGACCACGTCCGCGAGGGCATCCGCGTCAACTGCGTCAACCCGGGCACCGCCGACACCCCGTGGGTGGGGCGGCTGCTCGACTCGGCCGACGATCCGCAGGCCGAACGAGCGGCGCTGAACGCCAGGCAGCCCATGGGCCGTCTGGTCAGCGCCGAGGAGGTCGCCGCCGCGATCGCCTATCTGGCAGGTCCCGAGGCCGCCGCGACCACCGGCACCGCGCTCGCGGTCGACGGCGGCATGCAGGGGCTGCGGCTCCGGCCAACCAACCAAGGAAGGTAACCCCCCCATGAAGATCGGTCCGGTTGTCGCGGGCGCGGCCCTGCTGGCGGTCGTCGCCGCCTGTGGCTCCAGCGGCACGAACGGCACCAGCGGCTCCACGGCGGAAGGGGGAGGCGGCGGCAAGGTGGGCATCGACCACCCGCGCGCCGACTCCGACTTCTGGAACTCCTACATGAAGTACGTCCCGCAGATGGCGACCGAGCTCAAGGCCGACCTGATGCCCGCCACGAACTCCCAGAACGACGTCTCCAAGCTGGTCAACAACGTGCAGGCGCTGGTCGGCCAGGGCGCCAAGGCGATCGTCATGGCCCCCCAGGACACCGGCGCCATCGCCAACACGCTCCAGCAGCTGGAGAACAAGAAGATCCCCGTGGTGACCGTGGACACCCGGCCCGACAAGGGCAAGGTCTACATGGTCGTACGCGCCGACAACCGCGCGTACGGCACCAAGGCGTGCGAGTTCCTCGGCGAGAAGCTCGGCGGCAAGGGCAAGGTCGTGCAGCTCGAGGGCGCGCTCAGCTCGATCAACGGCCGCGACAGGTCCGAGGCGTTCAACGAGTGCATGAAGAGCAAGTTCCCCGGCATCACGGTGTTCAGCGAGCCGACCGAGTGGGAGGGCAGCAAGGCGGCGTCCATGCTCCAGACCCGCCTGGAGCAGAACCCGGACATCAAGGGCATATACATGCACGCCGGCGGTGTGCACCTGGCCCCCACGTTGCAGGTGCTCAAGCAGAAGAACCTGCTGGTCCCGCCGACCGACCCCAAGCACGTCTTCGTGGTCTCCAACGACGGCATCCCGCAGGAGTTCGAGGAGATCCGCAAGGGCAACATCGACGCCACGGTGTCGCAGCCGGCCGACCTCTACGCCCGGTACGCGATCTTCTACGCCAAGGCGGCGGTCGACGGCAAGACGTTCCAGCCGGGCCCGACCGACCACGGCAGCAACATCATCCAGCTGCCCAACGGCTTCGAGGACCAGCTCCCGGCGCCGCTGGTGACGAAGGACAACGTGGACGACCAGAACCTCTGGGGTAATCAGGTCAAGTGATGAAATATCACGTTGAAGCCCGAAATGTCGTCAAGCGTTTCGGCCCGACCACCGCGCTGAACGGCGCGGAGATCGCCATCGCCGAGGGCCAGACCCACGCTCTCGTCGGCCGGAACGGCGCGGGGAAGTCCACCCTCGTGTCGATCCTCACCGGGCTCCAGCGGCCGGACGAGGGCGAGGTGCTGTTCTCGGGAGAGGCGGCGCCCGCCCTGGCCGACCGCGACGCCTGGCGGCAGCGCGTCGCCTGCGTGTACCAGAAGTCCACGATCATCCCGGCGCTGACGGTCGCGGAGAACCTGTTCGTCAACCGCCAGACCGCCCGCGGCCGGGTGATCAACTGGCGGGCGCTGCGGGCCAAGGCGCGCGAGCTGCTGGACACCTACGAGGTCGACGTCGACCCGCAGGCGCTGGCCGGCGAGCTGGGCGTCGAGCAGCGGCAGCTCGTGGAGATCGCGCGGGCGCTGTCGTTCGGGGCCCGGTTCATCATCCTCGACGAGCCCACCGCCAGGCTCGACGGCCCGGCCATCGAGCGGCTGTTCACCCGCATGCGCTCGCTGCGCGAGCAGGGCGTCACGATGATGTATATCTCCCACCACCTGGACGAGGTGTACGAGATCTGCCAGAGCGTCACGGTCTTCCGCGACGCCCGGCACATCGTGACCCGGCCGGTCGCCGGGTTCCCCCAGGACGAGCTGGTGGACGCGATGACCGGCGAGGCCACGGCCGCCTACGAGGCCCGGCAGCGCGTGCCGGGCGAGGCGGTCGTGTTGTCGGGCGCGGGCCTGTCGCTGACCGGCCGCTACCAGGACGTGGACATCTCGGTCAGGTCCGGCGAGGTCGTGGGCCTGGCAGGCTCGGCGAGCAGCGGCAAGGTCGGCCTGGCCGAGACCCTGGTCGGGCTGCGCAAGCCGGACACGGGCGCGGTCACGATCGACGGCACCCGGGTCAGGCCGGGCGACGTGCCCGCCGCCATGCGCGCCGGGCTCGGGTTCGTGCCCGAGGACCGGCACCACGAGGGTTTCGTGCCGATGTTGTCGGTGGGGGAGAACGCGACCCTGCCGATCGCCCACAAGCTGGGCGCCTACGGCATGGTCTCGCCCGCGCGGCGCCGGGCCAGGGCCGTCCAGATGATCGAGAGCCTGGACATCAAGACCGAGGGGCCCGACCAGCCCGTCGGCGACCTGTCCGGCGGTAACGCGCAGAAGGTCGTGTTCGCGCGGGCGCTCGTGGACGACCCGAGGGCGCTGGTCGTGATCAACCCGACCGCGGGCGTCGACGTCAAGGCCAAGCAGGCCCTGCTCGGCGCGGTCGAGGACGCGGTCGGCCGGGGCGCGGGGGCCGTCGTGGTCTCCGACGAGCTCGACGACCTGCGCATCTGCGACCGGGTGCTGGTGATGTTCCACGGCAGGGTCGTCAAGGACGTGCCGCGTGGCTGGACCGACCACGAGCTCGTGGCCGTGATGGAAGGCATACAAGAGTGACCACTTTGACTGCTCCGGCCCCCCGGCTGAGGCTGGCCAGGTTCCGCGACCTGACCCTGGTGCCGGTGATCCTGCTCCTGCTCGTCGTGGGCGCGTTCCTCGACCCGACCTTCCTGACGGCGGGCAACCTGACGAACGTCCTGCAGCAGCAGGCGGCGATCTCGCTGCTCGTGCTGGCCGAGGCGATGATCCTGATCGCCGGGAAGTTCGACCTGTCGCTGGAGTCGACGGTCGGCACCGCGCCCGGCATCGCCGTGATGCTGGTCGTCCCGGCCTCGGCGGGCGGGTTCGGCCTCGGGCTGCCGGGCTGGCTGGTGATCCCGCTGGCCCTGCTCGTGGGCGCGGCCATCGGCGCGTTCAACGGGTTCCTGATCATCAGGTTCCAGCTCTCGGCGTTCATCGTCACGCTGGCCATGCTGATCATCGTGGACGGCCTCCAGCAGGGGCTCACCCAGGGCAAGACGCTGTTCCAGCTCCCTGACTCGATGCTCTACCTCGGCAGCGCCACCTGGCTCGGTCTGCCCGCCGCCATCTGGATCGCCGCACTGCTGTTCGCCGCCGGCGTCTTCGGCCTGACCTACCTCAGGCTCGGCCGCTCCCTGTACGCCATCGGCGGCAACGCCGACGCCGCCCGCGCCGCCGGCGTCAGGGTGGACCGCGTGCTGTTCGGCGTGTTCGTCCTCGGCGGGATCCTGGCCGCCACGGCCGGCATCCTGGAGACCGGGCGCCTCGGCGCGATCGGCAACGAGATGGGCGACGGCTGGATCTTCATGGTCTTCGCCGCGGCCGTCATCGGCGGCGTCAGCATGGACGGCGGCAAGGGCACCGTCCTCGGCGCGCTGACCGGCGTGCTGGTGATCGGCCTGGTCCAGAACATCCTCACCCTCATCGGGGTCTCCGGTTTCTGGCAACCGGTCATCTACGGTGGCATCATTCTCATCGCACTGATCATCAGCAGGATCGCCGGCGGAAAGGCGCAGGACTGATGGAACGCCTCGCCCTGCGCACCAGGCTCCGGCCCGGGTGCGAGGAGACCTACGACCGGGAGCACGCCGAGATCCCGGCCGCTCTGGAGTCCGTCATGCGCGCCAACGGCGTGATCTCGTGGCGCATCTGGCGCGACGGCCTGGACCTGTTCCACTTCGTGGAGGTCGAGGACTACGCCGCGCTGCAGGCCGCGCTCAAGGACGACCCCGCCGACCGGGCCTGGCAGAGCCAGATGAACCGCCTGCTCGACGGCGACTTCGACAAGTCGGCGGGCGGCCTGCGACAGGTGTGGGAGCTGACGTGATCGACCTGCCCCGCGTCGGCCTCGGCGGCGCCCCGCTCGGCAACCTGTACCAGGCGGTCTCCGGCGAGCAGGCGCGGGCCACGGTCGACGCGGCCTGGGACCGCGGCGTGCGCCTCTTCGACACCGCGCCCCACTACGGGCTGGGGCTGTCCGAGCGGCGCCTGGGCGCCGCGCTCGCGGAGCGGTCGGGCTACGTCCTGTCCACGAAGGTGGGCCGGCTGGTGGTGCCCTCGCGGGTGCGCGACGACGACGAGATGTTCGACGTCCCGGTCGGGCTGGGCCGCGAATGGGACTTCTCGGCCGACGGCGTGCGCGACTCCCTGGAGGACTCCCTGGCCCGGCTCGGCCTGCCGGAGATCGACATCGCGCTCATCCACGACCCCGACGACCACCTGGAGCAGGCGCTGGCCGAGGCGTACCCGGCGCTGGCCGAGCTGCGGGAGCAGGGCGTGGTCAAGGCGATCGGCGTCGGGATGAACCAGTGGCAGGCGCCGCTGCGCTTCGTCCGGGAGACCGGCGTCGACGTCGTCATGCTCGCCGGCCGCTACACGCTGCTCGACCAGTCGGGGCTGCCGCTGCTGGACGAATGCGCCGAACGCGGCGTCCGGGTGCTGGCCGCCGGGGTCTTCAACAGCGGCCTCCTGGCCACGCCGGCCCCGTCGGGCACCTTCGACTACGCACCCGCGCCGGCGCCGCTGCTGGACCGGGCCGCCCGGATCGCCGCCGTCTGCGAGCGCCACGGCGTCTCCCTGCCGCAGGCGGCCATGGCCTTCCCGCTGCGCCATCCGGCGGTCGCCTCGATCGTGCTGGGCGCCCGCGCGCCCGAGGAGGTCCTGGCCAACGCCGCGCTGTGGTCCCGCCCGGTCCCCGAGGACCTGTGGCTGGAGCTGGCCGGCGAGGGCCTGCTGAGCTGACCGCGGCCGGGCCCCCGCCCGGCCGCCGTCCTCGTTCAGTGCACCTGTACGTACGCGCCGAAGGCCAGCGCCACGTCCCACACCCGGGAGAAGACGATCACCCGGCCGCCGTCCAGCCCGCCGCAGGCGACCGGCTTGCTGATGGCCGACGTGATGCCCTGCGCCGCGACGTCGTCGAACCAGTTGGTGTAGGAGTAGACCGGGCCGCCGCTGTCGCCGTGGGCCACGGCGCAGCCGCCGACGACGCTCTTGGCCCTGACCATGTGCTTGACGTACTGCCCGTTCGTGTACGTGCCGCTCCACCCGGTCTCGGTCACCTTGATCAGGCAGTACTCGCCCAGCGACGCCCCCGAGTTGCACACGAAGTTGCCGACGTACGCCTTCCACAACGCGACCACCCGGTTGCTGGTGGAGGCGGCGGGACCGCCGTCGAAGACGTCGGCCGTGGCGTCGGCCAGGACGATCGCGGCGTCCCGCTTGGGCAGCCGCCACTGCAGGTCGCCCATGCGGTTCGCCGGGCTGCCCGAGCCGCCGCCGTCGTAGAAGGAGTCCCAGAACTCCCCGCAGTGGGCGGCGGTCAGGAAGCCGGGATTGCCGTTCTTGTCGTAGACGGCGAACCCCGAGGTGCAGCCGGAGCCGGTCCTGGCGTTCCAGGTCCGGCCGCCCGCGTAGTAGCTCGGGACGTCGTCCTGCCTGCTGTAGGCCGGGTCGAAGCGCTCGCCGCGCTCCAGCGTGATCGGCGCGGTGGCGCCGCCGGGCCGCTGGAGCTGGTCGGGGGCGGTGTCCTCGTCCGGGACCGACAGCCGCACGCCGCTCCCGTCGGCCGCCGGGGCGGCGCCCGTCACCTGCCCGGACTCGCTCCACCTGTCGGCCTCGGCGAGGAGGTCGGCGTAGGAGAAGGCGGACGGGAGCACGGAGACCGGGGCGGTCAGCCGGCCCTCGTCGACCACGGCCCGCACCGGCGCGGGCACCTGGCCCTTCCAGTACAGGCGGACCTCGTGGTTCTCGGGCGCGACGACCACCCCGCCGTACCCGTCGGAGGTCTCGGCCACGGCCGTGACGCGGTCGGCGACGGCGTTCAGCCGGGTCTGCTCGGTGAAGAGCGCGTCCCAGCTCGCGAAGCCGCCGGGGACCTGGCCGCGCGGGCCGGTCGAGTCCCTGGCCGGCGGCTTGGCCCCGGTGTCGGCGGACTGCCGGGTGAGGTCGGGGCCGGAGGCGGTGACCGCCGAGGCGGCTCCGGTGCCCAGGAAGGGCACGACGGCGCACGCCAAGATCAGCACCGTCCGGCGCAAGCGGATGTTCTGCATGGATCCCCCCATGTCTGGATGAGGGGCCATCACAGCAGGCGATCCGGCACGCCTTCCGCGTCCAAGTACCGCTCCGCGCTGTGCTCTGCGGGCTTGCGGGCCTCAGGAGGGGATGAACAGCCAGGACGTGGACGTGCCGGGCTCGTAGCGGGAGTCCAGGCGTTTGGCCACCACGCCGGGCAGGCCCTGCTCGCGCGCCGCCTGCCGGACCGCGCCCGCCTCGCCGGGCCACGAGGGCGCGGTCTGCCAGCGGGGGCCGGCCAGCCCCAGCGACTCCAGGGCGGCCCGCCGGGCGGCGAACGGCTCGTCCACCAGGGAGCGGCCCTCGTCGTACAGCAGGTCGTGCACGACCAGGATCTCGGTTCCGGCCAGCGTGACCACCTCGCCGTCCAGCACCGCCGTCCGGCTGCCGAACGACGCGGCCAGCGGGCGCAGCCAGGGATGCTCGCGGGCGGCCGTCGTGCGTCCGCCGTCGACGGGCACCAGGAGCCGGCGTCCGCCCCAGGCGAACTCGAAGGCGTAGGCGGCGGCGTCCCTGGGCGGCCGGGCGCGCTCGGTGGGCAGCATGGGCTCCACGTCGGGGAACGGATCGCGGACGGGGGCGTCCATGCGGTGGATCATCCAGTTCTTGCCCCGCGTCCGGAACAGCACGAACCGCCCGGAGGCCCGCCGGCCGTGCAGGACGAACTTGACCTCGCGCTCAGACCACTTCTCGGTCTCGTACGTGCCGGTGTCCCAGACGGTCATGGTGCCGCCGCCGTACTCGCCCTTGGGGATCTCGCCGTGGAAGGTGAGGTACTCCATCGGATGGTCCTCGGTGTGCACCGCCAGGTGGTTGGTGCCGGGGTCGGCGGGCAGGCCCTTGGGGACCGCCCAGGAGGCCAGCACTCCGTCGCGTTCCAGCCGCAGGTCCCAGTGCAGGGACCGGGCGTGGTGCTCCTGGATGACGAACGCGGCGCCGCCACCGTCCTCGGGAGGGGTGGCGGGTACGGGCTCGGGGGTCCGGCTGGGGTCGCGTTTGCTGCGGTATCGCTCCAGTTTGTCGGCCACGACACGGTTACTACCCGGGGAACGGGTGCCGATCAGTCGAGGGCCTTGCGCAGCCACGCCTCCACGCCCGCCACGTGCACGGTGGCCCACGACCGCGCCACGTCCGGCTGACGGGCGGCGATGGCCTCGTAGATCGCGGTGTGCTGCTCGCGGGTCTTCTCCATCGCGCCCTCCTGGGTCAGGCCGCGCCACACCCGGGCCCGAGTGGTCGGACCTGACAGGCTCTCGATGAACGAGCAGAGCACGCTGTTGCCCGACCCGCGCGCGATGCGCTGATGGAACTCCAGGTCGTTGGCGACCAGCTCCTCGACCGTCGGCTGCGCGGGCAGCGAGTCGAGGATGCGCCGCAGCTCCTCGATGTCCTCGTCGCGCATCAGCTCGGTGGCGAGGGCCGTCGCGGCCGGCTCGAGGATGCGCCGCACCTCGAAGAACTGGATCACCGTGTCGTCGCGGTGCAGGTCGAGCACGAACGACATGGTGTCGAGCAGCAGGTGCGGCTCCAGGCTGGTGACGTACGTGCCGTCGCCCTGGCGCACGTCGAGCACGTTGATCAGGGCGAGCGCGCGCACGGCTTCGCGCAGCGAGTTGCGCGACAGGCCGAGCCGCTCGGCGAGGTCGGCCTCCTTCGGCAGACGGTCGCCCGGGGTCAGCTCCCCGGAGAGGATCATCTGCTTGATCTTGTCGATGGCCGCGTCGGTGACCGCCACACTCTTCTCCCTAGACATCGGATGTCTAGGAGTCTAGAGCCTGGAAGCGTACGGGATCGACGTCCGGGACGCGGCGGATCAGGCCCCGGGTCTCCAGGGTGCGCAGATGGGCCGCGGCCTCGCCGGCCGCCATGCTGCGCAGCACGGGGGCCAGGTCGTCCCAGGGCCGATTCCAGGTCATCATCGAGGCGACCTCCCAGATGGTCAGCGGTCGCGACCGCTCGGCCATGAGGGTGCGCAACCGGATCAGCTTCTCCTCGTGATGGTGACGGATCTCGGCGGCGCGCGCGGCAACATCGGGAAATATCCACTCGTGCGCTGGCAGGGCGTCGAGGGGGCCCAGCTCGCCGACCCGGTCGAGCGAGTCCAGGAAGTCGCCCAGGGGATCGATGTCGTCCCGGTCGTAGGGATAGATCCCGATGTGCGGGGTGATGTCGGGAAGGACGTGGTCGCCGGTGAACAGCCGGTCGGCGTCCTCCAGATGCAGGCAGATGTGGCCCGGCGTGTGGCCGGGGGTGTGCACGGCGCGCAGCTTGCGGCCCGGCAGCTCCACCAGGTCGCCGTCGCGCAGCTCGCGGTCGGGCAGCGCGGGCGGCGTCGGCCGGGTGCCCATCGCCTCGCGCACCTCGCCGGGGTCGGCGCCGGCCCGCCTGAGCATGTCGGACTGGAAGCTCGCGTGCTCCTCCGCGGCGAACCGGTGCATGAGCCGGACCAGCGCGGCGTCCTCCTCGTGCATGGCGATCCAGGCCCCGGACGCCTCCTTGACCTGCCCGGCCAGCCCGGCGTGGTCGGGGTGGAAGTGGGTGACGACCACGCCGCTCACGGCGGCGACGTCGAGCCCGAGCGCGGCCAGGCCGCCGCTGAGCGCCTCCCAGGCGTCGGGATGGTTCCATCCGGCGTCCACCAGCACTGGCCCGCGCGGCGACTCGACGGCGTAGACGAGCGTGTAGCCGAGCGGGTTGCCCGGGATGGGCACCGGCACGCTCCAGACCCCGCCGCCGAGCTCCTGCGGCCGCTGTTCCGAGTACGGCCTGCGCCTGGTCTTCCCCACCGGTTCCCCCGATCGAGCACGTGCGTTGAATGGCGGATCAGGCCAGGCGTTCGAGGATCGTCGCCGTGGCCAGCGCACCGCCCGCGCACATCGTGACCAGCGCGGTGGTGGTGTCGGAGCGTTCGAGCTCGTGCAGGGCGGTGGTGATGAGCCGGGCGCCGGTGGCCCCGACGGGATGGCCGAGCGCGATGGCCCCGCCGTTGACGTTGACCCGGTCGAGGTCGGGCTCGTGCACCGCGGCCCACGAGAGCACCACGGACGCGAACGCCTCGTTCACCTCGAACCTGTCGATGTCGCCCATGGTCATCCCGGCCGCCGTCAGCACCTTCGCGGTCGCCTCCACGGGACCGTCGAGATGATAGTAGGGCTCGGCGCCGACGAGCGCCTGCGCCAGGATGCGCGCCCTGGGCCGCAACCCCTGCCGGCGGGCCTCCTGCTCGCTCGTCACCAGCACGGCGGCCGCGCCGTCGGAGATCTGCGAGGACGTGCCCGCGGTGTGCAGGGCGCCCTCGGCGACCGGCTTGAGCCCGGCCAGGCTCTCGACCGTGGTCTCGCGTAACCCCTGGTCCCTGCGGACGGATCCGACGGGCACGATCTCCCGCTCGAACCGCCCGTCGGCCCACGCCTTGGCCGCCAGGCGCTGCGACCGCGCGCCGAACCAGTCGAGCCGCTCCCTGGTCAACCCCCGCCGCCGGGCGATGCGTTCGGCCGCGGTGAACTGGTCGGGCAGGTCGATGCTCCAGTCGTCGGGGCGCGGCCGCGCGGGGCGCACGTTGCTGCCGAGCGGCGCCCTGCTCATCATCTCGACCCCGCATCCGACGCCGGCCTCGATGACGCCCGCCCTGATCATCGCCGCCGCCAGGTGCACGGCCTGCTGCGAGGAGCCGCACTGGGCGTCGAGCGTGGTGACCCCCGTCTGGTAGGGGAGCCCGGCGTAGAGCCACGAGTGGCGGCCGACGTGGCCGCCCTGCTCGCCGGCCTGCGTGACGCAGCCGGCGAACATCTGGCCGACCGTGGCCGGATCGATGCCGGCGCGCTGGACCAGGCCGTTCAGCACCGCGGCCAGCACCTGCTGCGGCTTGAGCTCCGACAACCATCCCGCCCGCTTGCCGATGGGCGTGCGAACGGCCTCGACGATCACAGGTGTGCCCACAGTCGCCTCCAGAACGTTGCTCTGGCCGCGACTGTAACGCGTTCTACTTTCCGGTGGAAGCCTCGCTTCCGGCGGGGAGCTCGGCACGCAGCCCGAAAGTATCGAAAAGCCGCAGGTCGAAGAACATGGCGACGTGGTTGATGCCTTCTTCGCGCAACGCCAGCACCATGATGGCGAAGCGGCGGTAGACGTCGCCCTCGCGGAAGTAGACGGCGAACGCGGGCTGGCCGTTGGCGGCCACGGGGAGCAGTTTGAGGTCGTGCGGCCGGCTGGCGGGGCACTGGGTGGAGACGAGCTCGCCGATCGCGTCGGGGCCTTCGTACCAGCCCACGTAGGGGGGCATCTCCCAGATCGCGTCTTTGGTGAACAGCGAGACCAGCTCGTCGACGTCGTAGTTCTCGAAGGCGGCGACGTAGCGGTCGAGCAGGTGGCGCTGCTCGGCGGAGAGCGGCTCGACCTGGTCGTCGAGGCTCGGCGAGACCTCGCTGAGCTGCGCGCGGGCCCGCTGCAGGATGCTGTTGACGGCCGCCGTGGACAGGCCGACCGCCTCGGCGACCTCGGCCGCCCGCCATCTGAGCACGTCGCGCAGGATCAGCACGGCGCGCTGGCGGGGCGGCAGGTGCTGGAGCGCGGCGACGAGCGCGAGCCGGATGCTCTCGCGCGAGGTCACGATCGAGGCGGGGTCGCCGGCCGCCTCGATCCCGGCCAGCGTGTCGGGCACCGGCTCCAGCCAGGGCACCTCGCCGTCCTGGACCAGCGGCGCGGCCGCCTCGGTGCTCGGGGCGCCGAGGCCGGTCGGCAGGGGCCGCCGGCCGCGGCTGTCGAGCGCGGTCAGGCAGGCGGTGGTGGCGATGCGATAGAGCCACGTGCGCAGCGACGACCGCCCCTCGAACCCGTCGTAGCCCCGCCAGGCCCGCAGATAGGTCTCCTGTACGAGATCCTCGGCGTCGTGCACCGACCCCAGCATGCGGTAGCAGTGTGCGAACAGCTCGCGCCGCATCGGATCGGCCAGCCGGAGGAAGTCTTCGCTCGTCGGCTTGTCGCTCATGCCCCCTGTATAGCTTCCGCCACCGACAAAAAGCCGATTAGGGCATGACGGAGATGTCCGGAAGGGGTTAGATGCCGGCCAGCAGGCGGTTCGCGGCGGTCTCGATGCGCCGCTGGATCTGGTCGTACGTGCGCCGCCCCCGCAACATCTCCAGCAGCTCCTGCACCCACACGCTGGCCAGCGAGCCCGCGAGGTCGAGCTGCTCCTCGCCGGCCTGGTCGATCGTCAGCCCGTCGGCGGACACCCGCAGCAGCAGCCCCGTCATGCGGTCGCCGAACGGTGTCTGGACCTCGGCCATGATCAACGACCGGATCAGCGCGTCGGCCAGCTCCGGCTCGCGCATCAGCCCCCGCGTGGCCCGCATGAGCACGTCGACGGCCCGGCTGGCGGGCGTGGAGGCCCCGGGCGGGCGGCGCTCGATGCTGCTCTCCAGCAGGTCGATCTCCTCGCCCACGACCGCCACGACCAGGTCCATCTTGGACGGGAAGTAGCGGTAGAGCGTGCCCAGCGCCACGCCGGCGCGCTCGGCGACCGTGCGCATCTGCATCGCCTCGACGCCGCCGCGCGAGGCCAGCGCGGCGGCGGCCTGGACGATGCGCTTGCGGCGTTGGTGCTGGCTGCGGGTACGGACGCTGCGACCGCCCGCCGTGGCGCGGCCCTCGGTGGCCCCCTCGGTGTCGCTGGGGGGCGCGGAGAATGTCCCGGGCGAGGTACGCATAAGAACACGTTATCTGATTTCTCGGCAACGCGGCTTGTTACTCGCGAGTCACAAACAGGCCGTATTGGCCCATGTCTACGGCGTTACAGGACTATGTCGGAACATTGTGCAGAGGGCCGGTACTGGACAGATATTAGAATCTGTTCTAGTTTGCCATTCGGCTTACCTAGCGCTTGCTGGAGGCTCGATGATCGCGCAGACGCTGGCGACCCTGCTCCTCGACCGGGCGCGAGACGACCGACCTGGGCTGATGTTCGAGGGCGCGGTGTGGTCGTGGCGCGAGCACGTCGCCCGCTGCCGGGCGGCGGGAGCCTGGCTGAGCGGGCGCGGCGCGGGTCTGCACGTGGGCGTGCTGGCGGAGAACGTCCCGGAGCTGCTCCTCCTGCTCGGCGGGGCGGCGCTCGACGGGCACGTGCTGGTCGCGCTGAACCCGACGCGCCCGGCCGAGGAACTGGTCCGCGACGCCCGTGCCACCGACGTGGACCTCCTGCTCTGGGACGCCCCCTTCGCGGGCCCGGCCGCGTCGGTCGCCGAGGCGCTGGGCGTGGAGAGCATGCCGCTGTCCCTGGTGTCGTCCCTGGGGGAGGGCGGCGGGCGGCCCGGTGAGGCCGCTCCCGGCGACCTGGTGATGCTGATCTTCACGTCGGGGACCTCCGGCCGGCCCAGGGCCGTCCGGATCACGCAGCGCAAGCTGGCACTGCCGGGGCTGAGCCTGGCCGCGCTGCTCACGCCCGAGGACGTCGTCTACTGCTCGATGCCGCTGTTCCACTCCGGAGCGCTGATGGCCGCCTACGCCCCGGCCGTGGCCTCGGGGGCGGCGCTGGCCGTGCGCAGGCGGTTCTCGGCCTCCGGCCTGCTGCCGGACGTACGGCGGCACGGCTGCACCTACCTGCACTACGTCGGCAAGGCGCTCTCCTACGTCCTGGCCACCCCCGAACGCCAGGACGACGCCGACAACCCCCTCAGGATCGCCTTCGGCAACGAGGGCAGCGCGGTGGCGACCAGGCGGTTCGGCGAGCGGTTCGGCTGCCGGGTGATCGACGCCTTCGGCTCCACCGAGACGGCCATCTCCTTCACCCCCGACCCCGGCGCCCCGCCCGGCAGCCTGGGCAGGCTGGGCGCGGGCGTGGAGATCCTCGACCCCGCCACCGGACGCCCGTGCCCGCCGGCCCGCATCGAGGGCGGCCGCCTGCTCAACCCGGACGAGGCCGTCGGCGAGCTGGTCAACACCGCCGGCCCCGGCCTGTTCGAGGGCTACTACAACGACCCGGACGCGGACGCCGAACGCGTCAGGAACGGCGCCTTCTGGTCCGGCGACCTGGCCTACGCCGACCCCGCCGGCCACGTCTTCTTCGCCGGACGCGGCACCGAACGCCTGCGCGTGGACGGCGAGAACCTGGCCGTCGCCCCCGTGGAGGCAACCCTGCGCGAGTTCGGCGGCGTGGTGGAGGCGGCCGTCTATCCGGTGCCGGACGCGGCGGCCGGCGACCAGGTGATGGCGGCGCTGGTCCTGGACGGCCCCTTCGACGCCGAGGCGTTCGCCGCGTTCCTGGCCGGGCGCACCGACCTGGGCCCCAAGTCCTTACCCCGCTATATCCGGATTTGTAGTGAACTTCCGCAGACCCCCTCCCACAAGGTCATCAAGCGGATCCTGGCCAAGGAGGCGTGGCGGACCGGCGACCCCGTCTGGTGGCGCTCCCCGGCCGGATTGCGCCCCCTGACCGGCGTGGACGTCAAGGCGATCGAGGACGAGTTCGTCGAGCACGGCAGGCACCACCTCTTGGAGAGCTGATGGATTTCAACCTGGACGAGACCCAGCAGGACCTGAAGAAGCTGACCGCCGAAGTGCTGGCCAAGCAAGGAGAGGGCGGCCCGGCGGCCAAGCAGGGGGAGGGCGGTCCGGCGGCCGAGGACGCGCTGTGGCAGGCCGGGCTCCTGGGCGTGTGCGCGGCCGAGGAGGCGGGCGGCGCCGGGCTCGGCCCGGTCGAGATGGCCGTGGTGCTGCGCGAGGTGGGTGCGCGGGCGGCGGCCGTGCCGGCGTTGCCCGTCCTGGTGAGCACGCTGGCCCTGGCCCGGCACGGCAGCCCTGAGCAGCGAGGGCGGGTCACGCGCGGCACCCTGGCCCGGCGCGAGCCCGGCCGGGCCCCGGCCGATCCGCCCGCCACGGCGGCCCGC
The DNA here is from genome assembly GCF_040631115.1 of Nonomuraea sp. NPDC005692. Taxonomy (NCBI): domain Bacteria; kingdom Bacillati; phylum Actinomycetota; class Actinomycetes; order Streptosporangiales; family Streptosporangiaceae; genus Nonomuraea; species Nonomuraea sp. NPDC005692. Next base: position 259,108 of record NZ_JBEXYU010000010.1, on the reverse strand, counting down.
CGCGAGGGCGACGGCTGGTCGCTGACCGGGCGCAAGGTCGCGGTGCCGTACCCGGCGGACGACGTCCTGGTCACCGCGGACGAGGGGCTGTTCCTGGTGGCGTCGCCGCCCGCGAGCCCCGAGTTCACCTCGACCGGCGAACCGGCCGCCACGGTCCTGCTGGACGGCACGCCCGCCGAGGCGGTGGCCGGGCCCGAGGCCGCCGCCGACGCCGGACGCCTGTTCACCGTGGCCGTCGCCGCGCAGGCGAGCGGCGTCCTGGCCGGGGCGCTCGACCTGACCACCTCCTACATCAGGACGAGACGGCAGTTCGGCCGGGCACTGGCCGAGTTCCAGGCCGTGACCATGCAGATCGCCGACGTCTACATCGCCGGACGGGCCCTCGACGTGGCCATGTGGTCGGCGGCGTGGCGGCTGGCCGAGGGCCTGCCCGCCGACGAGGACGTGGCGCTGGCCGCGTTCCACGTCTGCGAGGCCGTCAAGGCGCTCTACACCTGCCAGCACCTGCACGGCGGCCTCGGGCTCGACGTCACCTACCCGCTGCACCGCCACTTCGCGCAGGCCAAGCACCTGTCCCACCTGCTCGGCGGCGCCGACGCCCAGCTCGACCTGATCGGAGCCCTCGTCTGATGCTGATCGACCTGACCCGGGAGCAGCGCGCGCTCCGCGACGAGCTGCGCGAGTACTTCCGCGGCTGCCTGACCGCCGAAGACCGCGCGAAGATCGCCGATGACCCGTTCGGCGAGGCGTACATGGAGCACTGCCGCCGGCTCGGCCGCGACGGCAAGCTCGGGCTGGGCTGGCCCAAGGAGTACGGCGGGGGCGGGTACGGCCCCCTGGAGCAGCAGATCTTCGCCAACGAGATCGCCCGCGCCGGGGTGCCGTACCCGATCATCACCGTGCAGACGGTGGGGCCGACGCTGATGCAGTACGGCACCCGGGAGCAGAAGGACCGGTTCCTGCCGCGCATCCTGGCCGGCGAGTGCCACTTCGCGATCGGCTACAGCGAGCCCGAGGCCGGCACCGACCTGGCCTCCCTGCGGACCACGGCGGTGCTGGACGGCGACCACTACGTCGTCAACGGCCAGAAGATCTTCACCAGCGGTGCGCACTACGCCCAGTACATCTGGCTGGCCGCCCGGACGAACCCCGAGGCGAAGAAGCACAAGGGCATCACGATGATGATCGCCGCCACCGACGACCCCGGCTACTCCTGGACGCCGATCGTCACCATGGACGGCCGCCACCACACGAACTCCACCTACTACTCCGACGTGCGCGTCCCGGTGGACATGGTGGTGGGCGAGGTGGACCGCGGCTGGGACCTGATCGTCAACCAGCTCAACCACGAACGGGTCACCCTCGGCCCGGCCGGCAACCTCGGCCAGACCTACGACCGCTTCCTCGCCTGGGCCAGGCACGCCGGACTGACCGACAATCCGGACGTACGCCGTGCCCTCGCCCGGGTGTGGGCCGCCTTCCGTACGAACGAGCTGCTCAACTGGCAGGTCGCGGCGAACATGGACCTCGGCTGGCTGGGCGCGCCCGACGCCTCGGCCACCAAGATCTACGGCTCCGAGCGCATGCAGGAGATCGGCCGCCTGGTCTGCGACGTCGTGTCCAGACACGGCGACCCGTCGGACCCGGAGACGGCCGAGCTGGCCGAGCGCATGGACCACGCCGTCAAGGGCGCGGTGGTGCTGACGTTCGGCGGCGGGGTCAACGAGGTGCAGCGCGAGCTGATCGCGATGCTCGGCCTGAGCCTGCCGAGGCCGCCGCGATGACCGACCCGACGACCGCCGCGACGACCGGCCCGATGACCGGCCCGATGACCGACGCGGAGCTGCACGAGCTGGCCGGCAAGCAGATGGCGATGGGGGAGCTGCGCGGCACCCCGGCCGCCGACCCGGTGAACGCGCCCATGATCCGCCACTGGCTGGCGGCCATGGGCGACGCCAACCCGCGTTACCTGGAGGAGGGCGTGGCCCCGCCCGCGATGGCCCAGGTGTGGACCATGCAGGGGCCGGGGTCGCCGGCCAACGACCGCTCGCCGGTGGACGACCTGCTGGCCGCGCTCGACGCCGCGGGCTTCACCGGGGTCGTGGCGACCAACTGCGAGCAGACCTATCACCGGTACGCCAGGATCGGCGAGCTGCTGACCCCCGGCACCCGCTTCACGTCGCTGGCCGGGCCGAAGCGCACCGCCCTGGGCGAGGGCTACTTCGCCACCTGGAACGTCACCTGGTACGGCGACGGCGACCAGCCGGTCGCCGAGATGCTCTTCCGGGTGCTGAAGTTCCGCCCGAAGGCGCCCGCCCCGCGCGCGCGGGAGCCGTACCCGCTGCGGCCGGCGGTCAACGCGGACACCGCGTTCTTCTGGGAGGGGGCGCGGCACGGCGAGCTGCGCGTCCAGAGCTGCGCGGACTGCGGGGAGCTGCGCCATCCGCCCGGCCCGATGTGCCCGAACTGCCGCTCGGGGAACCGGTCGCACGCCGTCGTGAGCGGCCGCGGCACCCTCTACAGCTACGTCGTCCACCACCATCCGCCGGTGCCGGGGCGCGAGGTCCCGTTCGTGGTGGGCGTGGTGGAACTGCCGGAAGGAGTACGGATCGTGGGCAACGTCGTGGACTGCCCGGTCGAGAAGGTGGAGGTCGGGATGGCCCTGCGGGTGACGTACCGGTCGATGGACGACGAGCTCGTCCTGCCGATGTGGACGCCGGAGGAGCCGTGACCCCCGCCGCCGGAACGGCCCTGCCCGAGCTGGCCGTGGACCTGACCCCCACGACGGTGATCGCCACCGCCCTGGCCACCAGGGACTTCACCCCCGTGCACCACGACACCGCCAAGGCCCGCGCCCAGGGCTCGAAGGACATCTTCCTCAACATCCTCACCACCATGGGCCTGGTGGAACGCTACGTCACCGACTGGACGGGCCCGGAGGCGGTCATCACCAGCATCAACGTCAAACTGGGCGTCCCGGCGTACGCGGGGGACCGGCTGAGCTTCAGCGGCATGATCGTCGAGCGCGACGGCGACCGGTACACCGCGCAGGTGCGCGGCAGGGTGAGCCTGGGCGACCACGCCACCGGCACCGTCACCTTCGTCCTGCCCGGGAGCGCGTGATGCCGGGCGGACGGGCCGCGATCGCGGGCATCGGGGCCACCGAGTTCAGCAAGGACTCCGGCCGGTCGGAGCTGCGGCTGGCGGCCGAGGCCGTGCTCGCCGCCCTGGACGACGCCGGGGTGCCGCCGTCCGACGTGGACGGCATGGTGACCTACACCCAGGATGCCAACCAGGAGATCGCCGTCGCCCGGGAGACCGGCGTCGGCGACCTCACCTTCTTCTCCCGCGTCGAGTACGGCGGCGGCGCGGCCTGCGGCACGGTCGCGCACGCGGCGATGGCCGTGGCCACCGGCATGGCCAGGACAGTGGTCTGCTACCGGGCCTTCAACGAGCGCTCGGGCCGCCGCTTCGGCCAGCCGAACGCCCGGCTGACCGGGGAGCCCACCTCCCAGGGCCTGGAGATGAGCTGGCACGTGCCGTACGGGCTGATGACCCCGGCCGCGTGGGTCGCCATGTTCGCGCGGCGGTACATGCACGAGTTCGGGGCGACGTCGGAGGACTTCGGGCGGGTGGCGGTGGCCATGCGCCGGCACGCCGCGACCAACCCGGCCGCCTGGTTCCACGGGCGGCCGATCACGCTGGCGGAGCACCAGGCGTCCCGGTGGATCGTGGAGCCGCTGCACCTGCTCGACTGCTGCCAGGAGAGCGACGGCGCGGTGGCCCTGGTCGTGACGTCCGCCGAACGCGCCCACGACCTGCGCAGGTCGCCCGCGGTGATCACGGCGGCGGCGCAGGGCGCGGGCGCGGGCCAGATGATGATGACGAGCTACTACCGGGACGACATGAGCGGCCTTCCGGAGATGTCGGTCGTCGGCCGGCAACTGTGGAAGATGTCCGGGCTGTCCCCGGCGGACATCCAGACGGCCATCCTGTACGACCACTTCACCCCGTTCGTCCTGGCCCAGCTGGAGGAGCTGGGCTTCTGCGGACGCGGCGAGGCCCCCGACTACCTGCGGGACGGCGGCATCGAGCTGGACGGCCGCCTGCCCGTCAACCCGCACGGCGGCCAGCTGGGCGAGGCGTACATCCACGGCATGAACGGCATCGCCGAGGCGGTCCGGCAGATCAGGGGGACGGCCGCCAACCAGGTGGCCGGGGCGCGGAACGTCCTGGTCACGGCGGGGACCGGGGTTCCGACGAGCGGCCTGATCCTGTCAGCGTCGTGACGGTCAGTTAAGAGAAAGGCGCATAGGGTAATCATCCCTGTATGGGTGGATTCTGGGAGGTCCTGGCTCAGCCGGAGTTGAAGATCGACTGGGCCAGGATGCCCACCTACAACACGATCATGGCGGTCGCCGCCGGCGTCGGGTTGCTGCTCGTGGTCTCCTTCGGCCGCCGGCTGCTCAGGGGCGACCCGCTGGAGCACGTGGACGGCTGGGCGCTGGCGTTCGGCGCGGTCGGGGCCGTCCTGGCGGTCACCGGGCTGCACATGACGCTCACCTGGCCGCTGGCCGGGCAGGGCTTCCCGTTCGACAACATCATCTTCGGGGAGCCCTCGCTGGCGTTCGGCGTGCTGCTGCTGGCCGCCGCGCTCTACTTGTGGAAACGCTGGGGCCTGAGCACCGTGGCGCCCGACCGGCGCAAGCTGGTGGCGCGCACGGCCGGGCCGATCTCGCTGTTCGTCTTCGGCATGGGGCTGGCCTGCTTCGGCATCGCGGCGGCGGGGTGGACGTACACGCTGTTCGCCGCGCCCCCGCAGGAGCCGATCTCGGGGGCCTTCGCCGACCTGCCGCTGCTGGAGGCCACCTTCATCTCCGGCCTGTACGTGCTGGTCGGGGTGGGTGCGGTGCTGTTCCCGTTCGCGCTGCGGGCCAGGGGCGGCCCGGTGACGACCGTCACCGGGGTGTGCTGGGGGATCGCCGGGGCGGCGTTCCTGCTGTTCGGCGCGCTGAACTACTTCACCCACATCGGGCTGATCGTCAACACCATGTAGGCGCTCACGGGCCCATGAACATCGGCACGGAGAAGAACACGATCATCGCGATGGCCACGCAGATCAGGAACCCGATCAACTCCCAGGCCCAGTCGTAGTGCCGTTCCCTGCGCCGCTTGAGCGCCTTCTTCCTGGCCGCGGCCTTCTTCTTGCCTGCCGGCTGCTTGCGGGCGCCGGGCTTGGCGCCGCCTCTCCCCGGCGAGCGGGCCGGCTCGGCGCCGGGTTTCCGGCGGGACGGGTTCTGGAGGTCGCGCGCGGGGTCCGGGTAGCGCGCGCGGTCGGCCTCGAGCTCGCGGGCGAGCTCGAAGGCGAAGTCCGCCGCGCGGCTGCGCCCGGACGGCGCCGCATCCTCGGACAGGGCCGGGTCGGACAGGGCCGGGGCGGACAGGGCCGGGTGGGACGGCGCCGGGGCGGATGGGGCCGGGGCGTGGGGTGACTCGGGGGCGGGCATGCGGTAGACCGGTTCGGCGGCGGCCCTGGACCTCGGGGTGAACAGCGGCGCCGCCTCCTTGCCCGGCTGCTCCGCCGCCAGGGGACGCCGGGGAGCGGGGGCCGGGTCCTGACCCGCCGGAACGTCCCTGATCGCGGGCATCTCCTGGGTGATGGGCTCGTCGTCCAGCACGTCCGCGGGTATGGGCGCGGCCAGGAAGAAGGGCCGCTCCCCGGGCGGGGGGACGACGGCGCCCGCCACCCGGCCCTCGGCCGGAGCGGCGGGTGGCGCGGTGAAGTCCCCCGTGCTGAACGGCCCGGCGGACGGGGCCGCGACCTCAGGCAGGGGCTGCGCGGGCTGCGGGGGCTTGGTCAGGAACGGCCGTACGGCCGCCGCCCGCGCGGCCGGGTCCCGCAGCGGCCCCATCGAGTCCAGCGCCCCGAGCGGGTCGCGCAGCTTGGGCATCGGCGCGGTCGTCGCCTCGTGCACGGACGGCCGTCCGGCGGGCGGCGGCGCGAGCAGGTCCGCCGGGAAGATCCCGGTGCTGGTGGCCGGGTCGGCCTCGGCGAGCGGCAGCGGCCACTGCGGCGGCGCGGGCCAAAGCGGCTTGACGAACAGCGGCCCCGGCTCGGCCGGCACCGATCCCGCGAAGTGCACCCGCAGGATCGCGGGCGGCTCCGGCCAGGGCAGACGTCCCAGGACGTCGCGCAGCGGCGCGACCGCGAGCGCGCCGTAGACGTCGGCGACCGGCTTCGGCATCCGTCCGCCGGCCAGCGCGGTCAGGGCCATGTCCAGGACCTCGCGGAACCGGTGGCCCGCCCCGAAGGCGAGCTCGTCGGCGGTGTCGGGGGCGACGTCGAGCACCCAGGCCAGCTCGGCCCGGCTCAGCCCGCACACCGCGCACAGCACCAGCACCTCGCGCTGCTGCGGGCGAAGCTCGCGCAGCACGCGCTCGACCAGCGCCGAGGCCGGGTCGATGAGCGGGTCCACGACGGGCGGGGCGTAGACGACGTCCCGCCGGTGGATCTGGCGACGGGCGTAGGCGTACAGGGCGGCACGGGGCGGGGCGACGTCGGGGACGCCGGCGAGCACGGACGCCAGGACGTCGGACGCGGCGCCCGGATCGCCGAGCTGGTCGGCGCAGTACGCGAACAGCCCGGCGGCATGGCGGTCGTAGAGCTCTGCGATCAGTTCTGTGCGGGGGCGCTGACCGGTGAGCGGCTGGGACACGGGGCCGATCCTCTTGCTAAATGTGCGGACGCTGAGGTGAGGGGTACGCGTCTGGAGTTTGTGGAGGTAATCATGCCAACTCACCCAGGCCCGGCGCACCACTTGATCGGAAATTCCGGTAAATCTCCCTGGTCAGTGAAACGTTTAAGCCGTCCCCCGTGGGGACACAGGGATGCGGGTCGCCGTAGTCTTGTGGGCCACCGAGATCATGCGGCGGTCGTGGCAGGGGGGCCACGGCCCTGCCATCGAGCGAGAGGTCACGCGTGATCACATTCGACGCTGTCACCAAACGCTATCCAGACGGCACCACCGCCGTGGACGCCCTTTCCCTTGAGGCGCCCACCGGCGAGATCACCGTGCTGGTGGGCCCTTCGGGCTGCGGGAAGACGACGTCCCTCCGGATGATCAATCGCATGATCGACGCTTCCGAGGGACAGATCCTCCTCGACGGGGTGCCCGTGAGCGGCATCGACCCGCCCACGCTGCGCCGCGGCATCGGGTACGTCATCCAGCAGGCCGGCCTCTTCCCGCACCGGAAGATCGTCGACAACATCGCGACGGTCCCGTACCTGCTGGGCTGGGACAAGAAGAAGGCCCGAGCGCGGGCCATGGAGCTGCTCGAACGCGTCGGCCTCGACCCGGCCTTCGCCGGCCGCTATCCCTTCCAGCTCTCCGGCGGGCAGCAGCAGCGCGTGGGCGTGGCCAGGGCGCTGGCCGCCGACCCGCCCGTGCTGCTCATGGACGAGCCGTTCAGCGCGGTCGACCCGATCGTCCGCACCAGCCTCCAGGACGAGCTGCTGCGGCTGCAGGCGGAGCTGAACAAGACCATCGTGTTCGTCACCCACGACATCGACGAGGCGATCAAGCTTGGCGACCGCGTGGCCGTGCTGCGCGTGGGCGGGCGGCTGGCCCAGCTCGCCGACCCCAAGACGCTGCTGTCGGAGCCGGCCGACGACTTCGTCCGCGAGTTCCTGGGCCACGACCGGGGGATCAGGCGGCTGCAGTTCATCTCCACGAAGGGGCTGCGGCTGCGTACCGACCTGACCGTGCGCGAACGGGCGGCGAGCGGCGAGCCGTGGCTGCTGGTCGTGACCCCCGACGACCGGCCCGTGGGCTGGTTCGCCGGGTCGCGGCCCGAGGAGCTGGAGCCGTACGGGACGTTCGTGCTCGGCCGCGACTCGATGCGCTCGGCCCTGGACGCGGCGCTGCTGTCGCCCTCCGGCTGCTCGGTAGCCGTGGACGAGGACGGCAGGGTCGTCGGCGTGGCCACCAGGGAGGCCCTGGACGAGGCGCTGGCGGAGGCCGCCGATGCGTGAGGGTCCGCCCAGCATCTGGGAGTGGATCGCGCGCAACTGGGACACCGGCCGCGCCGACAGCATCAGGAACCTGCTGACCGACCACCTGACCATGTCCGTGGTGCCGATCCTGGCCGCGCTGGTGCTGGCGTTGCCGCTCGGGCTGGCCTGCGTGCGCTGGCGCTGGCTCTACCAGCCCACCTCGGGCCTGATGAACGTCGTCTACGCGCTGCCGTCGCTGCCGGTGTTCATGTTGCTGATCTCGGTGACCGGGCTGTCGCAGACCACCGTGATCATCCCGCTGACCTTCTACGGCATGGCCGTGCTCATCCCGGCCGTGGTCGACGGGCTGAACTCGGTGCCCGACCACGTGCGCCAGTCGGCCGTCGCGATGGGGTTCACGCCCATGCGCCGCCTGCTGCAGGTCGAGCTGCCCATCGCCACGCCGGTGGTGCTGGCCGGGCTGCGCGTGGTCGCTGTCTCCAGCATCAGCCTGGTCAGCGTGGGCGCGCTGATCGGCCAGGGCGGGCTCGGCGGGCTGTTCACCCGGGCCTACCAGAACCCGTTCATGCCGCCGGTGGTCACCGGCATCGTGCTGATCGTCGCGCTGGCGCTGGTCGCCGACGGCCTGCTGGTCCTGGCCCAGCGCCTGCTCACCCCCTGGGTGCGCGCGCGGAAGGGGACGTCGTGAGCTGGTTGGGCTCGTTCTTCGGCTGGCTGGCCGACTTCTTCGGCACCGGGGCGAACTGGGCCGGCCCCGACGGCATCCCGGCGCGGCTGCTGGAGCACCTGGAGTTCTCGGCCCTGGCGCTGGTGCTGGCGATGCTGATCGCGGTGCCGCTGGGGCTGGCCATCGGCCACACCGGCCGGGGCGAGGTCGTGGTCGTCATCTCGGCGAACCTGGCCAGGGCGCTGCCGACGCTCGGCCTGTTGGTGCTGTTCGTGCTGCTGCTCGGCACGTCCTCGATCTGGCCGGTGATCATCCCGCTGGTGCTGCTGTCGGTGCCGCCGATCCTGGTCAACACCTACGAGGGGATCAAGGGCGTCGACCCGGAGCTGCGCGACGCGGCGTACGGGATGGGGCTGCGCGGCGGGCAGGTGCTCGGCCGGGTGCTGGTCCCGGTGGCGCTTCCCCTGATCCTGCTCGGGCTCAGGCTGTCGGCGATCCAGGTGGTCTCCACCACGACGGTCGCGGCGTACACGGGGCTCGGCGGGCTCGGCCGGTTCGTGATCGACGGTTTCGCGACCAAGGATTATGCGAGCGTTGTGGGGGGTTCAGTACTGATTGTGCTGTTCGCGCTCGTCGTGCAGATCGTGTTCGCCCTCATCCAGAGGGTGACCGTTTCGCCGGGGGTGAGCCAGAGACTGAAGGTTCGATAGTCTCCGGTATTACCTGCCGCTTTAGAAGGGAAATTCAAGATGAGACGCATGATCGGCACCGCGGCGGTGCTCGTGTCGGCGACGCTGGCGCTGGCCGCCTGCGGTGGCGGGAGCGGCGGTGGGGGCAACCCGCTCGACACCACGAGCGCGGCGCCCAGCGGGTCGGCCGCGGCGGCCGGGGGCAAGGCCGTCATCGGCTCCTTCGACTTCGACGAGAGCGTGCTGCTCGCGTCGATCTACGCCCAGGCGCTTGAGGCCAAGGGCGTGCAGGTCGAGGAGAAGCCGCGCATCGGCAGCCGCGAGGCGGTCTACGACCAGGTCAAGAACGGCGGCCTGACCATCGTTCCGGAGTACAACGGCAACCTGCTGGCCTTCGTCGACCTGAAGAACACCGCCTCGACGACCGACGAGGTCAACGCGGCGCTGAAGGAGAAGCTCCCGGCCGAGCTCGAAGTGCTCGACTCCTCCCCGGCCGAGGACAAGGACAGCCTCTCGGTCACCAAGGACACCCAGACCAAGCAGTCGCTGAACACCATCGAGGACCTGGCCAAGGTCTCCAAGAACATGGTCGTCGGCGGCCCGCCCGAGTTCAAGAAGCGGTGGGAGGCGCGCTTCAAGGAGGTCTACGGGCTGGAGTTCAAGCAGTGGGAGCCGAAGGGCCCGGCCACGGCCGACGCCCTGAAGGACGGCTCGATCCAGGTCGGCAACGTGTTCACCACGGACCCCAAGATGCTGGCCAACAACCTGGTGCCGCTCCAGGACACCAAGAACATCTTCCCCGCCCAGAACGTCACGCCGCTGCTGTTCAAGTCCGGCGCGAACGACACGATCCGCACCACGCTCAACGGCATCTCGGCCAAGCTGAGCACCCAGTCCCTGCTCGACATGATGCAGAAGATCTCCGTCAACAAGGACGAGCCCGCCACGGTGGCCAAGGAATGGCTGACCTCCAACGGCCTCGCCTGACGCCCGCGGCGGGGGCCTCCGGCCGGAGGTCTCCGCTGTGAGCGAGTTCACGGAGGCGATGGCCCAACTGGCCGCGGGCGTCGCGGTGATCACCGTCCGGGACGGGCGTGACGACCTGGGCGTGACCGTGTCGGCGCTGATGTCCGTCTCGGCCGAGCCGCCGCTCGTGCTGATCAGCCTGGCCTCCCGCGGCTACCTCTGCGAGGTGCTGCTCCGGCAGGACCGGTGGGCGGCCTCGCTGCTGTCCTCCGGCCAGGCCGCGATCGCCAGCCGCTTCGCCACCGCCGGCCGTCCCAGCGCCCGCCTCCTGCTGGCGGGCACCCCCCACCATCGGGGGGCGCACACCGAGGCGCTGGTGGTCGAGGGCGGTGTGGCGGCCCTGGAGGCCGAGACGACCCAGGTCGTCCCGGCCGGCGACCACACGCTCTTCGTCGCCCAGGTGCTCGCCGTCCCCTATGTCACCCCCGCGCTCCAGCCGCTGGTACGGCTGCGCGCCCGCTACCGGCCGATGGGATGCTGAATGCGCAGTTTTCTCTTCCTCCTGGGCGGCAACCGCCGTGACGGCAACACCGAGACCCTGGCCAGGCATGCCGCCGCAGCGCTCCCGCCGGACGTCGGCCAACGCTGGCTGCGCCTCGACGACCACCCGCTGCCGCCCTTCCAGGACATCCGCCACTCCGGCGACGGCGTCTACCCCGTCCCCGAGGGCGCGGAGAAGCTGCTCGTCGAGGCCACGCTCGACGCCACCGACCTGGTGATCGTCTCGCCGCTCTACTGGTACAGCGTCTCCGCCACCACCAAGCTCTACCTGGACTATTGGTCGGCCTGGATGCGCGTCCCGGGCTACGACTTCAAGGCGCGCATGGCGGGCAAGACCGTATGGGCGGTCACCACGATCAGCGAGGAGGACGAGTCGGTGGCCGATCCGCTGATCGGCACGCTGCGCCTGTCGGCCGAGTACTTCGGGTCATGGGGCGGCGCGCTCATCGGCTACGCCAACCGCCCCGGCGACATCCTGCGCGACACCGGCGCCCTGGAGCGGGCCGCGGCCTTCTTCAGCCCCGGCGCTCGAAGTGCGGATACAGGGTCGTCTTCTTACCGGCCTTGACCAGCGTCTCGACGACCCGGCCCGTGAGGTCGACGACGCCCACGCCGTCCTTGACCGGGGCGAGCAGGTGCCGCTCGTCGTACCAGCCGAGCGTCGGGCCCCACACCGGGCTGAAGGCCAGCTTGACCTGGGTGACGGCCTTGCCGGTACGGGTGTCCCAGACGCAGGCGGCCTTCTCCAGCGAGGTGCAGGCGGTGACGAAGCGGCGGCCCGACGGGCTGAACGCGCCGAGCCCGGAGGCGGCCGGGCGTCCCCGTACGTGCCAGGTCCGGGTGACCGCGCCGGTGAGGTCGTAGCGGCGGACCGCGGAGGAGCCGTTCTTGCCCCAGCGCACGACCACGCCCTTGCCGTCGTGCGTCCACTGGAAGCCGCCCACGGTGATGAGCGCCTTCTCGATCCGGACGAACCGGGCCTCCAGCGAGGGCACGTCGATCAGCACGATGCCCGCGGAACGCGGCTCGCCGCCCGGCTCGAACACGTTGAGCAGCAGGCGGCGGCCGTCCGGCGACCAGGTGGGCCAGAGCGTTCGCAGGTACTGGCCCTCCCGCTCGGGGTCCTCCGGCACGGGCAGCTCGACCTCGCTCTCCTTGCCCGACCGGCGGTCCAGGAAGGTCACCTTCGGCGCGCCGCCCGCACGGTCGGCCAGCCTCACCTGCCGGCGCTCGTCCGGGGAGACGCCGACCGCGCCGTCCACCCGCGTCCAGGCGCGCTTGGCCGGGTTCCACGCCCACTGGCCGCCGGGGGCGGCCGTGCCGTAGGAGCTGAGCTGGACCGGCCGGCCGGACAGCTTGGCCACCACGCTCGCGCCGCTGCCCGGCAGCGCGCCGACCGGCGGCTGCGCGGGCGCGGGCGCGGCGGCCAGGGCCAGCGCGACGGCGAGGTTGACGATCACGTGTGCTCCTCCGATCCCCGTGGATCAGGGAGCATACAAGATCGAATTACCTGATGACGTACCAACCGGGCAAAGAGAGCGGACCGGCGGCGGGCAGGCCCAGCTCGGCCGACAGGCGGGCCAGCGGCCCCCAGGCGTCGAGCCGCATCCTGGCCAGGGCGGCGGACTTGTCCTCGCTGGACTCCGGGCCCCGCAGGCGCTCCAGCGGGTTGAGCCTGGGGTAGACGCGCACGGGGGCGTCGTCGGCGAGCCCGGCGCGCTCGCGGGCCAGGCCGAGGGCGTGCTCAAGGCCGCCCAGCTCGTCGACCAGGCCGTTGGCGTGGGCGTCCGCGCCGGTCCAGACCCGGCCTCTGGCCAGCTCGTGGACGCGTTCGCGGGTGAGGTCGCGGCTCTGGGCGACCTTGCCCACGAAGTCGTCGTAGATGCGGTCGAGCCAGCCGTTCACCCGGTCCCACTGGTCGGGGGAGAAGCCGCGGGCGGTGGAGAACATGCCGGCGTTGACCCCGTCGGCGACCAGTTCAGTATTTATCCCGATTTTTTGGAGCAAGTCGGTCATGACGGGCTTGCCGCCATATACGCCGATCGAGCCGGTCAGGGTGCCGGGCTGGGCCACGATCACGTCGGCGCCCATGGAGACGAAGTAACCGCCGGACGCGGCCAGGTCGCCCATGGAGACGATCACCGGCTTCACCCGGCGGGTCAGCGTCACCTCCCGCCACACCGTGTCGGAGGCCACGTACGAGCCGCCGGGGCTGTCCACGCGGAAGACCACGGCCTTGACGTGCTCGTCCCGGCGGGCCGCGCGCAGCGCCGCGCTGATCGTGTCGGAGCCCATCGCGCCGCCTCCGCCGAGCGGGCTGCGTCCGCTGCGGCCGCTCCTGATCTGCCCGCTGCCGTGCACGAGCGCGATGCCGTCGGCCATGGGGTGCGGCAGCTTCCGCACCGCCGCGCTCCTGGCGTACCGGGAGACGAACAGCAGGTGGGCCTCGCCGCCCGTGGCCCGCCTGACCTCGTCGTACACCTCGTCGCGGTAGGCGAGGGCGTCCACCAGGCCGGTCTCCCGAGCCTCGGAGGCGGTGAAGGGGCCGCGGTCGACCAGCTCGCGCACCTTGGCCGGGTCGAGCCTGCGGCCCTCGGCGATGCCGCGGACGAGCTGCTCGGCGACCGACTCCACGATGCGGGTCATCGACTCGCGGTGGGGCTCGGTCATGTGGTCCTGGGTGAAGGTGTTGACCGCGGTCTTGTACTCGTGCCGCTGCCCGGCCTCGACCTCCACGCCCAGCTTGGTCAGCGCGCCCTTAAGGAAACGCTGCTCGATCGCCACGCCCGTGAGCCCGACGTCGCCGCTGGGCTGGAGGTAGACCCGCTCGAACGCGGTGGCCAGGTAGTAGGGCACCGTGCCGCCGCTGAACTCCCCGAACGTCTCGGCGTAGGCCACGGTCAGCTTGCCGGAGGCGCGGAAGCGGGTGACGGCCTCGCGCAGCTCCTGGACCATGGCCAGGCCCATGGGGTTGCCGCCGAGCTTGACCACCAGCGCCTTGACCCTGGAGTCCCGGCCGGCCCGCCGGAGGCCGGACAGCACGTCCGACAGACGGGTCTTGCGCATGGACAACACCGCGGCGACCGGGTCGGACGGCGGTCCTTCCGTGAGGCCCTCGGTGAGATCGAGCTCCAGGACCAGCGGGCCGGTGCGCCGCTGGCGAAGCTTGTCGACGGTTTCGAAGATCGCCCTGCCTGCGTCCATATAGCCACCCTAAGCGACACATTTTGCATCGGGCCCGGAAGAGGTCCAGGCGGCCGCCCGGGTGCGGGCGGCCGCCTGGAACCTGCGCCGATGCCGGGTCAGTGGCGGTTGTGCAGGGCGGCGTAGACGTTGATGCGGGGGGTGGTGAGCTGGGTGCCCGCGCTGGCGTACGCGATGGGCTTGCCGGTGCGCTTCAACGCGTCGAGGAGCTGGTCGGAGGTGGCGTGCGCGCGCTTCTGCCGCAGCAGCGCGAACGAGCCGGCGACGTGCGGGGCGGCCATCGAGGTGCCGTTCAGCGTGGCGTAGGCGTTGCCGCTGATGGCGCCGGTGATCGAGACGCCGGGCGCGAACAGGTCGAGCATGGTGCCCCGGTTGGAGAAGGAGGCCACGGCGTCCTGCTTGTCGGTGGCCCCCACGGTCACGACGTTGGAGACGCAGGCGGGCCAGGAGACGGAGGCGTCGAAGCCGTTGTTGCCCGAGGCCACGACGGTGGCGACGCCCTTGGCCTGGAGACGGTCCACCTCGGCCTTGAAGTCGGCGCCGTCGCCCTCGTCGCAGTAGGTGTCGTACTTGCCGCCGCCCAGGCTCAGGTTGACCGCGGCGACGTCGTACTGGTCGGCCAGCACGTTCGCGTACGCCATGCCGGTCAGGACCGAGGAGTCGTAGGCGAGCACGCAGGCCGCCGCGGCGCCGCAGTAGGGGGAGTTGTCGAAGCGGCTGAAGACCTGGATCGCGATGATCTTGGCCTTGGGGGCGACGCCGGGGTTGGGGAACTCCTTGGTCGCCTGGCCCGCGGTGATGCCCGCGACGTGGGTGCCGTGGTAGCACAGGCCGTACTCGGGCCGGGGGGCGTTGCGCAGGCACGCCTCGGTCTCGGAGCTGGCCGCGCCGTCGCCGATCTGGAACTGGCTGCCGTTGGGGCACAGCGGCGTCGAGCCGTCGGCCGGGTCGGTGGCGGAGAAGCACGCCTGGGCCGCGATGCGGCGGCCGAAGGCCGGGTGGTCGTTGTCGATGCCGGAGTCGATGATCGCGACGGCGGTGCCCTTGCCGGTGAAGCCCTGCCGGTGTGCCCGGTCGGCGCCGATCAGCGGGACGCTCTGCGCCAGCGAGGGCTCGTTGAGCCGGTCCTTGCGGATCGAGACGACGTCCGCCTGCTCGGCGACCTTCTCCAGCTCGGCGCGGGTGCCGCGGTAGACGAAGAAGTCGAGCTTGCCGGCCAGCTCGGCGGGCGGCGTGGCCACGACGTTCCGCCTGTCCTGCCTGACCCCTTCCGCACCGGCCAGGGCCGACTGCACCTGGGCGGGCTGGCGGACGCGGACGATGACGCGGTGCTCGCCGGCCGCGGTCACGGCCGGGTCGATCTTGGACTCGGGGTCGGCCAGGGCGGGGGTGGCGACCATCGTCGCAGCGGTGGCGGCGAGGGTGATCGCACCGGCCAGCAGAGACATGAGTCTCAACTGATCCTCCGGGGGTCGGGGGGCGTTTGTGTAAAGAAGTGTAGATATTGGACAAGAGATGTCAGAGAGGCACTTGTGTTCTGTTACCGCTTCTTGTTCTGGTACGCGAAAGGGCCGGATCGTCCCGTCCGGCCCTCTCGTACGTGCTGGTCTCAGGCTTTGGGAGCACTCGGGGCCGTGGCGCTGAACACGTCGATCCGAGCGGTGCGCGCCTGGGCGCCGCCGGCGGGGTAGCCGATGCTCCGGCCCGTGGCCTGCAACCGCTGCAGGCTCTGCGCCACCGTGAAGTTCGGGTACGCCTGCCGCATCAGCGCGAACGCCCCCGCCACGTGCGGCGTGGCCATCGACGTGCCGCTCTTGTCGGCGTAGGTGTCGTCGGGCACCGACGACCTGATGCCCACGCCCGGCGCGAGCAGGTCGAGCAGCGGGCCCCGGTTGGAGAAGTCGGCCACCGCGTCCCGGTCGTCGGTGGCGCCCACCGCGACGGCGGAGGAGATGCAGGCCGGCGCCGAGACGCCGTCGGGGAAGCCGTTGTTGCCGGCCGCGACCACGGGCGCGACCCCGAGGGAGATCAGCGTGTCGAAGTCCGGCTTGAGGCCCGCCGCGCTCGGGTCGGAGTCGCAGTTCTCGCGGTACGGCCCGCCGCCGCCCAGGCTCAGGTTCGCCGCGGCGACGTGCTGGGCCGCGGCCACCCGCGCGACGTACTCCAGCGCCAGCTTCTGGTCGGAGGTGTAGCTGAGGAAGCAGGGCGCCTGGGTGCCGATGACCGCGCACGTCATCGCGCTGTCGATGCGGCTGAACACCTGGATCGGCAGGATGCCCGCGGCGGGCGCGACGCCGTTGGAGGGGGCGCCGGTCGTCATCCGGCCCGCGGCGATGCCCGCGACGTGCGTGCCGTGCGAGCAGGCGTTGACGCCGTTCACGACGCACTGGGCGGTCTCGGCGTCCGCGGACCCCGGGCCGGTCTGGCTCGGCTGGCTGTTCGGGCAGAGCGAGACCGAGCCGTCACTGGCGTCGGAGGAGGAGAAGCACGCCTCGTCCACGATCCGGCCGGCGAAGAACGGGTGGTCGCGGTCGATGCCCGTGTCGAGGACGGCCACCGTGAAGCCCCTGCCCGTCCAGCCGGCCGCGTTGGCCCGGTCGGAGCCGATGATCCGGGTGCTCGTGTCCAGGACGGCCGGGCGCAGCTCGTCCTTGTAGACCGCCTGGACGCGGTCGTCCTTCCTGAGCTGGGCCAGCGTCTTGCCGTCCAGCTCGGCGACGAAGAAATGGGGCGACTGGGCCGCCTCCAGCACCCGGCTGCCCTCGGAGGCCTGTTCGAGATCCTTGGCCACGGCCTGCACGTTCTGCCCCGGCTTGAGCTGGATGATCGACCGGACCTTGCTCTTGGCCTTGACCTCCGCGACCAGGGCGGGGCTGATGACCGGGTCGCCGGTGTCGCGCGCGTCGGCGCTCAGCGGTGGCGCCGCGCAGAGCACGGCGGATGTCGTGGCCAGCGCGGCAGCGCCGGCGAGCAGGGACCGTAGCCTCACTTAGTCCTCCGAGGGTCAGACCGTCCGGTGTGAGGTGTCCATCCCCTGGTGTGACATGTGTGATGTCGGTGACGTAAGTGAAAGCAGTGAAAGCTGAGCGGGTTTTTGCCATGCGGCGGGGAAGACGGAAGGGCCGGTCGGCCCTTCCGTTGAGGAAGCTGCCTCAGAGCGACTTGAGCACGTTCTTCGTCGCCTTCTTCAGCGCCGCCTTCGACGCCGCGCCGCTCAGCCGCACCTTCTCGGCGGCCGTCAGCACCGTGGTGCCGTTCCTGCCGTGCGCCCAGTTGAGCCAGGCCGTCAGCAGCGCGCTGTCCAGCTTGTCGCGGGTCGTCTTCGTGCCCTTCAGCACCCGATACGCCTTGCCCAGCGACGACGCCTTGGTCAGCTCGGGGAACACCTTGCTGGCCTTGCCGATCAGCTTCAGGTAGCAGTTCAGCGCGTTGTCGGGGATCGTCCCGCTGCTGCGGTGGATCTCCACGGCCCACTTGCCGGCCGTCATCCTGGCGCCGGCCGTGCCGCGGGTGCAGACGGCGGCGGCCGACGGGGCGGGGGTCGGCGTGACGGTCACCGTCACCGTGACGGTGGGCAGCGGGACCGGCGTGACCGAGGACGTCGGGGCCGGCGCCGGCTGCCCGTCGTCCGTGGGGTCGGGCTCGGGCGTCGGGCCGCTGCCGTCCGTCGGGTCGGGCTCGGGGTCGTCCGTGGGGGCGGTCGTCGGCGTCTGCGTGATCGGCGGCTGGGTGCCGGTGCCGGCCAGGGCGGCGCCCACGTCCAGGCGGGGGGTGGTGACCTGGGCGCCGTTGGCCTCGTACTGGTAGGGCCGGCCCGTGGTCTTCAGCGTGTTGATCAGGTCGGCGACGGGCGTCTGCGGCGAGGCGGCCTTCATCAGCGCCAGCGCGCCGGCGACGTGCGGCGTCGCCATCGAGGTGCCGCTGTGCGTGGCCATCTGGTTGTCCGGCACCGAGGACTGGATGTCCACGCCCGGGGCGAAGAAGTCGACCAGCGAGCCCCGGTTGGAGAAGTCGGCGATGGCGTCGGAGCCGTCGTTCGCGCCGACCGCGACCGCCGAGGAGACGCAGGCGGGGTAGGAGGCGCCCTCGAAGAACTCGTTCCCGGCGGCGACCACGGTCGCGATGCCCTTGGCCAGCAGAGCGTCGATCTTCGGCTTGAAGACCGCGCCCTCCTCGGTGGCGTCGCAGTCGGTCTCCGACAACGCGCCGCCCAGGCTCAGGTTCACCGCCGCGACCGGCTGGGTGAGCGTGGCCACGTAGTCCATGGCCAGCCGCAGCGACGACTCGAAGGCCAGCAGGCACGACGACTCGCCCATGCAGGTGTCCTCGTCGTTCACCCGGCTGAACACCTGCACCGCGATGATCCCGGCGCCCGGCGCCACGCCGCCGCTGCCCGCCGCGATGCCGGCGACGTGCGTGCCGTGCTCGCACAGGTTCACGCCGCCGGACAGGCACTTGGCGGTGGTGGCGTCGGCCGCGCCCTCGCCGGTCTGCTGGGGCTGCCCGTTCGGGCACAGCGACTCCACGTCGCTCTCCACGGCCGAGAAGCACGCCTCACCCGCGAGCCTGCCCCCGAAGTACGGGTGGTCGCGGTCGATCCCGGTGTCCAGGACGACGATGTTCTGGCCCGCGCCGGTGAGGTTCTTCTCGTGGGCCTTGTCCGCGCCGATCTGGGTGATGTTGGACCCCACCTCGGCCGGCGCGTACGTCCGGTCGCGGTGGATGGAGGTGACGCGCGGGTCCTCGGCCAGCTTCGCCAGCTCCTCGGCGGTGCCCTCCACCACCATGAACGACTGACTCGGCGGCTGCAGCAGCACGTCGACGCTCTGGGCCGCCGCCGCGCCGGCCACCGGCTCGTGCTGCGCGGCGTCGGTCAGCTCCACGATGGCGCGGGTGGTGTCGCCGTCGAGCGCGAGGCCCTCCTCCAGCTTGCTCTGGGAGGGCGCCGGCGTCGGCGTCGCCGCGGGGTCGTCGGCGAACGCCGGGACGGGGGCCGATAACAGGGCCAGCACGATCGAGCACACGATCAGGGGGCGAAATCGCACGCGTCCTCCGAAGGGGATGATCTCGGAGTTTAGGGCGATTTATCCCGCCAGCACAGAGTCCGGCCCCGTTTCTCACCGAACTTTCAGCGCACGCACCTCAAACGTTCAACGACCCCGCCGACCCTGAGGACTCCGCCGACCCCGACGGCTCCGGCGGCGCCTCCTTGGTCAGCCACACCGCGCCCAGCGGCGGCACCCGCAACGTCGTGGAGAACGGCAGCCCGTGCCACGGCTCGGCCTCGGCCTCGACCCCTCCCATGTTGCCCACGCCGCTGCCCCAGTAGTCGTAGGCGTCGGTGTTGACGACCTCCGCCCAGTGACCGCCGTAGGGGAGGCCGAGCCGGTAGCTCTCGTGCGCACCGCCGCTGAAGTTGACCACGCAGGCCGCCGCCGACCCGTCGGCCGCGTACCGGACGAACGAGAACGTGTTCCCGGACGCGTCGTCGGCGTCGATCCAGCGGAACCCCTCCGGTCTGGCGTCCTGCTCCCACAGCGCCGGGGTCTCCTTGTAGAGCCTGTTGAGGTCGCGGACGAGCCGCTGCACGCCCTTGTGCCCGTCGAACTCCAGCACCCACCAGTCGAGCCCGCGCTCCTCCGACCACTCCGAGCCCTGGCCGAACTCGCCGCCCATGAACAACAACTGCTTGCCCGGATGCGCCCACATGAACGCCAGCAACGCCCTGAGCTGGGCGAAACGCTGCCATTCGTCCCCCGGCATCTTGCCGAGCAGCGAGCCCTTGCCGTGCACCACCTCGTCATGGGACAGCGGCAGCACGTAGTTCTCGGAATAGGCGTAGATGAGGGAGAACGTCATCTGGTGGTGGTGGTACTGGCGGAAGATCGGCTCGCGGCGCAGGTATTCGAGCGTGTCGTGCATCCAGCCCATGTTCCACTTGAACCCGAAGCCGAGCCCGCCCAGGTGCACCGGCCGCGAGACGCCGGGCCAGGCCGTCGACTCCTCGGCGACGGTCGAGATGCCCGGAGCCTCCCGGTAGCAGACCGAGTTCATCTCCTTGAGGAACTCGACCGCGTCGAGGTTCTCCCGGCCGCCGTAGACGTTGGGGGTCCACTCGCCCTCGCGGCGCGAGTAGTCGAGGTAGAGCATCGAGGCGACCGCGTCCACCCGCAGGCCGTCCACGTGGAACTCCTTCAGCCAGTAGAGCGCGTTCGCGACCAGGAAGTTCTTGACCTCCCTGCGGCCGAAGTCGAAGACGTAGGTGCCCCAGTCGGGGTGCTCGCCCCTGGCCGGGTCGGCGTGCTCGTACAGCGGGGTGCCGTCGAAGCGGGCCAGGGCCCAGTCGTCCATGGGGAAGTGGGCCGGCACCCAGTCCAGCAGCACGCCGATGCCGCGCTGGTGCATGCGGTCCACGAAGTGCCGGAACTCGTCGGGCGTGCCGAACCTGGCCGTCGGCGCGTAGTAGGACGTCACCTGGTAGCCCCACGAGCCGCCGAACGGGTGCTCGGCCACCGGCAGCAGCTCGACGTGCGTGAACCCCATGTCGGCCACGTAGTCGGAGAGCTGGTCGGCCAGCTCCAGGTAGGACAGCCCCGGCCGCCACGAGCCGAGGTGCACCTCGTAGACGCTCATCGGCCCGAGCTGCGCCGGCCGGTCGCGCCGCGCGGCCGTCCAGTCGTCGTCGGCCCAGGTGTAGGAGGACTCGTCGATCACGGAGGCGGTCATCGGGGGCACCTCGGTGCGCCGGGCCATGGGGTCGGCCTTGTCGCGCCAGAGCCCGTCGGCGCCGAGGATCTGGAACTTGTACCGCTCACCGGCCGCCAGCCCGGGGACGAACAGCTCCCACACGCCCGACCGGCCGAGCGAGCGCATCGGGTAGGCGGTGCCGTCCCAGTGGTTGAAGTCGCCGACGACCCTGATGCCGCGCGCGTTCGGCGCCCAGACGGCGAACGCGGTGCCCTGCACGTCCTGGTGCTCCATCACCCGGGCGCCCAGGACCTCCCACAGCCGCTCGTGCCGCCCCTCGCCGATGAGGTGCAGGTCCACCTCGCCCAGCGTGGGCCAATGCCGGTACGGGTCCCTGACCTCGTACGGCTCGCCACCGGCGTACCGGACCCGCAGGGTGTAGTCGGGCACCTTGTCCAGCCCGGTGACCGTGGCCTCGAACACGCCGTGGGCCTGGTGTCTCATGTCGTGGGCCGTGCCGTCGTCGAGCACCACCTGCACCCGCTCGGCCAGCGGGCGCAGCGCGCGGAACACCACGCCGCCCGCGACCGGGTGTGCTCCGAGCACGGAGTGCGGATCGTGGTGCGCCCCGCCAGCGAGGCGGTCGAGCTCTGTCCTCATGGGCATGCTCCCAACCCTGCCTTATGATGACCGTCCATCTCAGGCACTGCCCGCTTTCACGGCGACAATCACCGAATGTGCAAAATCCCGGGATGATCGCAGAAGTATGCGGGATCGTCATGGATGATCCTTGGCCGTGTCGTGGCCGGACACGCCCCATGTGAGGCGATCAGGCGCCCGAGGTGTCCTCCAGGAGGTCGTCCACCGGCATCCCGGCCCCTTCGGTCAGGCAGGTCGCCAGCGCCGCCGCCCCCAGGCCCGCCGTCACGACCGCCGTGATCCGGTCCACGTCCCCCCGCTCGCCCGCCGGCAGCGGCGCGCCGACGGACGCCCTGAGCGCGGCGGCCTTCCCGAGCAGCCGCGCCGCCTCCGCGTACCGGCCGTCGAGGGCCCGCGCCCCCGCCAGCCCCTCCAGCCCGAGTGCGGTCGCGCGCGGGTCGCCCACGTTGCGGGCGGCGGCCAGCCCGCGAAGCTGGAACTCCAGCGCGCCCGCCGCGTCCCCCCGCAGCTCGGCCACGAACCCCAGCTCCGCCAGGATCAGCGCCGCGCCCGGCTCGCCGGAGACGTCCAGCACCCAGTCCAGCCAGGACAGCAGCAGCCGTTCGGCCTCGTCGAGCCGTCCCTGGCGGCGCGCGCCGAGCGCCAGCCCGATCTCGGCGAACTCCTCGGCCGGACGGTTCGACTGCGACACCGCCAGCCGCCTGGCCCGCTCGTGGTGGTCGTCGGCCGCCGCGTGGTCGCCCCGCAGCATGGCGATCCGGCCCAGACGGG
Source organism: Nonomuraea sp. NPDC005692 (assembly GCF_040631115.1). Classification (NCBI taxonomy): domain Bacteria; kingdom Bacillati; phylum Actinomycetota; class Actinomycetes; order Streptosporangiales; family Streptosporangiaceae; genus Nonomuraea; species Nonomuraea sp. NPDC005692. The sequence goes on along the minus strand of NZ_JBEXYU010000010.1, from coordinate 236,889 downwards.
ACAGCGCGTCGGAGACCGAGCTCCACAGGCCCAGCTCCTCGGCCATGCGCAGGCCCTCCGCGCGCAGTCCGGCGGCGCGGTCGTAGTCGCCGATGATCTCGGCGTGGCTGCCCAGGCATTCCGCCGCCCGCAGCTCGCCCCAGCGATCCCCGGTCCGCCTGAACAGCGCGAGGCCCCGCTCGCCGTCGCGCCGCATGCCCTCCAGGTCGCCGCGCATCCCGGCCCATCTGGCCCGGACGGTCAGGGTGGCGGCCATGCCCCACTCGTCGTCCAGTTCGCCGAACTCCGACAAAGCCGTCTCGATCATTCCGCCGCTGATCGACAGATCGTCGTACCCGAACAGGGCGAAGCCGACGAACCACCGCGCCCTTGCCCGTTCCCGGGCGTCCTGGACGGCCGCGAACAGTTCCGTCACGTCCGGGCCGGGCGGCTGCCCGACCAGCAGCCGCATGCCCGCCAGCCATGCCCTGGCCTGCGGGGCGCCCGGATCGTCGTCCGCGGCGATCGCGAGCGCCGCCTCCAGCGCCCGCTCGCCCTCGCCCAGCCGGCCGCGCAGCACCCAGTACCAGGCCAGGGCGTTCACCAGCCGCAGCGCCTCGGCCGCCGCGCCGAGCCGCACCGCCGTCTCCAGCGCCGCGCGCAGGTTGCCGCCCTCGGCGTCGAGCTGGGCGAGCGCGCGCCGCTGCCCGTGCCCCCGCAGGTACGGCTCCACCCGCTCGGCCAGGCCCGTGTAGTGGCGCACGTGCCGGAGCCGTATCTCCGCCGGCTCACCGGCCGCCTCCAGCCGCTCCAGGCAGTACGCCGCCACCGACTCCAGCAGCCGGAACCGCGGCTCCCCGTCGCCCCACGCCCGCACCACCAGCGAGCGGTCCACCAGCCTGGCCACCGCCTCCAGGACGTCCACGCCCGGCTCGGCGCAGACCTCCTCGGCCGCCTCCAGCGTGCACCCGTCGGCGTGCACGGCCAGCCGCCGCAGCACGACGCGCTCGTCCTCGCCCAGCAGCTCCCAGCTCCAGTCGATCATCGCGCGCAACGTCTGCTGCCGCGCGGGCGCGCCGCGCCGGCCGGAGGAGAGCATCCTGAACCGGTCGTCCAGCCGTTCGGCGAGCTGGCGCGGGGTGAGCGTGCGCATCCGGGTCGCGGCCAGCTCCAGGGCCAGCGGGATGCCGTCCAGCCGGGCGCAGATCTCGGCGACGTCGGCGTCCGGCTCGATGCCCGCGCGCGCGGCGAACAGCTCCGCCGCCGCCTCCCGTCCCAGCGGCGGCACGCTCCACAGGGCCTCGCCCTCGATGCGCAGCGACTCCTGGCTGGTGGCCAGGACGCGCAGCCCGGGAGCGGCCCGCAGCAGCCGTCCGGCCAGCGCGGCGACCTGCTCGACGACGTGTTCGCAGTTGTCCAGGACGAGCAGCGTCCGGGTGCTCTCCAGCACGCCGGCCAGCCGGGCGGTCAGGTCCTTCGCCGCGCCGCCCACGTCGTCCCGCAGGCCGAGCACCCCCGCGACCGCCTCGGTCACCTCGACCGCCGGCGCCCCGGCGCGCAGCCCCGCCAGCTCCACCAGCCATACCCCGCCGCCGAAGCCGGGCGGCCCGGGGGAGTCCGCCGCGGCGAGCGCGAGGCGGGTCTTGCCGACCCCGCCGGGGCCCGTCAGCGTGACCAGCCGGTTCGCGCGCAGCAGGGCGCGCACCTCCGCCACCGCCTCCTCCCGGCCCACGAGGCCGGTGAGCGGCGCGGGCAGGTTCGTCCGTCGCCGCCCCGGCCCGTCGAGCGCCGGGTCCTGCTCGAGGATCGCCTGGTGCAGCGCGACCAGCTCGGGACCGGGGTCGAGCCCGAGCTCGTCGGCCAGCCGCGCCCGCAGGTCGGCGTAGCTGGCCAGCGCCTCGCCCTGCCGTCCCGCCCGGTACAGGGCCCGTACGTGCGCGGCCCGCAGCCGCTCGCGGAACGGGTGCTCGGCCACCAGGTCGGCCAGCTCGGCCGCCAGCAGCCCGTGCTCGCCCAGCCCGAGCCGTGCCTCGGCCAGCTCCTCCAGCGCCACCAGCCGCTGCTCGTCCAGCCGGGCCACGGCGGCCCTGGCGAACTCCTCGTCGGCGAACTCCGCGAAGGCGGCTCCCCGCCACAGGTCGAGGGCCTGCCGCAGCAGCCCGGCGCGGGTCCGCGGGTCGGCGCTGCGCTGCGCCTGCCCGACGAGGTCGGCGAACCGTCCGGCGTCCACGTCCTCGGGCTCGACCCGCAGCACGTACCCCGGCGCCCGGTACGCCACCAGCTCCCGGTCGCCCAGCACCCGGCGCAGCTGCGACACCTTCACCCGGAGCGCGGCCAGGGCGTTCGCCGGCGGCCTGCCGCCCCACAGGTCCTCGATCAGCCGGTCGGCGGAGACCGGCCGCCCGGCATGGATCAGCAGGTCGGCCAGCAGCGCCCGGACCTTGACCTCCAGCACCTGGACAGGCTCGCCGCCGGGCCCCCAAACGGCGAGCGCCCCCAGCACCCCGAACCGCACTCTGCCCCCCATAACCAACTCCGAATCAGACCATAACCCCCTGCGGGCAGGGTGAACGCATCAGTCAGAACCTAAGGAATCCCGAAATGTCAGAAGAAATTTCCATCATCGGTCTCGGCCTCATGGGCGCGGCGCTCGCCGGCAGCCTGCTGGACGCCGGACACCGCGTCACCGTGTGGAACCGTTCGGCGGACAAGGCCGAGCCCCTGGTCGCCAGGGGCGCCACCCGCGCCGCGACGGTGGCGGAGGCGGTCGCGGCGAGCCCGCTGGTGATCGTCTGCGTGCTCGACTACCCGGCCGTGTACGAGCTGCTGGCCGACACCCCGCTGACGGGCCGGGTCGTGGCGAACCTGACCACCGGCCGGCCCGTCGAGGCCCGCCAGGCGGCCGAATGGGTGGCCGCACGCGGCGGCGACTACGTGGACGGCGGCATCATGGCCGTGCCCCAGATGATCGGCCGGCCCGGCGCGCTCGTGCTCTACAGCGGTTCCCAGGCGGCGTTCGACCGCTTCGAGGAGGCGTTCCGCGCGATGGCCGAGCCGCGCTTCGTCGGCACGGACCCCGGCCTGGCCCCGCTCCTCGACCTGGCCATGCTCACCGGCATGTACGGCCAGATCGCCGGCTTCCTGGAGGCGGTCGCGCTCGTCGACTCGGCCGGCTATCCGTTGACCGAATTCACCAGCACCCTCCTGGTCCCGTGGCTCAACGCGATGGCCGCCGCGCAACCGGAGTGGGTCAAGTCCGTCGAGTCGCGCGACTACACGACCCTGGTGTCGAACCTGGAGATCAACAGGTCCGGCCTGGAGAACCTGGTGCGCGCCTTCAGGGAGCAGCAGGTCAAGCCCGACCTCCTGCTGCCGCTGAAGGCGATCGTCGACCAGCGCACCGCCCGCGGCCACGGCGCCGAGGGGCTGCCCGGCCTGGTCGAAGAGCTGCGCTGACCCCCGGGCCGCCTCGGGGCGCCCCGCCGGTCAGGCGGGGCGGGGGTGGAAGGCGGCCAACGGGATGGAGACCCACGACGGCCGGTTGCGGGCCTCGTAGACCACCTCGTACACCGCCTTGGACAGCTCGAACGCCCGCAGGAGCGCCGCGTCCCCGACCGTGATCATGCCGCCGCCCTCGCGGTAGCCGTCCAGGAAGGCGGTGCGGTTGCGGTCGGCCCAGGCCTCGGCCCGGGGCTGGAGTTCGGCGGCCTGCGGATGGTCGGCCAGCAGGTGCCTGGCCGCGTAGTCGAACGAGCGCAGCATGCCGGCCACGTCCCGCAGCGGCGACGACAGCGCCCGGCGCTCGGCCAGCGGCTGCCCCGGCTCGCCCTCGAAGTCGAGCACCACCCAGTCGGTGGGCGTGCGCATCACCTGGCCCAGATGATAATCCCCGTGAACGCGCTGCACGGGCACCTCCCTGGTGAGCAGTTCCACCTGGTGGTAGGCGTCCTCCAGGGCCGTCACGTGCCGCCGCAGCTCGGGCACCTCGGCCATGGCCCGCCCGAGCTGCCGCCGGAAGCCCTCGGCCATGCGTTTGACCTCGGGAATCTCGACCAGCTCGGTGGGGAACGCCGCGGCCAGCTCGTGGTGGACGCGGGCGGTGGCGATGCCCAGCCGTACGGACTCGGCGGCGAAGTCGCCGCCCGCCTCGGCGGCGGTGACCCCCGGCAGCGAGGCGTACAGGTCGCGGACGCTGGCCAGCGCGAGGTCCCAGCCGTCGTTGGCGTTGGACAGGTACTCCTGCATGAAGGCGAGCGTGGTGTCCGTGCCGTCCACGTCGGCCTCGATCCACCCGTACGGCTGGGCGATGTTCGGCGCGCTCCGGGCGGCCAGGGCGCTGATGATCTCCAGCTCCGGATTGACGCCCGGAATGAGCCGGCGGAACAGCTTGCAGATGTAGGAGTCGCCGTACACGAGCGAGGTGTTCGACTGCTCGGCCCCCAGCACCAGGCTGCGCTGGGAGGTGTCGATGACGACGCCGGGCGCGTGCCGCATGCGCAGCCCGCTGCGGGTCTCGTCGCCCGCCATGCCCTCCAGCAGCCAGCTCATGCTGTCGGCGTCATGGACGGCGTCGTAGAAGTAGGTCTCGCCGAGGCTGCCGATGAGGGCGTGGTTGAGCCGGTCGGGCAGGTCGTGCCGCTCGCCCAGGAAGATCTGGTACCGGTCACGAGCGCCGTCCTGCCAGACGGCCACGATCAGGTGCCGGAGCCCTGGCGTCAGCTCGACGTCCGACTCGATCGACAGATCGTCGATCGGGCGCCCCTTGCCGCCGAACCATCGTTGGCGGCCGATCCATGCGGCAAGGAGCTCCTCTTTCACGCCCTACTCCTCCTGGGTGTGTGCCGGTGGGAGTGTGAACCAATAGAACCCATGCCCGGGAAGCGTCAAAAGATACGGTAGTTCGCCAATTGCCGGGAATGGGACCCCTCCCATGGTTTCCACGGGGGAGACGCCGACGAATCTGCGCAGGTCAAGCTCGACCGGCTGCGGGAAGCGCGACAGGTTGTTGACGCACAACATCCGGTCGTCGCCCAGCTCACGGACGAACGCGAGCACGCTGGGGTTGGAGGAGTTGAGTTCGGCGAACTCGCCGAGCCCGAAGACGGGGTGACGTTTGCGGATCTCGATCATCCGCTTGGTCCAGTGGAGCAGCGAGCCCGCGTTCTTCTGGTGGGCCTCGACGTTGATCGCCTGGTAGCCGTAGATCGGGTCCATGATCACGGGCAGGTAGAGCCGTCCGGGGTCGCAGTCGGAGAACCCGGCGTTGCGGTCGGGATCCCACTGCATCGGGGTACGGACGCCGTCGCGGTCGCCGAGCCAGATGTTGTCGCCCATGCCGATCTCGTCGCCGTAGTAGAGCACGGGAGAGCCCGGCAGCGACAGGAGCAGCGCGGTGAACAGCTCGATCTGGTTGCGGTCGTTCTCCAGCAGGGGAGCCAGCCGCCGGCGGATGCCGACATTCGCCCGCATACGCGGATCTTTGGCGTACTCCGTGTACATGTAGTCGCGTTCTTCGTCGGTCACCATTTCGAGCGTCAGCTCATCATGGTTCCGCAGGAAAATCCCCCACTGGCAATGTTCCGGAATTTTCGGCGTTTGTGCCAAAATTTCGGAAATGGGGTAACGGGACTCCCGGCGGACCGCCATGAAAATGCGGGGCATGAGCGGGAAATGGAAGGCCATGTGGCATTCGTCCCCGCCGCCTACCGGATCGCCGAAATATTCCACCACGTCCGAAGGCCACTGATTCGCCTCGGCGAGCAGCACCCGGTCCGGGAAGAGCCGGTCGACCTCACGCCTGATGCTCTTGAGGTATTCGTGCGTCCTGGGCAGGTTCTCGCAGTTGGTCCCCTCCTCCTCGAAGAGGTAGGGCACCGCGTCCAGGCGGAAGCCGTCGATGCCGAGGTCCAGCCAGAACCGCAGCACCTCCAGCATGGCCTCCTGCACGTCCGGGTTCTCGTAGTTGAGGTCGGGCTGGTGGTGGAAGAAGCGGTGCCAGTAGTACTGGCCGCGCACCGGGTCGTAGGTCCAGTTGGACGTCTCGGTGTCGATGAAGATGATCCGGGCGTCCTGGTACTTCTCATCGGTGTCCGACCAGACGTAGAAGTCGCCGAACGGGCCTTCCGGGTCGTGCCTGGAGGCCTGGAACCAGGGATGCGCGTCGCTGGTGTGGTTCATGACGAGGTCGGCGATCACCCGCATGCCGCGTTTGTGCGCCTCGTCGACCAGCTTCACGAAGTCTCCCAGATCCCCGAACTCGGGCAGGATCTTCATGAAGTCGGCGATGTCGTAGCCGCCGTCACGCAGCGGCGACTCGTACAGGGGCAGCAGCCAGAGGCAGTCGACGCCCAGCCACTGCAGGTAGTCGAGCTTGCTGATCAGACCTCTGATGTCCCCGGTCCCGTCGCCGTTGGAGTCGGCGAATCCCCTGATCAGAACCTCGTAGAAGACGGCGCGCTTGTACCAGTAAGGATCGCGCGGCTTTTCCTCGTCAAAGGTGTTGGGAATGGGTGTGGAGCTCATGGGCTCCCCCAGAGGGGGCTCATGAGGAGGGCGCTTTCACACACGTTGAAGACTCCCCGCTGAATTCTGTTCTACCGTGGCGCGGCTCGTACGGTGAGAATGTGGGCAGGCTGGATGTGAGGGTCGAGACGCACATAGTTGCTCTGCCTCCAGCGGTAGGACTCGCCCGACAGCTCGTCGTCCACGACGAACTCGGCGTTCCAGTCGAGACCGATGGCGGGCAGGTCGAGATCTACCGTCGCCTCGTGGGTGTGGTGAGGATCCAGATTGACAACCGCCAGAACGACGTCGCCCAGCCCGTGCCTTCGTGTGGCCGTGTCATAGGCGCCCGGAAGCCGTTTGGAGAAGCAGACGATGTCCGGATGGTCGACCCTGTGGAACCGTAGGTTACGCAATTCCTGCAGCGCCGGATGCGCTCTTCGGAACAAATTCAGATGGGTGATGAGCGGGGCGAGGGTCCTTCCGTCGCGTTCGGCGGCCGCCCAGTCGCGTGGCTTGTACTGATATTTCTCACTATCTAGGTATTCCTCACTCCCCGGGCGCACCGGAACGTTCTCGGCCAGCTCGTACCCGGAGTAGACCCCCCAGGTCGGCGACGTGAGAGCGGCCAGCACGGCCCTGATCCTGAACGCCGGCACGCCGCCGTGCTGCAGGTATTCGTGCAGGATGTCCGGGGTGTTGACGAACAGGTTCGGCCGCAGGAACGCGGACGTCTCGTGCGAGAGCTCGGAGAGGTACGTCTCCACGTCGAACTTGGAGTTCTTCCACGTGTAATACGTGTACGACTGGTGGAACCCGGTCTTGGCGAGCGTCTGGAGCATCGCGGGCCGGGTGAACGCCTCGGCCAGGAACACCACGTCCGGGTCGGTCGCGTGGATGTCGGCCAGCAGGCGCTCCCAGAACGCCACCGGCTTGGTGTGCGGGTTGTCCACCCGGAAGATCCGCACGCCGTGGTCCATCCAGTGCCGCAGCACCCGCCGGACCTCGGCGAAGATGCCCTCGGGGTCCCTGTCGAAGTTGATCGGGTAGATGTCCTGGTACTTCTTCGGCGGGTTCTCGGCGTAGGCGATCGTCCCGTCCGCCCGGATGGTGAACCACTCCGGGTGCTCCTTGACCCACGGGTGATCAGGGGCGCACTGCAGGGCGAAGTCGAGCGCGACCTCCATGCCCAGGGCGCGGGTGCGGCTGACGAACTCGTCGAAGTCCTCAAGGGTGCCCAGGTCGGGATGGACGGCGTCGTGGCCGCCGTCCTCCGAGCCGATCGCCCACGGCGAGCCGGGCTCGTCGGGCTCGGGGCTGAGCGTGTTGTTGCGGCCCTTGCGGAAGGTCTGGCCGATGGGATGGATCGGCGGCAGGTAGACGACGTCGAAGCCCATCTTGGCGATGGCGGGCAGCCGCTTGGCCGCGGTCTGGAAGGTGCCCGACCTCGAGACGCCGGACTCGGTGACGACCGCGCCCTCGGACCTGGGGAAGAACTCGTACCAGGAGCCGTAGAGCGCCCTGCGCCGGTCGACCCTGACCTTGTACGGCTTCGCCCTGGTCACCAGCTCGCGGAACGGATGCGCCGCCAGCAGCGCGGCCGTCTCGGGGAGCTGGGCGATGGACAGCCGGGCGCGCGGGTCGAGCTCCTCGTCCCGCAGCGTGGCCGCCACCGACAGCAGCGCGGCCCGGTGCCCGCACGCGCTGTCGCCGTTGCCGTTGCCCTTGCTGTTGCCCATGCCGTTCCTGGAGTGCCCGTTGCCGGGACCCGCCTGGCCGCCGGGCGCGGGGCACTCGGCCGTACGGACGGCCTTGGCGGCCCGCTCGAACAGGCGGGCCCCCTCCTCGCACATCAGGTCGGTGTCGAGGCCGCGCGGGATCTTGATCTCGGCGTCGTGCAGCCACGTCCTGATCGGATCGCTCCACGCCTCCACGCGGAACATCCAGTCGCCTTCGGCCGGCAGGCACACGTCAACGCCCCAGCGGTCGGTGCCGGGGGCGAGCTCGCGCATGGGTTTCAGGCGGCCACGCTGTCCGTCGGGCGAGGTGAGCACCACGCCCGCGGCCACGGCGTCATGGCCCTCTCGGAAGACGGTCGCCGAGACCTGGAAGGTCTCGCCGGCGACCGCCTTGGCGGGCCACTGCCCGCAGTCGACGACGGGGGAGATGTCCGTGATGGGAATTCGTCCGATCATCGCATTCGCAGGGTTTGCGACGGCGCGCTCGGCGCCGCCGGAGGCTTTCCGTATGTGCAAGATTTCGCAACCGCGTGGGACCGCTGGATACGGCCTACCCCGGCAGTAACGATCCTTGCACGTAAATAGTGGACAGCAGCGGATAGACCTCCCGAGTGTGTTCCCGGGAGAGCCAACAAAGAGGAAAGTTGCCCCAATCGTCCGGCTTCATGCTTGTTCCGGGCTGGGGTTTGAAGGGGCTTCTTGGGGGTGAAGGACTGAGAGGTCCCTCCTAGCCCGTAGGGTGCAGAAACGTGAGAGCTATCCGCCGGTTTACCGTCCGCACCGTCCTGCCCGCGGAGATGGCCGCCCTGGGCGAGCTCGTGCACAATCTCCGCTGGTCCTGGCATCCGGAGACGCTGGACCTCTTCGCCGAGGTCGACGCGGCCCTGTGGGAACAGGTCGGTCACGATCCCGTGGCCCTGCTCGGCGCCGTCACACCGGCCCGGCTCAACGAGCTGGCCGCCGACCGCCGTTTCCTCCGCCGTCTCGCCGACGCAGCTGACGACCTGCGCGAATACATGACGTCGCCGCGCTGGTACCAGACGCTGCCCGACGTCGCCCGCGCCATCGCCTACTTCTCCCCCGAATACGGCATCGCCGCCGCGATGCCCCAGTACTCAGGCGGTCTCGGCATCCTCGCCGGCGACCACCTCAAGGCGGCCAGCGACCTGGGCGTGCCGATCCTCGCGGTCGGCCTGCTCTATCGCCACGGCTACTTCACCCAGTCGCTTTCGCCGGAGGGCTGGCAGCTGGAGCACTACCCGGCGCTCGACGCCGGCGGGCTGCCGCTGACCCTGCTGAAGGACGGCGACGAACCCGTCAAGATCCGCCTCGGCCTGCCCGAGGGCCGCGTCCTGCACGCCCAGGTCTGGGTGGCGCAGGTGGGCCGGGTGCCGCTGCTGCTGCTCGACTCCGACGTGGCCGACAACGACACCGCCGCCCGCGACGTCACCGACCGCCTCTACGGCGGCGGCACCGACCACCGGCTCATGCAGGAGCTGCTGCTGGGCGTGGGCGGCGTCCGCGCGATCAGGGCCTACTGCCGCATCACCGGCCACGCCGAGCCCGAGGTCTTCCACACCAACGAGGGCCACGCCGGCTTCCTCGGCCTGGAGCGCATCCGCGAGCTGACCGAGTCGCGCATGTCGTTCGACGAGGCACTGGAGGCCGTCCGCGCGGGGACGGTGTTCACCACGCACACGCCGGTGCCCGCCGGCATCGACCGTTTCCCCTGCGACCTGATCGAACGCCACTTCGGCGGCGACTCCGCCTGGCCGACCGTGCCCGTCGAGCGCATCCTGGCCCTGGGCGCCGAGGCCGAGCCCGGCCGCTTCAACATGGCCGTCATGGGCATGCGCCTGGCCCAGCGCGTCAACGGCGTCTCCGAGCTGCACGGCGCGGTCAGCCGGGAGATGTTCAAGGACCTGTGGCCCGGCTTCGACCTCGACGAGGTGCCGATCGGCTCGATCACCAACGGCGTGCACGCACCCACGTGGGTCGGGCGCGAGTTCATGGAGCTGGCGGGCCGCGAGCTGCCCTCGCTGATCGAGCGCGCCCGCGGCTGGGAGGGCATCCAGAAGATCTCCGACCGGGAGATCTGGGAGATCCGCGGCAAGCTGCGCAGGCGGCTGGTCGAGGGCGCGCGCGAGCGGCTGCGCAGGTCGTGGCGCGAACGCGGCGCCTCGGTCGCCGAGCTGGGCTGGATCGACGACGCGCTCGACCCCGACGTGCTGACGATCGGCTTCGCCCGGCGGGTGCCGTCGTACAAGCGGCTCACGCTCATGCTGCGCGACCCCAGGCGGCTGACCCGGCTGCTGCTCGACCCGGACAAGCCGGTGCAGATCGTGATCGCCGGCAAGGCGCATCCGGCCGACGAGGGCGGCAAGAAGCTGATCCAGCAGATCGTCAAGTTCGCCGACCAGCACAACGTGCGCCACCGCATCGTCTTCCTGCCCGACTACGACATGACGCTCGGCCAGCTCATGGTCCAGGGCTGCGACGTGTGGCTGAACAACCCGCTGCGGCCGCTGGAGGCGTCCGGCACCTCGGGCATGAAGTCGGCGCTGAACGGCGGGCTCAACCTGTCGATCCGCGACGGCTGGTGGGACGAGTGGTACGACGGCACCAACGGCTGGGCCATCCCCACCGCCGACGGCGTCAGCGACCCCGACCGGCGCGACGAGCTGGAGGCCGGCGCCCTGTACGACCTGATCGAGCACGAGGTGTCCGACCGCTTCTACGACCGGCCGTTCGACGAGCTGCCGCGCAGGTGGATGGAGATGGTCAAGCACACCCTGGCCTCGCTCGGGCCCAAGGTGCTGGCCGGACGCATGCTCCGCGACTACGTCGTCGACCTCTACACCCCGGCCGCCAAGTCGGCCCGCGCGCTGTCGGCCGACTCCTACGCCGCGGCCAGGGCGTTCGCGGCCTGGCGGGTGCGCGTCACGCGGGCCTGGCCGGGCGTGCGGGTCGAGCACGTCGAGGCGTCGGGCGTGGGCGACGCCCCCGAGGTGGGCGCCGCGGTCGAGCTGCGGGCCACGATCGCGCTCGGCGACCTGGAGCCGGGAGACGTGCTGGTCGAGGCCGCGTACGGCAAGGTCGGGCCGCACGACGAGCTGGTCCGCCCGCGGTACGCGCGGCTGGCCCTGGAGTCGCTGGAGGACGACGGCCACGCCCACTTCACGGGCCGGGTGCCGCTCGACCGTACGGGGGCTTTCGGATACACCGTCCGGGTCGTCCCGCATCACCCGTTCGCTGCCACTCCGGCGGAATTGGGGCTGATCGCCATCCCTGAGGAGCCGGTGGGAATGACGAACGGTACCTTGCGCTGATATATCCGGACGAGGTCGGGCCGGTGGTCGGGCGGTGCATAATCAGGACCGTGGACGACAGCGGGAACGGCCTGCGGGCCGACAATCTGGTGGCCACGGTCCGCGGTGTCCTGCCGTCCCTGACGCCTGCCGCGCAGACCGTCGCCCGGCTCATCCTGGAAGATCCGGCGACGGTCGCGCGCAGCACCATCACGGAGCTGTCGGCCGCCTCCGGCACCAGCGAGGCCACCATCGTGCGCACCGCGCGGCTGCTCGGCTTCGCCGGATATCCCCAGCTCAGGCTGGCTCTGGCGGCGGCGGCCGCGCAGCCCGACCGGCTCGTGCCCGGCGACCTGGCGCCCGACGACCCGCTGTCGGAGGTCATCCAGAAGGTGGCCAGGGCCGAGTCGGAGGCCATCAACGACACCGTCGCCCAGCTGACCAGCGAGCGCCTGGGCCTGGTCGTCGACGCGATCGTGGGGGCCAGGCGCATCGACGCCTACGGCGTGGGCGCCTCGGGATTAGTCGCCGAGGACGTCGCCCAGAAGCTGCTGCGCATCGGCCTGTCCAGCCACGCCTTCCAGGACGCCCACCTGGCCCTGACCAGCGCCGTCCTGCTGAAGGCGGGCGACGTGGCGATCGGCATCAGCACCTCGGGGGAGACCCCCGACGTGATCGAGCCGCTGCGCCGGGCGGGCGAGGCGGGGGCCACCACGGTGGCCGTCACCAACAACCCGCGCTCGACGATCGCGGAGCTGGCCGAGCACGTGCTGATCTCGGCCGGGCGCGAGACGGAGTTCCGTCCCGGCGCCCTGGCCAGCAGGATCAGCCAGCTCCTCGTCGTCGACTGCGTGTTCGTCGGCGTCGCCCAGCGCACGTTCGACTCCTCTCAGGAGGCGCTCGCGAGCACCAGGCGCGCCGTCAAGGAGTTCACCCGGAGAACGTCACCTGCACGTCGTCAGCCTTGACGTACATCACGCGGTGCCCGAACTGGATCTCCAGGTACTTCGTCTTGCCCTTGACCACCGTGTGGTCCTCCAGGTTGAACGTGACCGCCCGGTAGTACTCGGTGGCGGCCGGCCCGGCCAGGGTGTACTTCTCGCCCGCCGAGAACGTGTACTGCAGCGGCGTCACCGCCTGGTACGGGATGCCGGCCGGATACGCCTCCTGCTCCGGGTACGCCCGCCCGAACACCGGCACGGTCGCCTTGCCCGGCTTCGGGGTGACGACGAGCCCCATCGACGGGATCGCGGTCGGGGCGCTCGCCGGGTTGTGGAACCACGACTTCTGGCCGAGGTACCAGATCGCCGTCCAGTCGCCCTGGCGGTCGGCGACGGCGAAGCGCTGGCCGGTGCTGGCCCTGGCGCTGTGGTCGTACACGCTGTAGAGCGAGCCGCCGGTCGGGTGCTTGCCGATGTCCTTGATCAGCGGGGCGTCGTCGCGCGGCTCGGTGCGCAGCCACACGGTGCCGGCGCTGAGCGGCGGGCAGGCCGCCTCGGGGTTCTTGCGGTCGCAGCCGTAGAAGTAGGGCTTGTTGGTGGCGAAGTCCGGCTTGATCATGACCGAGCCGGCCCTCGGCCCGCCGAACTGGTGCAGCGGCGCGCCCATGAGCTGGAAGTAGTGCGCCCAGTCCCAGAACGGCCCCGGGTCCTCGTGCATGCCGCGGACGGTGCTCGGGATCGTGCCCGGGACGTTGTCGTGGCCCAGGATGTGGGCGCGGTCGAGCGGCACGCCGTGCTTGAGCGCCAGGTAGCGGACGAGCCGGGCCGACGAGCGGTACATCGCCTCGGTGTACCAGGTGCTGCCCTCGGCCAGGAAGCCTTCGTGCTCGATGCCGATGGACTTGGCGTTGATGTACCAGTTGCCGGCCTGCCAGCCGACGTCCTTGGTCTTGATGTGCTGGGCGATGTGCCCGTCACTGGAACGGACCGAGTAGTGCCAGCTCGCGCCGTAGTTCGGGTCCTGGTTGAGCCTGATCGACGGGAGGAAGTAGCCCTCCATGTCGTGGATGATGATGTAGTCGACCTTCTGGCTGACCGGGCGGTCGGCCAGGTCGTAGTGGCCGTAGTCGTCCGGCGGGAGCTCCTGGTAGGCCGAGGGGATCCACTCGCAGGAGATCGAGGCCGGGCACTCGACGCCGTCGCGCCGCGCGGGCCGCAGGCCGAGCTTCTCCAGCCACTTCTCGATCTTCTCCAGGTCCGGGACCTTGGGCAGGGTGACCTTCTGCCCGTCGTCCGTGGTGCGCTCGGCGCCCTCCTGGATGGTGGCGTAGACCTCGTCGGCGAAGAACTTGGCCGCGTCGGCCTCGTCGGCGCCGGAGTACTTGGCGACGGCTCCGTACCATTCGCCGGGATTGGCGCTCAGGGGCGCGCCGAGGCTCTTCTGGTAGTCGGCGAGCAGCGCCGCGCCGCCGCGGATGTTGGCCGCGTCGTCGGTGCGCAACCGCTCGTGGCTCTCGCCGGTGAGCTGCGCGGCGCGTTCCATCGTGCGCAGCGAGGCGGGGATCTCCGCCGGGGCGGGGGTCGCCGTGGGCGCGAGCGGCCTGCTCTCGTCGCCGCGGGCGTCCTCCTCGCCCTCTCCGTGGTGGTTCGAGCCGGTGTACGCGGCCGCGTCGGTCAGGTGCATCGGGCCGAACCCGGCGTCGCTCGACGGCTGGCCCGCGTGGGCGTCCCAGCGTGACTCCAGGTACGAGACGCCGAGCAGCACGCTCTGCGGGACCTTGAACTCGTCGGCCGCCGCGGCGAACGCCTGCTGCCGGTCGGCGGGTTCTTCGGCGTTGGCCGAGGGCACTTGGGTTAAGGGCAACAAGGCGACGACGGCGATCGCCAGCGCTCTGCGCATGAACCGCTCCTTGACTGGGGGGTGTGGTGCCGGTTCAGCGTCTCAACATTTTCCTTCTCTGGCGAGAACTTTGCGAAGATATTTTTCATCGCTTAACAGGCCACCGGACCGGCCCCGAGGGGCCGAATATCCAGGACTAGCAGGTGAGGGGCTGGGTAGGCGGGCCTTCGGAGGAGAGGGGGAGTTGTCATGCCTCGACCCGGAAGTCACTCCTATGACAACGAGCGCCGCCGGTTGCGCAAGCAGCTGGACCGGCAAGGGATGAGCGAGCAGGAGCTCAAGAAACGCGTGGCCAGGAAACTCCAGTCGGATCCGGACAAGAGCCCGCGCAAGGTGGGCGGCGACCGCGCCGAAGGACCCAAGTCCGAGCGGCCGCGCCGGGGGGAGCGCTGAGGGCCTGATGACCGGCATCATCGACCGCGTCGGCGTCCAGGACCTGCTCGCGACGCGCGACGCCCAACTCGCCGAGGTGCTGCCCGAGCGCGAGTACGCCTGGGCGCACCTGCCCGGCGCCGTGCACCTGCCGCTCGGCTCGCTCGACCGGCTGGCCGACGACCTGCTGGACCGGTCGCGCCCGGTCGTCGTCTACTGCCACGACTGGCTCTGCGACCTGAGCCCGCGCGCCGCCCACCGGCTGGCCCGGCTGGGCTTTGCCGACGTGCACGACTACGGCCTGGGCAAGATGGACTGGCTGTCGGCCGACCTGCCGTACGAGGGGGAGGCCGTCCTGGTGGGCTCCGGCGCCCGGCGCGACCCGGTCACGGCGGACCTGGAGGATCCGCTGGAGGAGCTCAGCGAGCGCATCGTCGCCGACCCGGCCGGGCTCGCGGTCGTGGTGGACCGGGACGAGGTGGTGCAGGGTGTCATCGGGTCGCGCGAGCTCAAGGGCGCCGACCTGACCGGCACCGCCGAGGCCGCCATGAACACCGGCGTCACCACCGTACGGCCCAGCGAGCAGCTCGACGCCCTGGCCACCCGCATGGAAGGCGCGAACGTCGACCACGTCGTCGTCACCCGCGCCGACGGCACCCTGGTCGGTCTCTACGGGCTCGGCGACCTGCGCGAACCCGGCTGGGAATCCGATCTCGGATAGCGGACGGGATTTGGAGCCGTCACCCGGCGTCTGCTAGCGTCGACAGCATGTCAGTGATCAGCCGATTTTGGCGCTATGTGGCGGCTCCGGGTGGAGCCGAAGGTCACATGCGCTGACTTACTGATCACCCGGAGCCCAAAGGCAGAGACGTCCCGTCTCTGCCTTTCGTCGTTCAGGCGGACGGCTCCGGGGGCCACGGATGTGGGCCGTACCGCCTTCGAACTTCCAGCGAAAGCGGAGGACCAGCCCATGACCACGACCAGCGACCTGCGTATCACCTCGTTCGAACCCCTGCCCACGCCCCGCGAGCTCATCGGTGAACAGCCGCTCGGCCCCGAGCGTGAGGCGCTGGTGGCGGCGAGCAGGAACGCCGTGCGCGACGTGCTCGCCGGCGACGACGACCGCCTGCTGCTCATCGTCGGCCCGTGCTCGGTGCACGACCCGGAGGCCGCGCTCGACTACGCCCGCCGCCTGGCCGCCGCCACCCGCGACCTCGGCGACGCCCTGTGCGTGGTCATGCGGGTGTACTTCGAGAAGCCGCGTACCACCATCGGCTGGAAGGGCCTGATCAACGACCCGGACATCGACGGCGGCCACGACGTCCAGCGCGGGCTGCGCCTGGCCAGGACGGTGCTGCTCGACGTGCTCGACACCGGGCTGCCGGTGGGCTGCGAGTTCCTTGAGCCCACCAGCCCGCAGTACATCGCCGACGCCGTCACCTGGGGCGCGATCGGCGCGCGCACGCCCGAGAGCCAGGTGCACCGCCAGCTCACCTCCGGCCTGTCCATGCCGGTCGGCTTCAAGAACGCCACCGACGGCGACGTGCAGGTGGCCATCGACGGCGTGAAGGCCGCCGCGCACCCGCAGGTGTTCTTCGGCATCGACGACGAGGGCCGGGCCGCGGTCGTCTCGACCACCGGCAACCCCGACTGCCACGTCATCCTGCGCGGCGGGCGCACCGGCCCGAACTACGACCCCCAGTCCATCGGCGACGCGCTCGCGCTGCTGGCCAAGGCCGGCCTGCCGGAGCGGCTGATCATCGACGCCAGCCACGGCAACAGCGGCAAGGACCACGTACGGCAGGCGGCGGTGGTGCGCGAGGTGGCCGGACGCCTGGCGGCGGGCGAGAAGGGCATCGCGGGGCTGATGGTGGAGAGCTTCCTGGTGCCGGGGCGGCAGGAGCCCGGCCCGGCCGAGGGCCTGACGTACGGGCAGAGCATCACCGACGCCTGCGTGGGCTGGGAGAAGACCGAGCGCCTGCTGGCCGAGCTGGCCGACGCCGTGCGCGCCGGTCGCGCCGCCGGCTGACGGTCTCCCGGCGGCCCCCGAGGTGGCGGGCGGGCCGCCGGAAGCCCGGCAGGGCCGGTCAGGTGCGGCGGTCCAGCCGGAACGTCGGGTGCCCCGGCGTGCCCGGCTGGGCGTCCAGCGACTTGTCGTCGAGGATGGGCGCCGCGTCCTCGGCCACGAAGACGCGCACGTCCCCCTGCTCGATGACCTGGTCCCCGGCGTACGGCGTGCTCGCCAGCGACACCTCCAAGGCGCCCGCCTCGTCCGGCTTGGCGGCGATCCGCAGGCCGGCGTGCGCGGGCACGTCCTCGCCGACCATCAGGTCACGGATCGCGACCACGGCGTTGTCAGTCAAAGTCAGCACGATGCTCTCCTTCTCGCTGGAGACCCCCCGCCTCCCCCGCGACCAGGGAGGCAAACGCGCCGGGCCGGGATGAGCGCCCGCCATGGGGGTAGCGGAGCGTCATGGCTGACAAGGACAAGGGCGTGCTGGACGCCCTGCTCGAACAGTGCGGCCAGACGTTCGCCGCGGAGGCGGGCATCCGGCTCGCCGACCGGCCGCGGCCGCTGTACCAGCTCCTCGTGCTGGCCACGCTGCTCAGCGCGCGCATCTCGTCCGGGGTGGCGGTGGCGGCGGCGCGCGAGCTGTTCGCCGCCGGGTACCGCACGCCGCGGGACATGGCGCGGGCGAGCTGGCAGGACCGCGTGGACGCCCTCGGCCGCGGCCACTACCGGCGTTACGACGAACGCACCTCGACCATGCTCGGCAGGGGCGCCGAACTGCTGCTCGACCGCTGGAAGGGCGACCTGCGCAGGTTGCGCGACGAGGCCGGGGGCGACCCCGGGCGCATCGGCGAGCTGCTCCGGGAGTTCCCCGGCATCGGCCCGACCGGCGCCGACATCTTCCTGCGCGAGGTCCAGGGCGTCTGGCCGCAGGTCGCGCCGCACCTGGACGGGCGGGTGCTGGACGGCGCGGCCCGGCTCGGGCTGCCGCGCCAGGAACGCGGCCTGGCCCGCCTGGCCCGCTCCGGCGACGAGCTCGCCCGCCTGTCGGCGGCGCTGGTACGCGTGTCGACCAGTAAGAAGGCCGCCGACGAGGTGAAGTCGGCCGCGGCGGGGTGAGCGGGGGCGCTCTGTTAGGTTCGGCTCATGGGTGAGTTTGTGAGCGTCGAGGTGGCCGACCAGATCGCCACGATCCGTCTTGACCGTCCGAAGATGAACGCGATCGACGTTCAGACGCAACGGGAGCTCGTCGAGGCGGCGCTTCAGGTCGATGCCGACGACCAGGTGCAGGCGGTGATCCTCTACGGCGGCGAGCGGGTCTTCGCCGCCGGCGTGGACGTCAAGGAGATGGCCGACATGTCCTATGCCGACATGTCCACCCACTCCCGCACGCTCCAGGCGTGCTTCACCACGGTGGCCCGCATCGGCAAGCCGGTCATCGCCGCCGTCGCCGGCTACGCCCTGGGCGGCGGCTGCGAGCTGGCCCTGTGCGCCGACTTCAGGGTGGCGGGCGAGTCGGCCCGGCTCGGCCAGCCGGAGATCCTGCTCGGGCTCATCCCGGGCGCGGGCGGCACGCAGCGCCTGCCCCGGCTCGTCGGCCCGTCCCGCGCCAAGGATCTGATCTTCACCGGCCGGCACGTCCCCGCCGCCGAGGCCCTGGCCATCGGGCTGGTCGACCGGGTGGTGCCGGACGAGCAGGTCTACACGGCGGCCCTGGAGTGGGCGGCCACGTTCGTCGGCGGCCCGGCCGTGGCGCTGCGCGCCGCCAAGCAGGCCGTCGATCAGGGAGCCGAGGTCGACCTCGACTCCGGCCTGGAGATCGAGCGCCTGCACTTCTCCGGCCTGTTCGCCACCGACGACGCCAGGATCGGCATGCGGGCCTTCGCGGAGAAGGCCAAGGCCAAGTTCACCGGACGGTGACCGCCCGGCCGCCATACGATTGCGACCCTTTGGAGTAGGCCGTCCAAGGGGAAGCGGGTTTGCCAGTATGGTGGCGTTTCATGATGCGCGTCCCGGTCCCCGCCCGGCTGCGTAAAGCCGTGCGTACGTGGTTCGACTCCCGTTACATCTCCGTCGCCGACCACCGGCAGGACATCCGGGACGCGCTCTGGGAGGTCCAGACCCTGCGCAGGGAGATGGCGACCCTGCAGGGCGAGGTCGAGCGGCTGCGGAACGCCCGCCCGGCGGCCGGGCCGGTGATCGACAAGGCCAGGGTCGACGACACGTACCGGCTGGCGCAGGAGACCGCGCAGGCACTCGACGGCGTGCTCCAGAACGAGGTGCTCGTCTGGCAGGCCATCGACGACCTGCGGGCCCGCGTCCCCGAGGGGGGCCGGCCGTGCGCGTGACCTGGTCCGGCGGCGAGCTGACCTTCCGTCTCGACCCCGAGGACGAGATCACCGGCAGGGCGGCCGACGAACATCCCGTCAAGCTGGCCACCAACTCCTGCTCGATCGGCGGCGTGCCCGCCGACGCCCACCCCGACCTGTTCGCCGTGGCCGCCTGGACGATCGTGGCGCCCTGGACCAGACGGCGGATCACGTTCGACCGGGCCGTCTCCGCCGAGGTGGCCGCGGCCCTGCACGACGGGTGGGGCATCGAGGCCGGGCCGGTCGGGGCCGAGCCGCGCCGGGCCGGGGACCGGCTCGCCATCTCCTACAGCGGCGGCGCGGACTCCGTGGCCGCGGCGGCCATCCATCCGTCGGCGCAGTTCGTGCACTTTCGGCGGGTGCCGCATCCGAGGGTGCCCAACCGGTGGCCGCACTACCGCTCCGACGTGCTGGCCAAGCTGGCCGAGCAGACCGGTCGCGAGCTCACCACCGTCACCTCCGACCTGGAGTTCACCCTCGCCGAGCCGCGTCCGGGCTATCCGGAGCACCACGCCGTCGCGGCGGGGGCGCTCCTGCTGGCCGACCGGATGAACCTCGGCGGCCTGGGCTTCGGCTATGAACTCGGTTCACGCTGGCTCGGCGGTGACCGTTACTTGTTGCGGTTCACGCCTGACAACCCCATGTGGGCGCCGCACGGCGCGTGGGGCCGGTTGTTCGCCGCCGCGGGCGTGCACATCGTGCTCCCGGTCGGCGGGGTGAGCGAGGCCGTCACCATGCGGCTGGCGCTGAACTCCGAGCTCAAGGACCAGGTGCGCTGGTGCCTGCGCGGCACCGACGGCCCCTGCCGCACCTGCGGCAAGTGCCTGTACAAGGAGCTCATCCAGGCCGCCGTCGAGCGCCGTCCGCTGGACACGCCCCTCACCGCCGACCGTCCCGTGGCCCGCAAGTGGCTGCGGCCGCCCCCCTTCGGGGGGCAGGAGATGGTCGAGTACGGCCTCGCCCGGATCCCCGGCGTCGAACGGTCCCTCTTCGCCAAGGCCCTCGACCACTTCGAGGCCACCGAGGAGTCCACGAGCTGGCTCGACCACTGCTACCCGCCGGCGATCGAGGAGATCCCCGAGCCGTGGCGGGCGGAGGCGGCCGCCTTCCTGACCGATCAGGTCGGTCTCATGACCGAGGCCGAGGTACGGCGGGTGGAGACGTGGGGCGCGTGACCGTCCGCGGGGCGGATCCGGCGAAGTGCGAGGAGTTGACTGCGTGAAGGTTTACCTGTCGGTGGACATGGAGGGCGTGACGGGGCTGACCGACCCCGAGGAGATGCACGCCGGCAAACGCGGCTACGACCGCGGCTGCGAGCTGATGACCGCCGACGCCAACGCCGCCGTCGAGGGCGCGTTCGCCGCGGGGGCGGGCTCGGTGCTGGTCAACGACGCTCACGGATCCACCAAGAACCTGCGGATCGACCTCCTGGACCCGCGGGCCACCCTGATCCGGGGGCCGGGCAAGGCCCAGCGCATGGCCCAGGGGCTCGACGGCACGTTCCAGGCCGCGTGCTTCGTGGGCTACCACGCCATGGCCGGCGTCCAGCACGGCGTGCTCAACCACACGTGGATGGGCAAGGAGATCCAGAACGTCTACCTCAACGGCGAGCTGTGCGGCGAGACCCGGCTGGTCGCGGCGTGCGCGGGCTTCCACGGCGTGCCCGTCGTGCTGGTGACGGGGGACGAGGCCGTCGGCGAGGAGGCGCGCGAGCTGCTCGGCGACGTCGAGACGGTCGCGGTGAAGAAGGGGATCGACAAGTTCTCGGCCGAGTTGCTGCCGCCGAGCGTCGCCCAGGCGAAGATCCGTGAGGCCGCCGCTCGTGGGCTGTCCCGGTTGAGCGACTTCACGCCTTATCGGGTGGAGGCGCCGTACACGCTGGGGGTGGAGTGGAACTCGACCGCCATCGCGGCGGCGGTGGCGCTGGTGCCCGGGGTGAAGACGGTCGGCTCCCGGCACACCGAGTTCACCACCGACGACTTCCGCCAGATCATGGCGCTGCTCGGGATCTTCGCCACCATCGGCGGCCAGGTGGCCTGCGGCAGCGGGCCGTACGGCTGAGATGTCGGTAACTGCTGACCTAGGGAGCGGGTGACGGTGGAAGGCGCGGCGCTGACCCGGCGGGGGCTGCTCGTCGGGATCGGAGCGGTGGGCGGCGCGGGCGCCATGTACGCCGCCATGGGCGCGCTCGGGCTCGCCCCCTCGGAGCAGGACAAGGAGTTCGCCGCGCCGCGCCCCGGCGACTTCTCCCTGCGCGGCAAGGGCGCGGCCAAGGTGGTGATCCTCGGCGCGGGCGTGGCGGGGCTGACCGCCGCGTACGAGCTGGGCAAGGCCGGCTACGACTGCACCCTGCTCGAAGCCAGGGGCAGGGCCGGCGGGAGGAACCTCACGCTGCGCGGCGGCGACCGCCTGACCGAGCTGAACGGCCCGGCCCAGGACGTCAAGCTCGGCGAGGGCGTCTACTTCAACGCCGGGCCCGGCCGCATCGCCCCCTGGATGGTCACCCTCGACTACTGCAGGGAGCTGGGCGTCCCGATCGAGACGTTCGTCAACAACAACGCCGCCGCGTACGTCCACACCAACGGCAAGACGGTGCGGGCCCGCACCGCCCGAGCCGATATGTACGGATATGTCGCAGAATTGCTGGCCAAGGCCACAAATATCGGCGCGCTCGACAAGGCGATCACCGCCGACGACCGGCAACGCCTGCTGGAGTTCCTCCGCCGGTTCGGCGACCTCGGACCCAAGCTCGACTACGAGGGCTCACCCCGGCGCGGCTTCACCAAGTACCCGGCGCTCGACGGCGGCACCCCCATCCCGCCCCCCGGCACCCTCCACGACGTGCTGGCCGCCGCCACCGGCCGCGCCATCACCAACGACTTCGGCTACGACATGGCCACCCCCATGTTCCAGCCGGTCGGCGGCATGGACGCGATCGTCAGGAAACTGACCGAGGCCGTAGGGCCCGACCGGATCAGGACCGGCGCCAAGGTCACCAGGATCACGACCCTGGACGACGGCGTCGAGGTGGCGTACGACGGCGGCACCGTCAAGGCCGACTACTGCATCGCCACCCTTCCCCCGCACCTCCTCGCCAAGATCCCGCACAACCTCGGAGCGCAGGTCACCAGCGCACTGAGCACCCCCATCCCGATCGCCGCCGGCAAGATCGGCCTGGAGTACGGCAGGCGCTGGTGGGAGCTGGAGGACCGCATCTACGGCGGCGTCACCGAGACCGACCTGGACATCACCCACATCTGGTACCCCTCCCACGGTTACCACTCCGAACGCGGCCTGATCGTCGGCTACTACAACACCGAGCAGAACGCCGAGCTGTACGGCTCCCTGACCCCCGAGGACAGAAGGCGGAAGGCACTCACCCAGGGCCGGAAGATCCACGGCGACAAATACCGCCAGAACCTGCTGTCCAGCGTCTCGATCGCCTGGCACCGCCAGGAGCACATCCAGGGAGGCTGGATGTACTGGCCGTCCTTTGATTCGTCCTTCACTCTTCTGCAACGCCCCGCCGGAAGGGTCTACTTCGCGGGTGACTGGCTCACCCACTTGATCGCCTGGCAGGCAGGCGCCATGGAGTCGGCCCGCAGCGCCGTCACCCTGCTGCACCAGCGGGTGCTGCAGTCCGCGTGACGTCGCACGCCACTTCCTCGACCGGCATAGGGTCGGTCAAGGAAGAGCGATCGAGGAGACGAGGATGACGTTGCACTGGGTGCCCGCGACCGACCGCACCGACCTGCTGGCCGATCCGGTGGTGTTCGCCGTGCCGGGCGTCGAGGGCGCCGAGGTGGCGGAGATCGACCCCGACCTGGCCGACACGGCCGCGTTCTGCGAGCGCTACGGCGTACGGCTCGACGAGTCGGCCAACTGCGTGGTCGTGGCCGCCAAGCGCGGCGGCGAGACCCGCTACGCCGCCTGCATGGTGCTCGCGACGATGCGCGTCGACGTCAACGGCGTGGTGCGCAAGCACCTTGACGCCCGGAAAGCGAGCTTCGCGCCGATGGCCGACGCGGTCGAGCTGACCGGCATGGAGTACGGCGGCATCACCCCGCTCGGGCTGCCCGGCGACTGGCCCGTCCTGGTCGACGTGCACGTCGCCGACCATCCCAGAGTGGTGATCGGCAGCGGCGTGCGCAGGTCGAAGCTCGCCGTGCCGGGCGCCGCGCTGGCCGGGCTGAAGGGCGCCGAGGTCCTGTCCCTGACGACCTGAAGGCCCCGAAGCCGAACTGAAGCCAATTCGAGACCGTTGGATGGGAAACCGATGAGGCCGTATCGGACGTTGTACGAGTGGGAATGTGGCCTCATGGTTCATCTCGTGGGCGGGGATTAAGCCGGTATGGTGCTTCATGCCATGAACGATGACCGACTAGGCCCTTACCGGCTGCTCAGGCGGCTCGGTGAAGGCGGGATGGGCGTTGTCCACCTCGCTGTCGACCCCCAGGGGCGACAGGTGGCGGTCAAGGTCCTGCGCGGAGAGGTCGCCGGTGACGAGGTCGCCAGGCGACGGCTTTCGCGCGAGGTCGAGACCATGCGCCGGGTCCGCAGCAAATTCATCGCAGAAGTGGTCGATGCGGATGTAACCGGTCATCGTCCCTACATCGTCACGCGTTACGTGCCCGGCCGTCCGCTCGACGAGATCGTCAAGGACGACGGGCCGCTCGACCTGCCCGCGCTGGTCCGGCTCGCCCACGGGGTGGCCTCCGCGCTGGCCGTCGTCCACTCCGTCGGCGTGATCCACCGTGACCTCAAACCGGGCAACGTGCTGATCCTCGACGGCGAGCCCGTCCTGATCGACTTCGGCATCGCCCAGGCGGTCGACGCGACCAGGCTGACCCAGACCGGCATGTTCATCGGCACGCCCGGCTACCTCGCGCCCGAGATCATCGAGGGCCAGGAGGCCGGTCCCGAGGTCGACATCCACGCCTGGGCGGGCACGCTGCTCTACGCCGCCACCGGCCAGCCGCCCTTCGGCAAGGGCACGCTGGAGATGATCTTCTACAACATCACCGCCGGCAAGGCCGACATCAGCGGCGTGCCGGCCGAGCTGCAGCCGCTGCTCAAGGCGGGCTTCCAGCGCAACCCGGCCAAGCGGCCCAAGGCCGCCGACCTGGCCGAGCAGACGGCCCGCATGTTGCCGAGGCCGCCGCGCGGCGGGCCCGACGAGATCTCCACCGTCCCGCGGCCCGACGCGCCCGACGACTACCCGACCAGGCGGCCGCCGTTCGTGGGGGAGAAGCCCTCCTACGACGTCTCCACGCCGCCGATGACGCCGCGCCGGCTGATCGACGGCCAGGAGCAGCCGGTCGCGCCGCCCGCCGACCCGCACTTCGTCTCGCTGCTGCCCAACCAGGCGGCCGGGCTGCCCAACCAGGCGGCCCCGCTGCCCGGCGCCGGGCTGCCCGAACAGGGCGCGGCGCTGCCGGACCAGGGCGCGGGCGACCCGTGGCCGACCCGCCGGGTCTCGCCGGAGGAGCTGCGCCAGATCCAGCGCGAGGCGGGGCCCAGCCAGCCCTGGCCGCAGCAGCAGCCTCCGCCGCACCCCCAGCCCCAGCCGCAGTCGCACCCGCAGGTCAACCCGCACGAGGCCGACGTGCCCACCCGGCGCGTGCGCCCGGACTCGGCCGAGTTCGGCCGGCTCAGCTCCGGCCCCCAGCCGGTCGACCACGGCCGGCTCGGGTCCGGCGCCCAGCCGGTCGACCACGGCCGGTTCAACTCCGGCCAGGAACCGGCGAACTACGGCCCGGTGCCCGTGCAGCCGCCGCCCTACATCCCGGCGCAGCCGCAATACCCGTCCCAGGACCCGCAGGCCGCTCGCGAGCCGTACAACGCGGGCGGGCGTCCGGGGCAGGCGCTGCAGCGCTCGAAGGCGTACGGGGTGGCGAGCGCCATGCTGCTGATCCTCATGATCGTGGCGGCGGTGACGGCTCCCGTCCTGGTGGCGGTGGTGGCGATCCCGATCGCCGTGCTGCTGCGCGCGGCCGACCTCGCCCAGCCGGCGCTGAGCGGCCGCAGGCCCGCCGGGTCCGCCGCCCTCGACGTGTTCAGGGTCTTCGCCCGGCCGCAGGCGCTGGCCAAGTCCGTGGGTATCACGGTCGCGCTCGTCCTGTACGCCCTGATCCTCGGCCTGCCGGTGACGCTGCTGCTCAGCGTGGTGGTCAAGATGAACTCGGCCAACGCCCTCGCGTGGGGGGCCGCGGTCGCGCTCTGGACCCTCTGCGCGGGGCCGGGCGTCGAGGGCCCGGGGCGGCAGATGCGCAGAACGCTCTCATCGCTCGTACCCTCGAGGACAGCGGCCATGGCGATGGCGGGAGTCCTGGCGGCGGGCGCCGCGCTCTCGCTGATCCTCGCCTACGGCACGTTCGGGGACACGGCAAGGGGGAGTGTATGGAGTCCACTGGACGTCACACCCGTGACAGAGCAACTCACCAGCCTGAAGGGCGGCTGAGCCGAGGAAGGTGGCGATGAGCATCCAAGCGCCGGAACGCCTCGGCCCCTACCGCATCGTCAGGAAGATCGGCGAGGGCGGCATGGGGGTCGTCCACCTGGGTCTCGACGGTGAGGGCCGCGAGGTCGCCATCAAGGTGCTCCACCCGCACGTGGCCGCCGACCTCAAGGCCCGCGACCGGCTCACGCGCGAGGTCGAGACCATGCGCCGGGTGCGCAGTCCGTACGTCGCCGAGGTCATCGACGCCGAGCTGGTGGGGGGCCAGCCCTACGTCGTGACCCGCTTCGCCCCCGGGCGCACGCTCGAGGAGACCGTGCTGACCGAGGGCGCCCTGGAGGCGCGGCAGGTCATCAGGCTGGCCCAGGGGCTGTGCCAGGCGCTGGTCGCCATCCACGCGGCCGACGTGATCCACCGTGACTTCAAGCCGTCCAACGTCATGCTGGTCGACGGCGAGCCGCTGGTCATCGACTTCGGCATCGCCCACCTGGTGAACGCGACCCGGCTGACCCAGACCGGCATGTTCGTCGGCACGCCCGGCTACCTGGCGCCCGAGATCATCCGCGACTCCGACATCACCCAGGCGGCCGACGTGCACGCGCTGGCCTCGACGGTGTTCTTCGCCGCCACGGGCGCGCCCCCGTTCGGCACCGGGACGTTCGAGGCGGTCTGCTTCAACATCATGGAAGGGCGGGCCCAGCTCGACCGGGCGCCCGCGTGGCTGCGCGGCTGGTTGTCGCGCGCGCTGCGGGTCGATCCCGCCGCCCGGCCGGGCGCCCATGAGCTGCTGCGGATGGCCAGGGAGCTCGACCCGTCGGTGACGACGTTCAACGAGATCGAGGGGCCGACCGGCACCAAGCGCATCGGCAGCGGCACGCGCGCCATGGACACGTTCTCCGACCTGCTGCCGCCGGTCGAGTACCGCAAGCCCGCGCCCCCGCCCCCGCCGCCGCCCGCGCGGCGGGAGGAGCGGCCGCCGCCCTACGTGCCCGCGCCCACCTCGGCGCGCCCGGTGCCGCGCACCGACCAGCGGGTGGCCGGCTACCCGGCGCCGCCGCCGCAACCGCGCCCCTACACGCCGCCGCCCCAGCCGCGCGGCCACGTGCCGCCGGCGGAGCGGAAGAGGTACCTGTTCGGCGCCCAGGTGACCGGGTTGCTGCTGCTGGTCACGCTGGTGGCGCTGACCGTCATGATGCCCGTCGTCATGGGCGCGGTGGCCGTCGCGCTCGCGGTGGTGCTGCGCGTGGGCGAATACCTCTTCGGCGACATGGTCAAGCGGCGCCAGATCCGCGGCAGCAGCTCGGCCGACCCGCTGCTCGCGCTGGTCGGCACGCCGTGGGCGCTGGTCAAGTCCGCGCTGGTGACGCTGGTGCACGTGCCGCTCGCGCTGCTGTTCGGCGCGTGCGTGTGGGGCGCGCTCCACTGGGCCGGCGGCATGGGCACGAACCAGGCCGCCGCCTACGCGGCCGGCGCGTTCGCCGGGGGCCTGTTCGTGCTCCCGGGCGGCGGCGCGCCGCGCAAGGCCGTGACCCGTACGCTCACCGGCGTGCTGCGCAGCCCCGGCGCCGCGCTGGTCGCGGTCGTCGCGGTGGGCACGGCCGCGCTGTTCGCGGTGATGTTCGCGCTCGGCCAGGACCCGGTCTGGACGCCCTGGCGGGCCCCCCAGAGCGTGATCGACGACCTGGCGAGCGACGCCAGGCAGAGCACGATCGGGCTGATCACCGGCCTGATCGAAAGTCTGCTCGACGGGCTGGGGTTGGGCTTCCTGACTCCGTGGTCGTGAGTGTCCCCCTCGGCCCGACGGGGGAGAGATGAGGTATGAGCGAGCGCCTCGGCCCTTATGAGCTTCTCTCCAGGCTCGGCGCGGGCGGCTTCGGCGAGGTCCACCTGGCGCTCGACACCCAGGGGCGCACGGTCGCGGTCAAGGTGCTGCATCCGCACGTCGCGGCCGACGCCCTCGCGCTGGGCAGGCTCGACCGCGAGGTCGAGACGATGCGCCGGGTCGGCGGGCCGCACGTCGCCGAGGTGCTCGACGCCTCGCTGGAGGGCCCCAGACCCTACCTGGTGACCCGCTACGTCCAGGGCCGCCCGCTCAGCGCCGTGCCCGTGCCCGTGGCCGAGCTCGGTCCCCTGGCCTCGGGGCTGGCCGACGCGCTGCTGGCCATGCACGAGTCCGGGGTGGTCCACCGCGACCTCAAGCCGGCCAACGTGATGATGAGCGAGGACGGCCCGGTCGTCATCGACTTCGGCATCGCCAGCGCGCTCGACTCGTTGTCGGTCACCGCGTCGGGCGCGGTGGTCGGCACGCCCGGCTACCTGGCTCCGGAGCTTCTCGAAGGCGGGAGCGCGGGCGTCGAGGCCGACGTGTTCTCCTTCGGCGCGACGCTCGCCTACGCCGCGACCGGGCGGCAGCCGTACGGGCAGGGGCCGGCCTCGGCGGTGGCCTACCGGGTCGTGCACCATCCGCCCGACCTGGAGGGCGTGCCGGACTGGCTGGCGCCGCTGTTACGCGAGTGCCTGGCCACCGACCCCGCCGCGCGGCCCACGGCCGCGCAGATCTGCGCCCGGCTGGGCGTCGCCCCCGTCCCGCACGTACGGCAGACCGGCCCCCGTCCCTCGGCCCCGGCGGCGCGTCCCCGGCCGGCCGACGACATGAGCACGAGAGAGTGGCGGCCGGGCGACGGCCGTCGCAGGTCGGTCGAGGAGTCCAGGGCGCGGCACCGGGAGAAGGTGCGCAGGCGGTGGCTGATCGGCTCGGGCCTGTTCGTGTCGCTGCTGGCGGCGGCCGCCCGCGAGCCGCTGCCCGAGGTGGCGCTGTTCCTGCTGGCCGCCTACGTGCTGGCGGTGGTGAGCGACGCGGGGGTGGCGCTGCTCTCGCGTGGGCCGTACCGGCGGAGCCGGATGGTGGCCGACCTGGTGAGCGTGGCGGGGGCGGTGGGGTTGTGCTTCGGGCTCGCCGCGGTGTTCAGCACGTTCACACTGGCCCTGTTCGCGGGTACGGCCCTGGTGGTGGGCATCGTGTTCCTGTTGTCCGCCTGATTTCCCTCCGGGGGCGGTCGGAACGTACCGAATAAAGTTCGGTATGGTGGGAAGGGTAGGGCTTCACGCGGGAACCGCCAGTTTGCGCGTAAGCTACCCATGGGTAACATGACCGCGGGAGCCAGGGCACGACTCTGACCCACCCCGTGTCAGGAGCCCGTCGGGAACCTGGCAGTCTGGTCAGCATTGCATTCGGCGCCTATCGCAGCGACGCGGTGGGCGCACGCTAACACGGGAGGTCGGCCACCGGCCATGAACATCGTCGTCTGCGTGAAGCAGGTCCCCGATACGGCGACCGAGCGCAAGCTGCGGTCCGATGACAACACGCTCGATCGTGACGCCGTCGACGGCGTGGTCAACGAGCTTGACGAGTACGCGGTCGAGGAGGCGCTGAAGCTCAAGGAGGCGCACGGTGGCGAGGTCACCGTGCTCACCATGGGCCCGGGCAAGGCCACCGAGACCATCCGCAAGGCCCTGGCGATGGGCGCCGACAAGGCGGTCCACCTGAGCGACGACGCGCTGCACGGCTCCGACGCGCTGTCCACCTCGTACGCGATGGCCCAGGTGCTCAAGAAGATCGGGTTCGACCTGGTCGTCCTGGGCTCGGAGTCGACCGACGCCCGCACCGGCGTGCTGGCCGCGATGCTGGCCGAGCGCCTGGGCACGGCCCAGCTCACCCTGGCCAACAAGGTCGAGATCGAGGGCTCCTCGATCAGCGTCCAGCGCATCACCGACTACGGCTTCGACAAGGTCCAGGCCTCGCTGCCGGCCGTCGTGTCCGTGGTCGAGAAGATCAACGAGCCGCGTTACCCGTCCTTCAAGGGCATCATGGCGGCCAAGAAGAAGCCGGTCGAGACGCTGGCCATCGCCGACGCCGAGATCGACGCCGCCCAGGTCGGCCTGGGCGCCGCCTGGTCCGAGGTGGTCGACTTCGCCGCCGCGCCGCCGCGCGCCGCCGGCACGATCGTCAAGGACGAGGGCGACGGAGGCTCGAAGGCCGCCGACTTCCTCGCCTCCAAGAAGTTCATCTGAGAACGGGGGTTTTACTGATATGTCGGAGATTCTCGTTCTCGTGGAGCAGGTCGACGGCGAGGTCAAGAAGGTCACGCTCGAACTGCTGACCCTGGCCCGCTCGCTCGGCACGCCCGCCGCCGTCTGGGCCGGCCCCGGCCTCGGCGACGCCGCCAAGGCCAAGCTGGCCGAGTACGGCGCCGAGACGATCTACAACGCCGGGTCCGCCGACATCGTCGACCACGTGGTGGCGCCCAAGGCCGAGCTGCTGGCGCAGCTCGTCGCCGAGAAGTCGCCCGCCGCGGTGCTCGTGGCCGCCACGGCCGAGGGCAAGGAGGTCGCCGGTCGCCTGGCCGTCAAGACCGACTCCGGCGTCATCACCGACGCCGTGGGCCTGTCCGAGGGCTTCGTGGCCGACCAGTCGATCTTCGGTGGCGGCGTCAACGTGCACTCCAAGGTGCGCAGGGGCACCCCGATCGTCGCCGTACGCCCGAACTCGACGGCCCCGCAGGCCGCCGCGGGCGCCGGCGCCGTCGAGGAGGTGTCGGTCGCGCTGAGCGAGGCGGCCAAGGCCGCCCGCATCGTCGAGCGCGTCAAGCAGGAGAAGGGCGCCAGGCCCGAGCTGACCGAGGCCGCGATCGTGGTCTCCGGCGGCCGGGGCGTGGGCTCCGCCGAGAACTTCTCCGTCATCGAGGGCCTGGCCGACGCGCTGGGCGCGGCCGTCGGCGCCTCGCGTGCCGCCACGGACGCCGGCTGGTACCCCCACCAGTTCCAGGTGGGCCAGACGGGCAAGACGGTCTCGCCGCAGCTCTACATCGCGGCCGGGATCTCCGGCGCCATCCAGCACCGGGCCGGCATGCAGACCGCGAAGACCATCATCGCGATCAACAAGGACCCCGAGGCGCCGATCTTCGAGCTCGCCGACTACGGGGTCGTGGGCGACCTGCACCAGGTCGTCCCGCAGCTCACCGAAGAGGTCGGCAAGCGCAAGTAGCGTCAGAGATCGGCGGGCGCGGGTAGCGCCCGGACGGAAGCGGCGCCGCACGACGTGCGGCGCCGCTTCGCCGTCTCAGGCGGAGGTGGCGGGCGCGGTCCGGGCGCCGGCCGCCTTCAGTGCCCATCCCGCGAGGACGCCGGCCAGCAGGGCGAAGCCGTGCAGGTCCGGCAGGGCGCACAGGACGACGGCGGCCGCCGCGGCGACCGCCGGGAACAGCGGGGCGGGAACGCGGTCGCGGTGCACCACGAGCTGGAAGCCGGCCCCGGCCAGGACGACCATGAGCACCACGCCGGCCGTGCCGAACGCCGACAACGTCCAGGCGCCCGAGACGACCGCGTAGAACGTGCCCAGCGAGCGTTCCAGGGCGCCGGAGGCGGCCACGGCGAGGCCGCCGGCCAGGCCGCAGAGGGCGACCGAGTTGCCGGCGCCGGGGTCGTGCATGAGGTAACCGGCGGCCTCGCCCGCGACCGCGCCCGAGGCGTAGAGCAGGAGCCAGCGCCCGGGGCCGAGCGCGCGCTCGGCGACATAGCCGAGCACCGCGAGGAACGCCAGGTTGAACAGGGTGCCGAACGCGCCGCCGTCCTGGACGAGCAGCGCCGTCCCCAGCCGCCACCATTCGCCGCCGGAGATCGCCGCCGGATCCCGCATCCACCCGGCCTCCAGCCCCGGGACGGCGAACTGCAGGAGGCTCGGAACCGCCGTGCCGACGAGGACGACGCCAGTGGCATATGGCTTGAACACCGCCTAAGCCTCGCACGCTCTCCATGAATCGGACATGGATGGATGTACGAGGCTTGGCATGACAAATGTCCTACGCGGCGACCTTCACCGGCTCCCGCACCGGAACGGCTCCGAACACCGGCGCCTCCCGCCTGGGCAGGAACCGCGACGCCACGGCGATCAGCACGCCCAGGACGACCGCGATGCCGAGCGCGCCGCGCAGCGAGGTGGCGTCCGACAGGAAGCCGATCGCCACCGGGCCGAGCAGCAGGCCCGCGTAGCCCATGGCGCCCGCCTGGGCGATGGCCGGTCCGGGGGCGTCGGTCGCGGTGCCCGCCAGGGACAGCGTCAGCGGCGCGATCGTCGCCACGCCGAGCCCGACGAAGAACATCGCCAGCACCGCCACCAGCGCCGCCGGAGCCATCAGCACGACCGTGAAGAACCCGGCCGTGGCCACGCCGGACACGCCCAGCATGCCGCGCACCCCGAACCGGGAGCGCAGCCGGTCACCGGTGAGCCTGGCCAGCAGCATGCCGGCCTCGAACACCGGGTAGCCGAGCGCGGCCAGCGCCTCGGGCGCGCCGAGCTCGTTGCGCATGTACAGGCCGTTCCAGTCGGCGACCATGCCCTCGACCATGAAAGCGAAGAACATGATCGCGCCGAGCAGGTAGACGATCGCCGGCATGCGGTGCCGGGCCGTGCGCGCCGCCTCCGTCACCGGGGCCTCCGGCAGGTACGTACGGCCGAGCAGCACCGCGACCGGCAGCGAGACCAGGGCGACCAGCGCCAGGTTGGCGGTGAACGACAGGCCGGCGGCGATCGACAGGCTGCCCAGGGCGCCCGCCGAGATGGCGCCCACGCACCAGCCGGCGTGCATGCCGTTCATCAGCGGACGGCCGTACGCCTGCTCGACGGTGGAGCCCTGGGCGTTCATGGCGACGTCCACGGTGCCGAAGGCCATGCCGAAGAACGTGGCGGCCACGACAAGGAGGGGCAGGTTCGGGGCGAAGGCGACGGCCAGCAGGCCGATCGCGGTGAGTGGGGCGCCGATCCGCAGAACCGCCCTGCTGCCCGCGCGGGCCATGATCCGTCGCATGGACTGCATGGTCACGAGGGCCCCGAGGCCCCATGCGAGGAGCACCGCGCCGACCGTGGACTCGGACAGGCCGAGTTTGTCGGTCAGGGCGGGGATGCGCACGGTCATCGTGCCCACCATCAGGCCGCCGAGGACGAAGGTGAGGATCGCCCCGTAGCGGGCCGTCCTCAGGTCGCGGGTCATATGGCACACCTCTCACAAACTCGTTATTTCGCCACAAATCAGGCACCCCCTTGCGGGGGCGCCCGGAAAATCTGGGGGGATGAACACTCGAAGGGACAAAAAACCACCGACCAGACCCGGACCGACCGCCCCGGCCCCAAGCCTTCGGCCCGGCCCCGAGCCTCTGGCCCGGCCCGCCCGAATGCGCGGCCGGTTCGCCGGCCCGGCCTTCGTGCCTTTGGTCAGTTCGCCGCCGATCCGGCTCACCGAGTGCTCGGTCGGCCCGACGGTTCCTGTGCCTGAGGTCCTCCGGACCGGCCAGCCGGGCCTGCGGCCCGGCTCACCCCAGCGTCCGGCTGGTCCTACGTCGCTAGTGCCCGGCCGACCTGCGCCTGAGCACCCGTAGGGCTGGCTCGGCCGCCCGGCCCCCACGGAGCCGAGCGACTTGGCTTGTCGACGGGTCTGCTTGGAGGGCGAGCGGGGGCCGTGCGGGTGTTGGCAGGCCCAGGTCGGGCGACCGGCGTGGGTTGAGGCGGTCGGTCGGTTCGGGGCCCTTGGGTGCGCTGAGACGCGGCTGAGGGCACGGGTGGGTGGTGTCGGGGAGCGGGTGGCCGGCTGGTGCCGGTCGGGGTCAGCTCGTGGTGCTCGGTGAGCGACCCGGGCTCTCGATCGTGGCCCGCGTCATGGCCGGACGGTCGGCCCTGTCGGGCTGACGGCCGGACCAGATCTGTCCCGCCACTCGCCCGATCGCCGCGCCCTCCGGCCTACCGTCTGCCTGACGGGGGCCTACGCGTCCGGCCCGCCCAGCCCGTATGGGCCGGTCTGACGGGGACGGAGGGCGCCGCCGAGGCGCTCGGTCTGGAGGAAGAGCGGGCGAAGGCCACGGGACAGGGGTCGTGGGAGCACGGGATCGTCATCGCGAGGCCCCCTCCCATCCGTTCCGGTCCACCACAGAAGCCACAGAAAGCCGCAGAGAACTGCGGAAAGCTCCGTGATCGAAGCTCCGACAGCTGAACCAGAAGTGACCCAGGCGCATTCCCGGGACCACAGTGACTCCCGACACACCGGAAGCAGCCGGTTCAGCCGGGTTTGAGCAGCGCTCTCAGCCGGGCTTCGAGGGCACGCAGGTCCGCCTCCGAGTTGAGCTGCGGGTCATGGCTGGCCACGTCCCACAACCCCTCGCACGCCAGCCGCACGATCTGCGCGGCCAGCGGGTCGGGCTCGTCGCTCAACCCCTCCCGGTGCCATCGCGACATCGCCTCCCGCAGCGGCGCGAGCAGGAAGAGGTTCCCCGACGCACCCGTCACGACGGCCCATCTTCGGAGCCGCCCCGAGCGCACGGCGATCAGCGTGGCGCCGAGGTAGCGCTCGGTGTACGTGCCGTCGGGCTGCGCGGTCATCAGGTCGTCGAACTCTTCGATCAGTCGTTCGACCATGCCCTTGATCAGGGCCTCTTTGGTGCCGAAGTGGTAAAGAAGGCCGCCCTTGCTCACCCCGGCCCGGTCGGCCACGGCGGACAGCGTCAGCGCGGCCGACCCCTGGTCGCACAGGAGGTCTTCCGCCGCGTCCAACAGCTCGTCCCTTCGCATGCCTTAACTGTACCGTCCGGACGGTACAGTGGCAAACGAGATACCCTGATCTGGTGACACGACCGTCGGCCTATCTTGATCATGCGGCGACCACGCCCATGCTGCCCGAAGCGATCGAGGCCATGACGGAGCAACTCAAACGCGTCGGCAACGCCTCCTCGCTGCACGCCGCAGGCCGTCAGGTGCGCAGGGTCGTCGAGGAGTCCCGCGAGAGCATCGCCGACGCCCTGGGGGCCCGGCCGAGCGAGGTCGTGTTCACCTCGGGCGGCACCGAGGCCGACAACCTCGCGATCAAGGGCCTCTACTGGGCGCGCAGGCCCCGGCGGCGCATCCTGCTCAGCTCCGTCGAGCACCACGCCGCGCTCGACCCGGCCGCGTGGCTGGCCGAGAGCCAGGGCGCCGAGGTCGAGCTGCTCGACGTCGACGAATACGGCCGGGTCCATCCCGACACGCTGCGCGCCGCCATCGAGCGCGACCCCGACGACGTCGCCATGATCAGCGTCATGTGGGCCAACAACGAGGTGGGCACGGTCCAGCCGGTCCACGTGCTGGCGGCCGTCGCCCACGACCACGGCGTCCCGTTCCACACCGACGCGGTGCAGGCGATCGGCCAGCTCCCGGTGTCGTTCGCCGAGTCCGGCGCCGACGCGCTCACGCTGACCGGCCACAAGGTCGGCGGCCCGATGGGCGTCGGCGCGCTGCTGCTGACCAGGGGGCTGACCCCGGTGTCGGTGCAGCACGGCGGAGGTCAGGAGCGCGACGTGCGCTCCGGCACGCTCGACGCGCCCGCCATCGCGGGTCTGGCCGCCGCCGTGCGGACCGCCGTGAAGGAGCAGGAGGCCCTGGGCCGCCGCCTGACGGCGCTGCGCGACGAGCTCATCCAGCGCGTCCGCCAGGCCGTCCCCGACGTCGTGCTCAACGGCGACCCGACCGGCCGGCTGCCCGGCAACGCCCACTTCTCCTTCCCCGGCTGCGAGGGCGACGCGCTGCTCATGCTGCTCGACGCCAAGGGCGTGGAGTGCTCGACCGGCTCGGCCTGCTCGGCGGGCGTGGCGCAGCCCTCGCACGTGCTGCTCGCGATGGGCGCCGACGCGGCGGCCGCGCGCGGCTCGCTCAGGTTCACCCTGGGCCACACCTCGACAGGCGCCGACGTCGACCGCCTGATCGAGGTGCTGCCCGCGGCCGTCGAACGGGCCCGCAGGGCCGGGCTCAGCTGAGGAAGGGGGAGACCGCGGCCCAGGCGGGGTCACTGCCCACGTCGACCCGCGGCTCGCCCTCCTCCCAGCTCACGATCAGCTCCTTGGCGTGGATCGCCGCGTCGGAGGCCGGGTCGGCGTAGACGTGGATGACCCGGTGGCCGGCGGCGCTCAGGTGCGCGGCCAGCAGGGCGTCGTCGCGAAGTTTGAGCAGGCGGGCGGCCAGGCGCTCCTCGAAGTCGCGCAACGCCTTCAGCGAATCGCCGACGGGCAGGCCGTCGGCGTCGCGGTGGGCGTACGGGAGCGTGATCTCGATGTGCTGGTCGAGCAGCGGGTGGTCGACGGGTCGCAGCGGGAAGCGCGCGGTGGCCACCAGCGACGCGCCCTCGCCGGTCTGGCCCTCCAGCAGCAGCCACTCCTCGCCCTGGTAGCCCGAGGCCAGGTCGGCGACCACGGCGGGCAGGTGGACGGCGGCGACCGCGTCGATCGGCTGGAACGTGGCGGGCGTGATCTCGCCCACCCACCTGGCGACGTCGTCCTCGCCCAGCAGCCAGTCGAGGGCGAGCAGCGTCGCCTCCAGGCGGGTCTCCTCGTCGAGCTCGCTGAAGATCGGGTGGTGGGCGGCCACGTCGACGCGCGGCTGGTTGCGCGGCACGCGCAGCCCGAAGACCAGCTTGTCGAGCGCGAACTCGAACCCGCCCACGTCGAGCGTCAGCTCCAGCGCCTGCGGGTTGGCCTGCCGGGACGGATGGAACTCCCACAACAGGTCGGCCGGCGGCGCGGCCCTGGCCCAGCGGTGGGCGAGCGAGCGCAGCTCGGCGTCGCCGGCCGCGGTCACCACCAGGGCGTGCGCGGCGTTCCTGCCGGGCGCCACCTCCCAGACCAGGCCGGGGTCGATCGCGGCCACGGCGGGCGCTACCAGCTCCTCGATGCCGTCGGCCGTGCCCGCCGCCACCAGCGAGTCGAGCCGCGGCCTGGCCTCCTGCCACCACGCCCAGAACGCGGCCACGCCGTCGCCGGGCCGGCCGGCCTCTTCTTCTTCGTCCTTGCGCCCGAACAGTCGCATGCGCTGAATCCTTCCAGACGGAGCCGATGGCCGCGCACTCTCCGCCGGACAGTACGCTGGAACGGTCATGGGACTGCGTGTGCTTGCCGCCATGTCGGGCGGCGTCGATTCCGCCGTGGCCGCCGCCCGGATAGCCGAGGCCGGTCACGACGTCACTGGTGTGCATCTGGCCCTGTCGGCCAACCCTCAATCCCACCGCACGGGTGCGCGGGGCTGCTGCACGATCGAGGACTCCCGCGACGCGCGGCGGGCCGCGGACGTGATCGGCATCCCGTTCTACATCTGGGACATGGCCGAGAGGTTCCAGCGCGACGTGGTGGAGGACTTCGTGGCCGAATACGCCGCGGGCCGCACACCCAACCCGTGCCTGCGGTGCAACGAGAAGATCAAGTTCGAGGCGGTGCTCGACCGGGCGCTCGCCCTCGGCTTCGACGCCGTCGCGACCGGCCACCACGCCAAGCTGTCCGACGGCGTGCTGTCCAGGAGCGTCGACCAGGGCAAGGACCAGTCGTACGTGCTGGGGGTGCTCACCCGTGAGCAGCTCAGCCACGCGATCTTCCCGCTCGGCGGCTCCACCAAGGCCGAGGTGCGCGAGGAGGCCGCGCGGCGCGGCCTGACCGTCGCCGACAAGCCCGACAGCCACGACATCTGCTTCATCGCCGACGGCGACACCCGCGGCTTCCTGGCCGGCCGGCTCGGCGCCGAGGAAGGCCCGATCGTCGACCAGGAGGGCGCGGTGGTGGGCACCCACCAGGGCGCCCACGGCTTCACGGTCGGCCAGCGCAAGGGCCTGCACATCGACCGTCCGGCCGCCGACGGCAGGCCGCGCTACGTGTTGTCGATCGAGCCGGTCTCCAACACGGTCACGGTCGGCCCGCGCTCGGCGCTGGAGGTCACCTCGATCTCCTGCGTCCGCCCGGTCTGGAACGGCCCGTCCCGCCTCGACGACCTGACCGTGCAGCTCAGGGCCCACGGCGAGGTCTACGGCTGCCGCTTCGAGGAGGAGGCGGGCGGCCTGCGCATCGACCTCGACCGCCCGGCCACCGGCGTCGCGGCGGGCCAGGCGGCCGTGCTCTACTCCGGCGACACGGTCATCGGCTCGGCCACCATCGTCTCGGCCGCCTAGGGCAGCGTCACCGACTCGCCGACCCTGAGCCGGCGCATGTCGGCGCCCTGCTTCTCCGACTCCAGCTCCAGGTAGTTGTCCACCAGCGACAGGCCGATGTCGTTGAGCAGGCCGTCGTGCGTGGAGAACGCGCGGGCCGGGCGGACCGTGCGCAGGTACTCGACCATCTCGCTGAGCTTCATCCAGGGGGCGTTGGTCGGCGCGAGGAGGGTGGGCACCTCGACACCGGGCAAGGTGAGCGCGTCGCCGGGGTAGAACACCTCGTCGTCGAGCATGAAACCGACATTCTGCACGACGGGCGCGTCGGGGTGGTTCTTGCTGTGCCACTCGCCGAACGCCTTCACCCGGAAACCGGCCGCGTCGAAGGAATCGCCGTGCCGGACCACCTGGACCTTGACCGGCACGTCGGTCAGCGCGGCCGCGACGCCCTCGCACGTCCAGACCTCGACCCCGGCGGGGGCGGCCTTCAGCTTCTCGATGTCGAAGTGGTCGAAGTGCTGATGGGTGATCAGAACCGCGTCGACCCCGTCGAGCACCGGCTCCTGCGAGAAGGTGCCCGGGTCGATGACCAGGACCTTGCCGTTCTTCTCAAGGCGTACGCAGGCGTGCGTGAGTTTGGTGAGCTCCATTCGGCAGAGCCTACGCTTGTGCCCATGTCTACGTGGGAAGCCACCGGGGTCGGGTCACATCCGGGTGAGGATCATCTTGAGGCGATCCGTGTCGTGTTCGGCGAGTTGCCCGGCCTGCCGTACCTGCCGGAGCTGCCGGCCCGCGGGGTCGGCGCCGACATGGTCGGCAGGACGGCCGGGCTGCTGATCGACCTGCCGGTCGAGGTGCAGCCGTCCGGGTGGCGGCTGGCCGACCGGCCCGGCCGCGACCATCAGCGGGCCGTCGACCACCTGCGCCGCGACCTCGACGGGCTGGAGGAGGTCGCGCACGACTACTCCGGGCCGCTCAAGCTGCAGGTGTGCGGGCCGTGGACGCTGGCCGGGTCCCTTGAGCTGAAGTACGGCGACAAGATGCTCTCCGACGCGGGCGCCGTGCGCGACCTGGTCGCGTCGCTGGCCCAGGGGGTCGCCGACCACTGCGCCGAGGTACGGCGGCGGTTGCCGGGGGTCACCGAGATCGTGCTGCAGCTCGACGAGCCTGGGCTGCCGGGCGTGCTGGCGGGCACGGTCCCGACCGCGTCCGGGTTCGGGCGGCTGGCGGCGGTCGAGGAGTGGCGGGTGGAGGAGTCGCTGCGGCTGTTCCCCGACGCGGTGGTCCACTGCTGCGCGCCCGGGGTGCCTTATGCGCTGCTGCGGCGGGCCGGGGCGCGCGCGGTGTCGGTCGACGCGTCGCTGCTGCGCCGCAGGGACGACGACCAGCTCGGCGAGCTCTTCGAGGCCGGTGCGGGCCTGCTGCTCGGCGTC
This sequence comes from Nonomuraea sp. NPDC005692, assembly GCF_040631115.1. Lineage (NCBI taxonomy): Bacteria > Bacillati > Actinomycetota > Actinomycetes > Streptosporangiales > Streptosporangiaceae > Nonomuraea > Nonomuraea sp. NPDC005692. Next base: position 197,898 of record NZ_JBEXYU010000010.1, on the reverse strand, counting down.
GTGCCGGGCAGGGATGTCGCGCTGCCGGACACCGGGGTGGTCGCCAGGCCCGCGGTGGAGCTGTGGCGGCGGCTCGGGTTCGCCCCCGACGGGCTGGCCGCCAAGGTCACGCTGACGCCCGCCTGCGGCCTCGCCGGAGCCTCGCCCCGCTACGCGCGCGCGGCCCTGGCGGCGTGCAGGAAGGCCGCCCAGGTGCTCAAGGACGATCCGGCAAGCGGGATGCAAGGCGGCTGAGTAGCGTCCTTGCCATGATTGTTCGCGCTCTGGCCGTCGGTGCCGCCATGCTGATCGCGTCCGCCTCGATCGCCGTCCCCGCCGGGGCCTCGGCCAACCCCGAGATCTGGAGCTGGGGGTCGATCTACTCCGCCGACCGGGCTGGGAAGGCCAAGGGCAAGGTCCTGCTCGACCGGCCGGGGTTCGTGGTCAGCGGCAGGCTGTACGACTTCCCCGGCCGTTCCGGGTGCTCGTGGTTGCAGCTGCGCTGGGTCAAGGACGGCGGCGGCGACGGGCACAAGACGTACCGCAACTGCTCGGGCACCAAGCCGCTGGAGTTCTCGCTCAAGACCGGCTACATGCTCTCCATCGAGGGCAGGGTCTGCCGGGGCACGGCAAGGAAGATCACCGGTAACTGCTCGGTCTGGGAAGGCGTCTGGGCCCAGGGCGGATGACCGGCGGAGTCGTTCCTGTCGGGGCCCGGCGGTAGCGTTTGCTCAGCGTGTCTGACGTGGAAGGAGACCCAGCGTGAGCGAGCGTGACACCGAGGTCGGGGGCGTGCCCGTGGCCGCGCTCAAGCGGCATGCGGAGCTGAGCGAGCTGGTCGAGGACGCGCGCTGGCGCTACTACGTGCTCGACCAGCCGACGGTCAGCGACGCGCAGTTCGACGAGTGGTTCGGCGAGCTGCTCACGCTGGAGCAGGCCCATCCGGAGCTGCAGACGCCCGACTCGCCCACCCAGAAGGTGGGCGCGCCGGTCTCGGGCGACTTCACCAAGGTCAGCCACCTCAACCGCATGGAGAGCCTCGACAACGCCTTCAACCAGGCCGACATGGCCGCTTGGATGGCCCGCGTCGAGCGGCTGGCCGAGCGCGACCCGGGGCCCTACCTGTGCGAGCTGAAGATCGACGGGCTGGCCATCGCGCTCGTCTACCGCGACGGCAAGCTGGAGCGCGGCGCGACCCGGGGCGACGGCCGGGTCGGCGACGACGTCACGGCCAACGTGCGCACGATCAAGGGGGTGCCCCACCGGCTCAAGGGCGAGGGTGTGCCGAGCCTGGTCGAGGTGCGCGGCGAGGTCTACATCCCGGTCGAGGGCTTCAGGCAGCTCAACGAGCAGCTCGTGGAGCAGGGCAAGCCGCCGTTCGCCAATCCGCGCAACTCGGCGGCGGGCACGCTGCGGCAGAAGGACGCGCGCGTCACCGCCCAGCGCCCGCTGCGCATGCTCGTGCACGGCATCGGCGTCTGGGAGGGCTCGGCCGTGCCGCGCGCCCAGTCGGAGGTCTACGAGCGGCTGCGGGAGTTCGGGCTGCCGGTCAGCGACCTGTTCCAGGTGGTGCCCGGCCTCACCGAGGTCGACGAGTTCATCGAGCACTACCGGGTGCACCGGCACGATCCGGCGTACGAGATCGACGGGGTCGTGGTCAAGGTCGACGACTTCCGCACGCAGCGGGAGCTGGGGTCCACCTCCCGGGCCCCGCGCTGGGCGATCGCCTTCAAATACCCGCCGGAGGAGGTCAACACCAAGCTGCTCGACATCCAGGTGGGGGTGGGCCGCACCGGCCGGGTCACGCCGTACGCGGTGATGGAGCCCATCGTGGTCGCGGGCTCGACCGTCGAGCGGGCCACCCTGCACAACGCGGCCACGGTGATCAAGAAGGGCGTCCTCGTCGGCGACACCGTGGTGCTGCGCAAGGCGGGCGACGTCATCCCCGAGATCGTCGGCGCGGTCACGGCGTTGCGCGACGGCTCCGAGCGGGAGTTCGTCATGCCGACCCACTGCCCGGAGTGCGGCACCGAGCTGGCCTACGAGAAGGAGGGCGACGCCGACCTGCGCTGCCCCAACGCCCGCAGCTGCCCCGCGCAGATCCGCGAGCGCCTCTACTTCGCGGCCGGCCGGCGCGCGCTCGACATCGACGGGCTGGGTTACGTGGCGGCGACCGCGCTCACCCAGCCGGTGCCGCCGCAGGAGCCCGTCCTGCGCACCGAGGCCGACCTGTTCGACCTGACGATCGAGCAGCTCATGCCGATCCGGTCGGTCGTCCGCGACCAGGACACCGGCCTGCCCAAGCTCGACCCCGAGACCGGCGAGCAGAAGGTCGTCTCCCTGTTCGCCAACCTCGACGGCGGGCCCAGCCAGGCCGCCCGCACGCTGGTCGACGAACTCGCCCGCGCCAAGTCGGCGCCGCTCGCGCAGGTGCTGGTCGCGCTGTCGATCCGGCACGTCGGGCCGCCGACGGCCCGCGACCTCGCCGACTCCATGCGGTCGATCGACGCCATCATGAACGCCTCGGAGGAGGAGCTGGCCTCGGTCAAGGGCATCGGGCCGCGGGTGGCGGCGACGATCCGGGAGTGGTTCGAGGTCGACTGGCACCGGGAGATCGTCGAGCGGTGGCGGCGGGCCGGGGTGCGGATGGACGACGGCCCCGCTCCGGAGAAGACCGAGCCCCAGATCCTGGAGGGGCTGACGTTCGTGGTCACCGGGACGCTGGAGGCGTACACCCGCGACACCGCGTCCGAGGCGCTGACCGGCCGGGGCGGAAAGGTGGCAAGTTCGGTGTCGAAGAAGACGTCGTTCCTGGTGGCGGGGGAGAACGCCGGGTCGAAGTACGACAAGGCGGTCAGCCTGAAGGTGCCGATCCTCGACGAGCAGGGGTTCGAGCTGCTTCTGAAGGAGGGCCCGGAGGCCGCGGCGCGCGTGGCGGTCGTCGAGGAGGGGTAGCGGAGCCCGGCTCGCCCTTGCGGCGGGGCTGGTGTTCGGTGGCCTCGCGGATGGGCGCCCGGCGGGCTGGGGATCAGAGTTGTGTACGGACTGTCGATGGCCGCGCTACCCATAGTGGTTTTTGGGTATATGTCGGAAAGGAGAAGTGACGGAACGTACGCGCTTGGTTTCGCGAAGTGGGGTGAAGGTCGTACCCTCCCATAGTGACCTAATGGGGGTTCTGTTACCGATGACTGACCCAACCGACACCCGTGACACCGGTCCACGCGTCGGCACGCCGCTCTGGGCGTTCCTCGCGGGCATCACCGTGATCGGCTTCACCGCGCTGATCGTGGCCCTGCTCAGGCTGGATCCGGCCGCGCTGGCGGAGCTCGCCCGCACCCCGCTGTTCTGGGTGCTGGCGGTGCTGGTGATGCTGGGCGAGCTGCGGCCCGTCATGGTGTCCTCGGCGACCGCGGTCGGCGGCACCTACCCGTCGACCATGTTCACCTTCGCGGTGCTGCTGCACTTCGGGCTGTCCACGGCCGTGCTCATGCAGGCCGTCGCCATCGCCATGAACGGCGTCGTGACGCGCAAGGCGTGGCACCGGGTCATGTTCAACGTCGCCCAGTCCACCCTCGCGCTCACCGCCGCGGCCGTGGTGCTCGGGCTGTTCGGCGTCGTGCCGGGCCCGGCCGTGCCGTGGACGCCCACCGGGGCCGACCTGCCGGCGATCGCGCTGGCCGGCGTGGCCTACTTCGCCACCAGGGCCGCGCTCGTGTCCGGGGCGGTCGCCCTGCACGAGCGGCGCTCGATCGTCCGCGTGCTGCGGGTCACCGCCGGGCCGCAGGGGCTCGTCTACACCGCGCTGCTGGGCCTCGCGCCGCTGGTCGTCGTGGTGATGGACCATTCCCCCGGCCTCGTGCCGCTCTTCGTCGCCCCCCTCGCCGCCGTCTACTTCACCGCCACGCTGTCCATGCGCCGCGACCACCAGGCCATGCACGACGAGCTGACCGGCCTGCCCAACCGCAAGATGCTCATCGTCAGCACGGAGGAGGCGCTGGCCGAGTCCCGCCACGACGAGCGGGTCGGGCTGTTCCTCCTCGACCTCGACCGGTTCAAGGAGGTCAACGACACGATGGGCCATCCGGTGGGCGACCGCCTGCTGCAGATGGTGGCCCACCGGCTCACCCACTCCGTCCGTCCGGGTGACGTGGTGGCCAGGCTCGGCGGCGACGAGTTCGCCGTGCTGCTGCCCTCGATCAGAGACGCCAACGCCGCCAGGGAGGTGGCCGCCAGGCTGCGGGCCGCCCTGACCGAGCCCGTGCGCCTGGAGGGCATGAGCTTCGACCTCGACGGCTCGGTCGGCATCGCGCTCTTCCCCGACCACGCCCCCGACTTCGAGCTGCTGCTGCAACGCGCCGACGTGGCCATGTACCTGGCCAAGGAAGGGCGTACCGGGGTAGAGCTCTACCAGCCCGACAAAGACCGGAACTCACCCGAACGGCTCAACCTGCTGGGCGACCTGCGCCGCGCCATCGACAACCGCGAGCTGCAGCTGCACTACCAGCCCAAGGTTAGCCTGGCCGGCGGCGCGGTGACCGGGGTGGAGGCCCTGCTGCGCTGGTGCCATCCGGTGCACGGGCCGATCCCGCCGTCGGACTTCGTCCCGCTGGCCGAGCAGACGTACCTGATGCGCCAGCTCACCGAATACGTCATCGAGGCCGCGCTCGAGCAGGCCGCCCGCTGGTGGCACACCGGCCTGCAGGTGCAGATCTCGGTCAACATCTCGGCCCGCGACCTGCTCGACGCGGCGCTGCCCGAGCAGCTGGAGGTCGGCCTGACCCGGTACGGCCTGCCGCCCGCCGCGATCCAGCTGGAGGTCACCGAGCGCATCCTGACCGGCGACCAGGCCTACACCCAGGAGACCATCAAGGCGCTGGCCACGCTCGGCGTCCCGCTGTCCCTCGACGACTTCGGCACCGGCTACTCCTCGCTGATCAGGCTCCAGCGCCTGGCGGTCTCCGAGGTCAAGATCGACGCCTCGTTCGTCCGCCGCATCGCCGAGTCCGAGGACGACGACCGCATCGTCCGCTCGATCGTCGACCTGGTCCGCTCGCTCGGCCTGCGCTCGGTGGCCGAGGGCGTGGAGTCCGACGACGTCGCCCTGCGGCTGGCCGAGATGGGCTGCGACCTGGGCCAGGGCTGGCTGTTCTGCCAGCCCATGCCGGCCGCCGAAGCCACCGCCTGGCTCAGGGGCCGCTGCGAGCCGGCGCCGGCGATCGAGTTCGGCTACCAGTCCGAGGTCACCCAGACGGCCTGAACGATTACAGGAGTCGACTTCGTCGAAGTATACTTCGTCGAAGTACACTTCGATGTCTCTGGGGGCGTCTTGATCCCGAAGCCTGAACGGATCTTCGCGCGCGACTTCGAGTGGGAGGCTCTGACCGCCTTCGTCGAGCGGTCCGGTCCCCGGCCGCGGCCCCGGCTCGGCGTCGTCAGCGGCAGGCGCCGCCAGGGCAAGACGTTCCTGGTCGAGTCGCTCGCGCGCAAGACGGGCGGCTTCTATTTCGGCGCGACAGAGGGCACCCCGACGGAGTCGCTGAACCTCTTCGCCGCCGCTCTGGCCCGGTACGTGGGGGCTTCGGCGCCGTTCCGTTTCACGACCTGGGACGAGGCGATCGGCCAGCTCTTCGCCGTCAGCGCCGAGCGCCGCGCTCTCATGGTGATCGACGAGTTCCCCTACCTCAGCAAGGCGTCGCCGGCCCTGCCCTCGATCATCCAGCAGGCCATCGACCGGGCGGTCTTCGACGAAGTGCCGGCGTCCCTGCTGTTGTGCGGCTCGGCGATGTCCGTGATGGGCCGGCTGCTGGCAGGCAACGCGCCGCTGAGGGGGCGGGCTTCCATGGAACTCGCGGTCCGGCCGTTCGACTACCGCCTCGCCGCCCAGTACTGGGGGATCACCGATCCGCAGCTGGCCGTGAAGGTGCACGCGATCGCCGGCGGGACCCCCGCGTACCTGCCCCTGGCCAACGACGACAGGCCGGACGGCCTGGAGGACTTCGACGCCTGGGTGCGGCGCACGGTGCTCTCGCCCTTGACCCCGCTCTTCAAGGAGGCCCGCTATCTCCTCGAAGAGGAGGCGGAGGTGCGGGACACCGCCATGTACAAGTCCGTGCTGGCGGCCGTGGCCACCGGGAACGGCACCCGGGGCGGCATCGCGAGCTATGTGGGGCGCAAGGCGTCCGACATCGGCCATCACCTCAACGTGCTGGAGGACAGCAACCTGCTTCGCAGGGAGGTGGACGTCTTCCGCTCCTCGCGGTCGGTCTACCGCGTGTGCGAGCCGCTCATCCACTTCTACGAGGTCGTGATGCGACCGCAGTGGGGGCCGCTGGAGAGCGGCCGGGCCGAGTCCGTGTGGCAGGACGGCCGGGCCGGCTTCAGCGACCAGGTGCTCGGCCCGCACTTCGAGGAGATGTGCCGTCAGTTCCACCTGCTGGAACCCGATGTCCTGGGAGACTCGCCCGGCGAGATCGGCGCGGGAACCGTCGTCGACCCCGTACGGCACGAGCAGATCCAGATCGACGTCGCGGTCTTCGCGCCGGCGATGCGCGGCGAGCGCAAGCGGGTGTTGTCGCTGGGCGAGGCGAAGTGGGGCAAGGTCATGGGCCCCCGGCACGTCGCCCGGCTCAGGAGGGCGCGGGACCTGCTCGACGCCAAGGGGTACGACGTGCGGGACGCCAAGCTGGTCTGCTACAGCGGGGCGGGATTCGAGGCCGCGCCGGCCCAGGAGAGCGACGTGCTGGCGATCGGCCTGGACCAGCTCTACGGATGAGTGTGTTTCCGCCGGGTTAAGGGTTCGGGCCTGCGGCGTCAAGCCCCCTAGGATGGCAGTGTCCCAAACTCCATCCACGAAACGGGTTCAACGACTCATGTCCGCCATAACCCGCGACGAGGTCGCCCACCTGGCCCGGTTGTCCAGGCTGGCGCTCACCGACGACGAGCTCGACCACTACGCCACCCAGCTCGATGCCATCATCGAGTCGGTCGCGAAGGTGGCCGAGGTCGCCGCCGAGGACGTGCCGCCTTCGTCGCACGCGCTTCCGCTGACCAATGTCTTCCGCGCCGACGAGGTGCGACAGTCCCTGACGCCCGAGCAAGCCCTTTCCGGCGCTCCCGCCGTCGAGGACGACCGCTTCCGTGTGCCGCGCATCCTCGGGGAGGAGGCATGAGTCTGATCCGCAAGACCGCCGCCGAGCTGGGCGCGATGATCGCCGCGGGTGAGGTGTCGGCCGCCGAGGTGGCCGAGGCGCATCTCGACCGCATGGCCGAGGTGGAGCCCAAGGTCCAGGCGTTCCTGCACGTCGACCGGGAGACGACCCTTGAGCAGGCGCGGGCGGTCGACGCCCGGCTGCGTGCGGGCGAGAAGCTCGGGCCGCTGGCCGGGGTGCCGGTCGCGCACAAGGACATCTTCGCCACCCGCGACATGCCGACCACGGCCGGGTCCAAGATCCTCGAAGGGTGGCGGCCGCCGTACGACGCGACCGTGACCGCGCGCCTGCGCGCGGCCGGGCTGGTCATCCTCGGCAAGACGAACCTCGACGAGTTCGCCATGGGCTCCTCCACGGAGAACTCCGCCTACCACCCGACCCGCAACCCGTGGGACCTGGACAGGATCCCGGGCGGCTCGTCCGGCGGGTCCAGCGCGGCCGTCGCCGCGTACGAGGCGCCGCTGTCCACGGGCACCGACACCGGTGGCTCGATCCGGCAGCCCGCCGCCGTCACCGGCATCGTGGGCATGAAGCCCACCTATGGCGGTTCGTCCCGGTACGGGCTGATCGCGTTCGCGAGCTCGCTCGACACGCCGGGGCCGTTCGCGCGGAACGTGCTCGACGCGGCGCTGCTGCAGGAGGCGTTCTCCGGGCACGACCCGATGGACTCCACGTCGGTCGACGCGCCGGTACCGAGCGTCGTCGAGGCGGCCAGGAACCCCGACGTGTCCGGCATGCGCATCGGCGTGGTGAAGGAGTTCGCCGGCGAGGGCTACCAGCCGGGCGTGCTGGCCCGCTACCACGAGGTCGTCAAGCTGCTGGAGTCGCTGGGCGCCACGGTCGTCGAGGTGTCCTGCCCGTCGTTCACGACCGCGCTGCCGGCGTACTACCTGATCGCGCCGTCGGAGTGCTCGTCCAACCTGGCCCGCTTCGACGCCATGCGTTACGGCCTGCGCGTCGGCGACGACGGCACCCGCAGCGCCGAGGAGGTCATGGCGCTGACCAGGGCGGCCGGGTTCGGCCCCGAGGTCAAGCGGCGCATCATGCTGGGCACGTACGCGCTGTCCAGCGGCTACTACGACGCCTACTACGGCCAGGCGCAGAAGGTGCGCACGGTCATCTCGCGGGAGTTCCAGGCGGCCTACGAGCAGGTCGACGTGCTGGTCTCGCCGACCACGCCGACCACGGCGTTCCGGCTGGGCGAGCGCACCGACGACCCGATGGCGATGTACCTCGCCGACCTGTGCACCATCCCGTCCAACCTCGCGGGCAACGCGGCCATCTCGGTGCCGTGCGGCCTGGCCGACGAGGACAACCTGCCGGTCGGCCTGCAGATCATGGCCCCGGTTCTGGCCGACGACCGTTGTTACCGCGTCGGCGCCGCCGTCGAGAAGGCCCTTGAGAGCCGCTGGGGCGGCCCGCTGCTGAAGGAGGCCCCGTCGCTATGACCATGGTCTATGACGAAGCGCTCGACAGGTTCGAGCCGGTGCTCGGGCTGGAGACGCACGTCGAGCTCGGCACCAAGTCGAAGATGTTCTGCGGCTGCAAGACCGCCTTCGGCGCCCCGGCCAACACCCAGGTGTGCCCGACCTGCCTGGCGCTGCCCGGCTCGCTGCCCGTGGCCAACGCCATGGCCATCGAGTCGACGATCCGCATCGGCCTGGCGCTGAACTGCTCGATCGCCGAATGGTGCCGCTTCGCCCGGAAGAACTACTTCTATCCGGACATGCCGAAGAACTACCAGATCTCCCAGTACGACGAGCCGCTCTGCTTCGACGGCTACGTCGACGTCGAGGTCAACGGCGAGACCGTGCGCATCGAGATCGAGCGGGTGCACCTGGAGGAGGACACCGGCAAGTCCACCCACGTGGGCGGCGCGACCGGCCGCATCCACGGGGCCGACTACTCGATCGTCGACTACAACCGCGCGGGCATCCCGCTGGTGGAGATCGTCACCAAGCCCATCCCGGGCACCGACCGGCTCGCGCCGGAGGTGGCCAAGGCGTACGTCACCGAGCTGCGCGAGATCATGCGCTCGCTCGGCGTGTCCGACGTGCGCATGGAGGAGGGCTCGCTGCGCTGCGACGTCAACGTCTCGCTCATGCCGCGCGGGTCGTCGGAGTGGGGCACCCGCACCGAGACCAAGAACGTCAACTCGCTGCGCAGCGTCGAGCGGGCGGTGCGCAGCGAGATCGAGCGCCAGGCGGGGGTCCTCGCCGAGGGCGGCAAGATCATCCAGGAGACGCGGCACTTCCACGAGGACACCGGCACCACCACGTCCGGCCGGTCCAAGGAGGAGGCCCAGGACTACCGGTACTTCCCGGAGCCCGACCTGGTACCGATCGAGCCCGACCCGGCGTGGGTGGCCGAGCTGAAGGCGGCGCTGCCCGAGCTGCCGTCGGTCAAGCGCAAGCGGCTGCAGGCCGAGTGGGGTCTGTCCGACCTCGACATGCAGGCCATGCACAACGCCGACGCGATCGACCTGGTCGAGGCCACGGTCGCGGCCGGCGCCCCGGCGGCCGACGCGCGCAAGTGGTGGATGGGCGAGCTGGCGCGGCGCGCCAACGAGAGCGGCGTGGCGCTGGCCGAGCTGCCCATCACGCCGGCCCAGATCGCCAGGGTCACCGAGCTGGTGGCCTCGGGCGCGCTCAACGACAAGCTCGCCCGGGAGGTGCTCGAAGGCGTGCTGGCCGGTGAGGGCACGCCCGACGAGGTGGTCGAGGCGCGCGGCCTGCAGATCGTCAACGACGAGGGCGAGCTGTCGGCGATCATCGACCAGGTGCTGGCCGGCAACGCGGACGCGGTCGAGAAGGTGCGGTCCGGGAAGATCGCCGCCGCCGGTGCGCTGGTGGGTGGCGTGATGAAGGCCAGCCGCGGCAAGGCCGACGCGGCCCGCGCCCGGCAGCTCATCCTGGAGAAGCTGGGCGTCTCGGAGTAGGCACGGCCCATCCGCGGGGCCTGCGGCGGCCCCGCGGATGCGCGCACATCGGCGGGGCCCCTGGTGGTCCCGCCGATCCGGACATATCGACGGGGCCACCGAGGGGGCGCGCTCGCGGGCGCCGTGCCTTCCGCGCGTTCCGCCGCCGGAAGGCGGGTCCCAAGAACCACCGGGCGACGTTCCCGGTGGGCGGGCCGGTCAGTCCTCGCGTGACACGGGTGTGACCGCATCGACGCCGCGGCGTGCCATCAGCCGCCCCATCAGCCGCCGCAACAACGGCGTGAGCAGCGCGAGCAGGGCGAGGGCGAGGAGCACGGCGGCGATCGGACTGCGTACCAGCACGCTGACGTCGCCCGCGCCGATGGCGAGCGCGCGGCGGAGCTGGATCTCCGCCATCGGCCCGAGGATCATGCCGATCACCGCGGGCGCGACGGGCAGGCCGAAGCGGCGCATGGAGAACCCGAGCAGGCCGAGGACGTACAGGACGAACAGGTCCACGACGGTGCCGTTCACGGCGTAGACGCCGAGCGCGGCGAACAGCACGATCCCGGCGTACAGGTACGACCGGGGGATGCGCAGGACGCGTGCCCACAGGGGAGCCAGCGGCAGGTTCAGCACCAGCAGCATCGTGTTGCCGACGAACAGCGAGGCGATCATCGCCCACACCAGGGCCGGGTTGTGGTCGAAGAGCTGCGGGCCGGGCTGCAGGCCGTACTGCTGGAAGGCGGCCAGCAGGATGGCGGCCGTGGCCGACGTGGGCAGGCCCAGCGTGAGCAGCGGGACCAGGGTCCCGGCGGCCGAGGCGTTGTTGGCCGCCTCCGGGCCCGCGACGCCCTCGATGGCGCCCTTGCCGTACTCCTCCTTGGCCACGCCCTTGGCCAGGCGTTTCTCGGCCGCGTACGACAGGAACGTGGGGATCTCCGCGCCCCCGCCGGGCAGCGCGCCGAACGGGAACCCGAGTGCGGTCCCGCGCAGCCAGGGCAACCAGGAGCGCCGCCAGTCGGCGCGGCCCATCCACGCCCGGCCCACGGGCACCACCTCGGGCGCGGCGTGCCGCAGCCGGGAGGCCACGTACAGGGCCTCGCCGACCGCGAACAGGCCGACCGCGACGATCACCACGTCGATGCCGTCGAGCAGCTGCGGGACGCCCAGCGTGAGCCGCGCCTGACCGGTCTGCTGGTCGATGCCGATCAGCCCGATCACCAGCCCCAGCCCCAGGGAGGCCAGCCCGCGCACGACCGAACGCGACAACACCGACGACACGGCGGTGAAGGCCAGGATCGCCAGCGCGAAGTAGTCCTCGGGGCCGAACGAGATCGCGAAGCTCACCACGGCGGGCGCGGCCACCACCAGCAGCGCGGTGGCGATCGTGCCGGCCACGAACGACCCGACGGCCGCCGTCGCCAGGGCCTGCGCCGCCCGCCCGCGCCTGGCCATCTTGTTGCCCTCCAGGGCGGTGATCATGGAGGACGACTCGCCGGGCGTGTTGAGCAGGATGGAGGTGGTCGAGCCGCCGTACATGCCGCCGTAGTAGATGCCGGCGAACATGATGAACGCGCTGGCCGGCGGCACGGTGAAGGTGATCGGCAGCAGCAGCGCCACGGTCATCGCGGGCCCGATGCCGGGCAGCACGCCGACCAGGGTGCCGAGGGTGACGCCGACCAGGGCGTACAGGAGGTTGACGGGGGTGAGCGCGGCGGCGAAGCCGTCCATGAGGAGCTGGAACGAGCCCATCTCAGATCACCCCGCCGAGCGGGCCGGCCGGCAGCGAGACGCCGAGGCCCTTGACGAACAGCAGGTACGTCGTCACGCCGAGGACCACGGCCACCACGGCGGCCCGCACCTTGTGCTCGGCCCCGAGCACGACCGACAGGCCGAAGAACAGCAGGCTCGCGCCGATGACCCAGCCGAGCACGTCGAGGAGCGCGGCGAAGGCCAGGAAGACGCCGCTGACCAGCCCGACGCTGCGCCAGTCGGTGGGCGCGTCCGCGTCCACGTCCTCGCTCTCCTCGGGGTCGCCGGCGCCGCCGCGCAGCACGTCGATCACGTAGAACAGGCCGATCAGCACCATGGCCCCGCCGACCAGCATGGGGAAGAAGCGCGGCCCGAGGCCGAGCTGGGAGGCCGCGGCCGAGACGTCGAGCGTGCCGACCATCACGAACACGCCCAGCCCGAGCACCACGACCGCCAGCCCGAGTTCGGGCCGCCACCAGCGAGCCATCAGGACACGAGCCCCATTTCGGCGATGATGCCCTTGACCTTGGTCTCCTCGGACTTCAGGTAGTCGGCGAACTGCTGCCCGGTCTGGAAGGAGTCGATCCAGCCGTTCTTGGCGACGGCGTCCTTCCAGGGCTGGGAGTCGTGCATCTTGGTGACCAGGTCGGTGAGGGACTTCTTGGCGGCGTCGTCCAGGCCGCCGGGGGCGACGAAGCCGCGCCAGTTGGCCAGCTCGACGTCCAGGCCGCCCTCCTTCAACGTCGGCGCGTCCAGGCCGGCCACGCGCGAGCCGCTGCTGACGGCCAGCGCCCGCAGCTTGCCGGACTTGACGTGCTCGGCGAACTCGCCGACGCCCGAGATGCCCGCGCTGACCTTGCTGCCCAGCAGCGCGTTGAGCGCCTCGCCGCCGCCGGAGTGGGCGATGTAGTTGACCTGCTTGGGGTCCACGCCCGCGGCCTTGGCCATCAGCCCGGCCACGATGTGGTCGGTGCCGCCCGCCGAGCCGCCCGCGACGGAGACCTTCGCCGGGTCGGCCTTCCACGCGGCGACCATGTCGGCCAGCGTCTTGAACGGGGAGTCGGCCGGGACCACGACGATCTCGTACTCCTCGGTCAGCTTGGCGATGGGGGTGGTCTCGGCCAGGGTGACCTTCGACTTGTTCTGCTCGATCGCGCCCACCATGACCAGGCCCATGGTCATCAGCAGGTTGCCGTTGCCCTTCTCGCCGGCGAGCTGGGCCAGGCCGATCGTGCCGCCCGCGCCCGGCACGTTGTAGACCTCGACCTTGCGCTTGGGGTCGGCCGTCTTGAGGGCCTGCTCGGCCGTACGGGCGGTCTGGTCCCAGCCGCCGCCGGCCGCCGCGGGGGCCATGATCCGCAGGGATCCGTCGCCGCCGGAGGCGCCGGTCTCGCCGCAGCCGGACAGGGCGGCGACGGAGAGTGCCGCCAGGGCGGCGGCGAATACGCGCAAGCGCATGATCACTCCAAGGGGGGATTCGCACAGTCGTAGGGCTGCGATGGTGATGCCCGTTCCCTGCCCGGTCGAGGCTTTGGGCGGTTGCCGTCATAGTGGTCGTATTGGTCGCGACCTGGCCGTGACCTGGCTTTGTTTCCATGTGGGCGTGCGCAGGGTTACCGACGCCCCCCTCGGCACCCAGCTGTTCGTGCTCCAGATGGTGATCGTGCTGCTCGCCGTCGGCGGCACGGCAGGCGTGTGGGCGGGGCACACGAGGGAGCAGCTCGACGCGCTGCACCAGCAGCGCGCCCTGGCCATCGCCCAGTCGGTGGCCGCCCTTCCGCAGGTGCGCGACGCCTTCCGGCTGGAGAACCCGGAGTCGGTGCTGCAGCCGCTGGCGCTCAGCGTCCAGCACGAGACCGGAGCCGACTACGTGGCCATCGCCAACGCCGAGCAGAAGCGTTACGCCCATCCCAACGCCGCCCTGATCGGCAAGCGGCTGTCCACCGACGGCACCGCGGTCCTGCGTACGGGCCGGAGCTGGGTCGGCACCGAGACGGGCACGATCGGCACCACGGTCAGGGGCAAGACTCCCATCCGCGACGAATACGGCAACGTCATCGGCCTGGTGTCGGTCGGCGTGCTGCAGACCACGGTCACCGGCCAGCTCGGCGGCGCGCTGCCGCCGCTGATCTGGACCGCGCTGGCCGTGCTGCTGGCCGGTCTGGCGCTGGCCGCGCTGATCACCGCCCGGGTACGCAGGCAGACGTTCGGGCTGGAGCCGCGCGAGATCGCCGCGCTGCTGGAGCAGCGCGAGGGGGTGCTGCACGGCGTGAAGGAGGGCGTGCTCGCCCTCGACCTGGCCGGGCGGGTCACGCTGGTCAACGACGCGGCCCGCGACCTGCTCGGCGACCTCGGGGCCGACGTGACCAGCATGCCGGTCTCCGAGCGCATGCGCGACGTGCTGACCGGCGCCGACCCGGGCGAGGACCGCGTGGTGCTGCACGGCGAGCGGGTGTTGGTGCTCAACAGGACCCCGGTCGCGGTACGCGGCCGGCACCGCGGCTGGGTCGTCACCCTGCGCGACCGCACCGAGCTGGTCCGCCTGGCCCGCGAGCTGGACGACACCAGCAGCGCGACCGAGGCCCTGCGCGCCCAGGCCCACGAGTTCGCCAACCGCATGCACACCGTCGTCGGCCTGCTGGAGCTCGGCGAGCACGAGGCCGCGATCGGCTTCATCACCCGCACCACCTCCGGCGCGTACGCCACCGGCCTGCGCGAACGCGTCCAGGACCCTACGCTGGCCGCGCTGCTGCTGGCCAAGTCGGCCGAGGCGGCCGAGCGCGGGGCGCGGCTGGTGCTGGCCGAGAACTCCGCCGTGCCGGAGGGCGCGCTCGGCGACCCGCAGGACGCCGTCCTCGTGGTCGGCAACCTGGTCGCCAACGCGATCGACGCGCTCGACGGCGCGGGCGGCACGATCGAGGTCTCGGTCGTGGCCGACGCCGATGGCCTGCACGTCCGCGTCGGCGACTCGGGCCCCGGCATCACCCCCGAGCTGGTGGAGGAGGTCTTCAGGGAGGGGTTCACGACGAAGGCCGCCCTGTCGGGGCCGCGCGGCCTGGGCCTGGCCCTGACCCGGCAGGCGTGCCTGCGCCGGGGCGGCTGGGTCCGGGTGCGCAACGCCGGCGGCGCCGTCTTCACCGCCCTGCTGCCCGCCGAGGCCCGCGCGTGAACGACGTACGGGTCCTGGTGGTGGACGACGACTTCATGGTCGCCCGTATCCACGGCGGGTACGTCGCGCGCGTGCCCGGCTTCGAGGTCGTCGCCGTGGCGCACACCGGTGCCGACGCGCTCGCCGCCGTGGCCGAGCTCCGGCCCGACCTGGTCCTGCTCGACATCTACCTGCCCGACATGTCCGGCCTGGAGGTGCTCAAGGCCATCGACGACGTGGACGTCCTGATGATCAGCGCGGCCCGCGACGTCGCCACGGTCAGGGAGGCCATGCGCGGCGGCGCGGTCAACTACCTGATCAAGCCGTTCACCGCGGCCGCGCTCACCGAACGCCTGCGCCAGTACGCCGACACCCGCAGGCGGCTCACCGCCATCGGCCCCCAGGCCCGCCAGGACGACGTGGACCGGCTGTTCGGCGCGCCCAAGCAGCCCGTCCCGGTGCCCAAGGGCCTGTCGCCGGCCACCTGCGCGCTGGTGGCACAGGCGCTGCGCGAGGCCGGGCGCGACCTGTCGGCGGCCGAGACGGCCGAGCTCACGGGCCTGTCGAGGGTGAGCGCGCGGCGGTATCTGGAGCACCTGTGCGCGTCGGGCCGGGCCGAGCTCCACCCCAGGTACGGCACCGCGGGACGGCCGGAACATCGCTACCGGTGGCTAGGTTGACACACTTCCGTATTCGTTTCTGGTGACATAGTCGGACACTCGTGCCTTACTGTTGCCTGAGACTTGGCTGCGGACCGGGAGGAGATTGAGGCGTGCGAAACGCCGGACCGATCGAATCACCGACCGACCCGTTCGCCTCGGTGCCGATGCCCACGTCGGGTGTCTCCAAGAAGCCGCGGATCGAAGGATTACCTCCGGGCGTGTCCCGTGACATCTTCGGCCCGCAGGACCAGCAGGAGCCCCGGCCGGCCCCAGGACCGAGCGCGCCCGGCGGTCAGACCGGCGGTGCGCTGCCACCGAAGGCGCCGCCCGCGCAGCCGTGGCCGATGAAGGACAAGGACCCCGCCGCGCCCGCCCCCGTGTTCGGGGGCGGCGGCGACCGGCCGCCCGCCTTCGAGCCTGAGCCCGCCCGCCGGCGCCGTCTGCTGCCCGGGGTGCTGGTGCTGGTGCTCGTCCTGGCCACGCTGGCGTACGTGGTGCCGGCCGTGATGATGTCGGGGGCCGTGCTGCGCGGCACCCGGGTGGGCGGCGTGGAGATCGGCGGCCTGACCGTCACCCAGGCGGCCGACAAGCTGCGCACCGAGCTGGGCCCCAGGCTCAGCCGGCCGGTCACGGTGAACATCAACGGAAAGAAGGACACCGTCCAGCCCGACGAGGCCGGACTCGAGCTCGACGTGGTCGGCACCATCGGGCAGGCCCCCAGCGGCTTCCCCGGCCCGGTCGAGGTCTGGCGCGGCCTGACCGGCACGACCGACGTCCCGCCCAAGATCACCATCGACTCCTCCCAGCTCACCAGGACCGTCGAGGGCCTGGCCGAAGGCGTGGACAAGCAGGCCCGCGAGGGCAGGGTGACCTTCTCGGGGCTGGAGCCCAAGGCCCGCATGCCCGAGGACGGCGTGCTCCTCGACCGGGACGACGCCGTGCGCCGGATCGGCGAGGCGTTCCTGCGCGGCGGCGGCGCGGTGGTGCTGTCCATGCGCCCGGCCAAGCCCGCCACCTCGACCGAGAACGTCGAGTCGGCCCTGGCCGCGGCCAGGAAGGCCGTCTCCGCGCCCGTCACGCTGACCCTCGCCGGCAAGCAGGCCCAGCTCACCCCGGCCATGATCGCCGCCCACCTGACCTACGTGCCGGACGGTGACGGTGCGCTCGTCCCCGAGTTCGACGCGGAGGCCGCGCTCGCGCCGGTGGAGAACAGCCTCGTGGACGCCACCCAGCAGCCGCGCGACGCGACGTACCAGATCGTCGGCGACAAGCCGGTGCTGGTGCCCGCGCGCAAGGGCAGGGGTGTGAACGCCAAGCTGGTGGCCCGCGACGTCGAGAAGCTGCTCGCCTCCGCCGGCCCCCGGACCGTGGAGGTCAAGCTGGGCGTGGTCACCCCGGAGGTCACCACGAGCCAGCTCCGCGGCCTCGGCATCAAGGAGAACGTCGGCACGTTCAGCACGACCTTCGACTGCTGCCCGCCGCGCGTCACCAACATCCGGCGCATGGCCCAGCAGCTCGACGGCAGGCTGGTCAAGCCGGGCGAGACGTTCTCGCTCAACGAGGCGACCGGCGAGCGCACGGTCGAGGACGGCTACGTCCGGGCCGGCCAGATCGTCGGCGGCCGGATGGTCGACATCGTCGGCGGCGGCGTCTCCCAGTTCGCCACCACCCTGTACAACGCGGCCTTCCTCGGCGGCTTCGACCTGGTCGAGCACGAGCCCATGGACTACTACGCGCCCTCCTACCCGGCCGGGCGCGACGTGGCGCTGCTCTACCCCGACCGCGACCTCAAGTGGCGCAACGACTCCGAGTACGGCGTGCTGATCAAGACCGCCACCACCGCCACGACGGTCAGCGTCACCCTGTGGAGCACCAAGCGGTACGACAAGGTCGAGGCGGTCGAGTCCGAGCGGCGCGACTTCAAGCCGTTCGGCCGGGCGACCAGCGACGAGCCGGGCTGCGTGGCCGCCACCGGCCAGCAGGGCTTCACGATCGACGTCACCCGCGTGTTCCACAAGGACGGCGAGATCGTGAAGAAGGACAAGAAGCTGGTCACCAAGTACCGGCCGCAGACCGCGCTCACCTGCGGCGCGGCCGGCTAGGACGTGGCGACCGACAGGATCCGGTCGTCACCCGCACGCGGTGAGCCGCGGCCGTCCTTGTTGCTGGTGCTCACCCACAGGCCGCCGCCGGGCGCCGCGGTGACCGCGCGCAGCCTGCCGTAGCGGCCGGTGAAGCGGGCCACGGGCGTGCCCGGCGAGCCGTCCGGGGCCAGCGGCACCTGCCACAGCCGCTGGCCGCGCAGCGTGCCCACCCACAGCGCGCCGTCCGCGTACGCCATGCCGGACGGCGACGCCTCGCCGGTGGGCCAGGTGAGGATGGGGTTGACGAACCGGGCGTCCTTGCCCTTGCCCTCGACCTCCGGCCAGCCGTAGTTGGCGCCCGGCCGGACCAGGTTGATCTCGTCGTAGGTGTCGGCGCCGAACTCGGAGGCGTACAGGCGGCCCGCGGCATCCCAGGCCAGGCCCTGGACGTTGCGGTGGCCGTAGCTGTAGACGAGCGTGCCGAACGGGTTGCCGGGGGCGGGGGCGCCGTCCACGGTCATGCGCAGGATCTTGCCGCCGAGCGAGTCGCGCCGCTGGGCCAGGCCGCGGTCGCCGGTCTCGCCGGTGGTGGCGTACAGGTAGCCGTCGGGGCCGAAGGCGAGCCGGCCGCCGTTGTGGATGCCGCCCTTGGGGATGCCCTCCACGAGGAGCCGCTCGTCGCCGAGGCCGTCGTCGCCGAGCCGGTAGCGGACGATCCGGTTGTCCTGCTCGGCGGTGTAGTACAGGAAGACCTGCCGGTCCTTGACCGCCACGCCCAGCAGGCCGCCCTCGCCGCCGGGCCGCGCGTCGCCGATCCGGGCGACCTCGGTGACCGCGCCCGCGGGGGTGACGCGCAGCAGCCTGGCCGTGTCCCGCTCGGTGACCAGGGCGTCCCCGCCGGGCAGGAACGCGATCGCCCACGGCACGGCCAGGCCGGTCGCCACGTCCTCGGGAGCGCGGGGCGCCCTGGCCGCCGGGACCGAGGCCGTCGGGGCCGAGGCCGCCGGGTCCGGGACCGCCGCCGCCGTCGGCGCCTCGCCGCCGGCCGAGCAGGCGGCGAGCGCGGCCAGGAGCAGGATCGTCCAGAGCTTCCTCATGTGTTCCATACTTCCCCGCGGGTCGTAAGGTTCTCGGCATGAAGATCTGGGTTCCGTCCGAAGCGGCGGCGGATGTCCTGTCTGACATGCCAGGCGTCGAATGCACTGTTTACGATGGTTCGGCCATGCCGGACGGCATCGAGGACGTCGAGGTCTGGATCCCGCCGCTGGTCGTGGTGCCCGACGTGCCGGGGACGCTGGCGCGGATGCGCTCGTTGCGGCTGGTGCAGACCGTCACCGCGGGGGTGGAGCCGTACCGGCCGCACCTGCCCGAGGGGGCGGTGCTGTGCAACGCCCGCGGCGTGCACGACGCCGGCACCGCCGAGTGGGCGGTCGGCGCGATGATCGCGGTGCTCAGGGAGTTCCCTGGATTCACCGACGCCCAGCGCCGCGGCGAGTGGACCTACCACCACACCGACGTGCTGGCCGACTCCACCGTGCTCATCGTCGGCCACGGGTCCATCGGCGCGGCGGTCGAGCGGCGGCTGAGCGGCTTCGAGGTCGAGGTCGTCCGGGTGGCCAGGAGCGCGCGCGAGGGCGTGCACGCCATGGAGGAGCTGCCCGCGCTGCTGCCGTCGGCCGACGTCGTGGTCCTGCTCGTGCCCGCCACGCCCGACACCGCCGGCATGGTCGACGCCGCCTTCCTGGCCCGCATGAAGGACGGCGCCGTCCTGGTCAACGCGGCCAGGGGTGGCGTGGTCGACACCGAAGCCCTGATCGCCGAGCTCAAAACCGGTAGGCTACGCGCCGCGCTCGACGTCACCGCGCCCGAGCCGCTGCCGGAGGGCCACCCCCTTTGGAGCGCTCCGGGCGTGCTGATCACGCCGCACATCGCGGGCAGCACCCCCGCCTCCGTACGGCGCACGCTCCGGCTGATCCGCGAGCAGCTCGGGCGCTACCGCGCAGGTGAAGAGTTGATCAACGTCATTACCGACTCGTATTGAGAGGATCCCGGAACGTGGCTGGTCCGTGACCTTTCGTGCGTACGGTGGCGTCTGCAGGGAGTTCCTGACTCGCTGTCAAGGAACTCTTGGCGGAAATTGGTCTGTGTGGTTATCAGATCGGTGACGACATCGGCGTTGTCACCACCCGCGCATCCGCGACCGCACACACTGGCGATGTGAGCGCCGGGCTTCGGCGGTCACTGGTGCAGGGTTCAAGACAGGATGGGCAACGACTGTGATCCGCTGGCGTGATCCACGGGCGCCGCTGGCCGCCGCAGGGGCGGCCGGAGTGGTGGCGTTCACCGCCGCGCTCCTCTCGGGCGGGCCGGCCGTGCTGACCGGTGCCGTGGCGGGAGGCGTGGCGGCCCTGGTCGCCGCCGCCTCGCTGCTGGTGGCCTCGGTCAGGTCGGCCGAACACCGCTCGATGGCGATGGCCGCGCGCTGGATGGGCGGCGGCGCCGTCGTGTGGCTCGCCGGCGTGGCGCTGCGCGCGGTGGCCACCAGCTTCGTCGTCAGCTTCGCCGATCTGTTCGTCCTGCTCGGCACCGTGATCATCGCGGGCGGCGCGCTGATCGCCGCCGACCGCAGGTTCCCGGCCAAGGTCGTGTTACGGCATCTCACGGACGCGTACCTGTGCGCGGCCTCGCTCTTCCTCGTCGGCTGGGTGGTGGCGCTGCGCCACTACTACGAGGACGCGGGTGACGCGCCCACGTTCACGTTCGCCATGGTGCCGCCGATGATCGCGTTGCTGGTCACCTGCGGGGTGATCCCCTCGGTGCTCACCAGCCGGGCGGGCTCCTGGCTGCTCGGCCTGGCCGGGGTGGGCGTGCTGGCCACCATGACCGTCGGCGGCCTGTCGGCCGCCATGGCCCGCCTGGCCGGCGACCCGCCGCCCATGTGGACCGTCATGCTCGTGCCCGTCGCGCTGCTGCTGCTGGCCGCGGTGCCCTGGGGGCCGCGGGCGCGGCCGGTCGGCGGTCCCATCGTGCGCAACGTGGTCGCGATGATGCCGCTCGCGCTCGTGGCCGTGGCCGCCTGCACGCTGCTCGCCCACCTGGCGGGATCCCGGGCCGCGCAGCCGGTCACCGGCGTCGTGGTGGTCGCGGTTTCCGTGGTGCTGCTCCTGCTCGTCCGCCTGTTCGTGCTCTCGGCGGCGTCCATCCGGCTGCGCGGCCTGGTCTCGCTGGGCGAGCGGCAGCTCAGGGAGCTGGCCGAGAGCACCGGCGACGTGGTGCTGCTGTGCGACTACGAGGGCGTCGTCCACGAGATCGGCGCCGGTGTCGAGGTCACGTACGGCTACCCGCCCGAGGAGCTGGTCGGCGGCTCGATCTTCGACTACATCCACCCCGAGGACGTCCCGGGCATCCAGGCCGCGATGCGCGCCATGACCACCGACGAGGAGGGCGCCGCGCCGGGCGCCTGCATGATCGCCTGCCGGGTGCGCGCCGCCGACGGCACCTGGCGGCCCACCGAGTCCGTCGCCACCCGCCACATCGGCGGCGACGACCTCATGCTCGTCACCACCCGCGACGTCAGCGACGAGGAGGCCCTGCGCAACCAGGTCGCCCACCTGACCTTCCACGACGGCGTCACCGGGCTGCCCAACCGCGCCTACTTCGAGGAGCGCACCCGCGAGGTGCTGTCCGGGCGCACGTCCGGCAACGTCGCGGTGATCTTCCTTGACCTCGACGGGTTCACCTCCGTCAACGACTCGGTGGGGCACGCCAGCGGCGACTACCTGCTCGGCCAGGCCGCCCGCCGGCTGCGCGGGGCCGTACGCGCCGACGACACGCTGGCCCGGTGGGGCGGCGACGAGTTCGCCGTGCTCGTGGAGACCGGCGGCGACGCGCAGATGGCCGTGGACATGGCCGAGCGCCTGGTACGCGCGGTCTCCCAGGAGCCGTTCCGAGTGGCCGACCGCGACGTGGCGCTGACCGCGAGCGTGGGCGTGGCCTTCACCGAGGACGGCCTGCCCGCCGGCGACCTCATGCGCAACGCCGATGTGGCGATGGCGCGTTCCAAGGAGCTGGGCGGGCGGCGGGTCGAGGTGTTCGCCGCGCAGATGCACGCCGACGTGGTGCGCCGCCTGGAGCTGGCCGCCGACCTGCAGCGGGCGCTCATCGAGCAGCAGTTCGCCATCGAGTACCAGCCCGTGGTCGACCTGGCCACCTCCCGGGTGACCGCGGTCGAGGCGCTGGTGCGGTGGTGGCGCGGCTCGGTGTTCGTGCCGCCCGAGCAGTTCCTCGGCCCGGCCGAGGACACCGGGCTGATCGTGCCGCTGAGCGAGTGGATCCTGCGCGAGGCGTGCCGCGAGGTGGCGTCCTGGCGGGCCTCGTCCTGGGACATCGGCCTGTCGCTCAACCTGTCGGCCCGGCAGATCACCGCCCCCCGCTTCGTCGAGACCGTCGAGCAGGCGCTGGCCGAGAGCGGCCTGCCCGCCTCCGCGCTCACCCTCGAGGTGATCGAGGAGATGCTGGTCGAGGACGCCGAGGAGACCATCAGGCGGCTGTCGGAGCTGCGCGCGCTGGGCGTGCGGCTGGCGATCGACGACTTCGGCACCGGCTACGCCTCGCTGGCCTTCCTCAGGCAGCTCCCGGTCGACATGATCAAGATCGACCCGTCGTTCGTGTCGGGCCTGGGCAGGGACGACACGCTCACCCTGCTCACCCGTACGATCGTGCGGCTCGGCCACGACCTCGGGCTCACCGTGGTGGCCGAGGGCATCGAACGCCCCGAGCAGCTGGAGCTGCTGCGCGAGATGGGCTGCACCAGAGGGCAAGGATTCCTGGTGGCGCGTCCCATGGCGGCCCGCGGCGTGGACAGTCTCATGCGTACGAGTCTCACGGTTTGAGACTCGCGTCCCGCCAAGTTGACATCGGGGCGTTCTGAGCGGCTATGGTGTAAGCCATGCTTCGCAGTGAGATTCTCGTAGTACTTCGCCGGCGCGCAGGCCGATAGCGAAGCACTCCGACCTGCGCGCCGCCCCAGTCCCACCCCCACCGGTGGGAAGGGGCATTTTTTATGTCCTTAAGTGAGTAGCCACGCAAGGAACGAGCCGATGACCGAACGGATGACAGGTGCACAGGCCCTGGTGAGGGCGCTGGAGCACGTGGGAGTCGACACCGTGTTCGGGATCCCGGGCGGCGCGATTCTGCCCGCCTACGATCCCCTTTACGACTCGACCAAGGTCCGGCACGTGCTTGTACGGCACGAGCAGGGCGCCGGCCACGCGGCCGAGGGTTACGCGCAGGCCACCGGCAAGGTGGGCGTGTGCATGGCGACCAGCGGCCCCGGAGCCACCAACCTGGTGACGCCGATCGCCGACGCCTTCATGGACTCGGTGCCGATCGTGGCGATCACCGGCCAGGTCGCCGCGCCGATGATCGGCACGGACGCGTTCCAGGAAGCCGACATCTCCGGCATCACCATGCCGATCACGAAGCACAACTTCCTGATCACCGATCCCGCGGACATCCCGCGCACGATCATGGAGGCCTTCCACATCGCCTCGACCGGCCGTCCGGGGCCGGTGCTGGTGGACATCTCCAAGGACGCGTTGCAGGCCCAGACCACGTTCAGCTGGCCGCCGGTCATGCAGCTGCCGGGCTACCGCCCGGTCACCAGGCCGCACTCCAAGCAG
This sequence comes from Nonomuraea sp. NPDC005692, assembly GCF_040631115.1. Taxonomy (NCBI): domain Bacteria; kingdom Bacillati; phylum Actinomycetota; class Actinomycetes; order Streptosporangiales; family Streptosporangiaceae; genus Nonomuraea; species Nonomuraea sp. NPDC005692. The sequence continues at coordinate 174,464 of NZ_JBEXYU010000010.1, read as the reverse complement.
ATCCGCGAGGCCGCCAAGCTGATCGCCGAGTCCCAGCGGCCGGTCCTGTACGTCGGCGGCGGCGTGCACAAGGCCGGTGCGTCGGCCGAACTGCTGCAGCTCGCCGAGCTGACCGGCATCCCGGTCGTCACCACCCTGATGGCCCGTGGCACGTTCCCGGACAGCCACCCCCAGCACATGGGCATGCCGGGCATGCACGGTAGCGTCTCGGCCGTGGGCGCGCTGCAGAGATCCGATCTGATCATCGGGCTGGGCGTGCGCTTCGACGACCGGGTGACCGGCAACCTGGCCTCGTTCGCGCCGCAGGCCAAGATCGTGCACGCCGACATCGACCCCGCCGAGATCTCCAAGAACCGGCACGCCGACGTGCCCATCGTGGGCGACTGCAAGGAGGTCATCAGCGACCTCGTCGGCGCGATCCAGGCCTCCGGCCAGAAGGGCGACTACACCGACTGGTGGACCGTCCTGAACGGCTACAAGGAGACCTACCCGCTGGGCTACGAGACCTTCGAGGACGGCACGCTGGCCCCCCAGTACGTGATGGAGCGGCTGAGCGCCATCGCCGGGCCCGACGCCTACTACGTGTCCGGGGTCGGCCAGCACCAGATGTGGGCCGCGCAGTTCATCGACTACGAGAACCCCGGGACGTTCATCAACTCCGGCGGCCTCGGCACGATGGGCTTCGCCGTCCCGGCCGCCATGGGCGCGAAGATGGGCCGGCCGGAGGCCACGGTGTGGGCCATCGACGGCGACGGCTGCTTCCAGATGACCAACCAGGAGCTGGCCACCTGTGCCCTGGAGGGCGTGCCGGTCAAGATCGCCGTCATCAACAACGGCAACCTCGGCATGGTCCGCCAGTGGCAGACGCTCTTCTACGAGGAGCGGTACTCCAACACCAACCTGCAGACCGCGCGTCGCATCCCCGACTTCGTCAAGCTGGCCGAGGCCTATGGTTGTGTGGGCCTGAGGTGCGAGCGCGCCGAGGACGTCGACGCGACCATCAGGAAGGCCATGGAGATCAACGACGTGCCGGTCGTGATCGACTTCGTCGTCCACCAGGACGCCATGGTCTGGCCCATGGTCGCGGCCGGCACCAGCAACGACGACATCAAGATCGCCCGTGACATGGCGCCGAAGTGGGAGAACGAGGATGAGTAGACACACGCTGTCCGTGCTTGTCGAGAACAAGCCGGGTGTTCTCGCTCGGGTCTCCGCGCTGTTCAGCAGGCGGGGGTTCAACATCGACTCGCTCGCCGTCGGGCCCACCGAGCACGACGACATCTCGCGCATCACGATCGTGGTGAGCGTGGAGGAACTGCCCCTTGAACAGGTCACCAAGCAGCTCAACAAGCTGGTCAACGTCCTGAAGATCGTCGAATTGGACCCGTCACAGTCGGTCCAGCGCGAACTCATGCTGATCAAGGTCAAGGCGGACGCCGAGAACCGGTCGCACGTCCTCGAACTCGTCAACCTCTTCCGTGCCCGCTGCGTGGACGTCGCGGCCGACGCGGTGACCATAGAGGTCACCGGCACTCCCGACAAGCTCGAGGCGTTCGTCAAGGTCCTTGAGCCGTTCGGGATCAAAGAGCTCGTCCAGTCGGGCATGGTGGCCATCGGCCGCGGCGCCCGTTCCATCACAGACCGGTCCCTCAGGGCACTGGACCGTACCGCCTGAAAGGTTTATTCAAGTGACCGAGATCTACTACGACGACCAGGCCGACCTGTCGATCATCCAGGGGCGTCACGTGGCCGTGCTGGGGTACGGCAGCCAGGGCCACGCCCACGCGCTCTCCCTGCGTGACTCCGGCGTCGACGTGCGCGTCGGCCTCCCCGAGGGCTCCAAGAGCCGCGAGAAGGCGGAGAACGACGGGCTGCGGGTCGTCACCCCGGCCGAGGCGGTGGAGGAGGCCAACCTCACCATGATCCTCGCGCCGGACCACATCCAGCGCCACCTGTACGCCGAGCACGTCGCCCCCAACCTCGTCGAGGGCGACGCGCTCTTCTTCGGCCACGGCCTCAACATCCGCTACGGCCTCATCGAGGCGCCCGAGGGCGTCGACGTCTGCATGGTCGCCCCGAAGGGCCCGGGCCACCTGGTCCGCCGCCAGTTCGAGGCCGGCCGCGGCGTCCCGTGTCTGGTCGCCGTCGAGAAGGACGCCTCCGGCAAGGCCCTCGACCTGGCGCTGTCGTACGCCAAGGGCATCGGCGGCACCCGCGCCGGCGCGCTGCGCACCACCTTCACCGAGGAGACCGAGACCGACCTGTTCGGCGAGCAGGCCGTGCTGTGCGGCGGCGTCTCCGAGCTGATCAAGGCGGGCTTCGAGACCCTCATCGAGGCCGGCTACCAGCCCGAGGTCGCCTACTTCGAGTGCCTCCACGAGATGAAGCTCATCGTCGACCTCATGTACGAGGGCGGCATCTCCAAGATGTACTGGTCGGTCTCCGACACCGCCGAGTACGGCGGCTACACCCGCGGCCCGCGCGTCATCACCGACGAGACCCGTCAGGAGATGCGCCGCATCCTCGGCGAGATCCAGGACGGCACCTTCGCCCGGCAGCTCGTCGAGGAGTTCGACGGCGGCCAGAAGGAGTTCACGCGTCACCGCGAGGAGCTGGCCGAGAACCCGATCGAGAAGACGGGCGCGAAGCTGCGTCCGATGATGAGCTGGCTGAAGGCCTGACCTTTCCGCCGTACGTCGCCCGCCTGCTGCACGGTCAGTGGGCGGGCGATGCTTTTCTCCCGTTTGTGGGGTTTCGCCGGCGAGGCGGTGGCATGATGCCGGGATGCCTTTCGATCACAACGATCACTACCACCCGGCGATGGCCCGGCTCGTGCCCAGGGGAGCCCGGACGGCGCTCGACGTCGGCTGTGGCACCGGGCGGTTCGCGCGGCGGCTGGCGGGCCTCGGGATCGAGGTGGACGCGGTCGACCCGGCGCCCGAGGTGATCGAGGCCGCCTCGTCGTCGCCGGTGAGCGGGGTCCGGTTTCTGTGCGCCGACGTCACGCGCATGGAGTTGCCCGCGGGGCGCTACGACTACATCTCCTGCCTGGCCAGCCTGCACCACATGCCGTTCGGGACCGTGGCCGCCTTCCGGGACGCGCTGGCGCCCGGCGGGGTGCTGGCCGTCCTCGGGTGCTACGCGGAGCGGACGGCCGCCGACTTCGTGTGGAGCCTGGCCGCCGTACCGGTGAACGCGGCGGCACGGGTGGCGGTGACGGCGGGAGAGCGGGCGGGCGGCCCGCGTGCCGGGACGGTGCCCGCGCCGGTGCGGCCGGCGGACATGTCCCTGGCGGAGGTACGGCGGGAAGCGGCGTCCCTGCTGCCCGGCTTCTCCCTGCGCAGGCTGCTCTTCTGGCGCTACCTGCTGACCTACCGCAAACCTGCCACCTCGGAGATACCAGGCTGACCTGCCGCAAGGTGTGCCGCCTTGGGACTTCGGGGCTGACCTGCCGCAAGACGCGCCGCCTCGGGGCTGACCTGTCGTAAGCCTGTCGCCTCGGGGCTTCCGGGCAGACCTGTCCCGGAGTGTGCCGCCTCTGGGGTGCAGCGCTGGCCCTCCGCCTTCTCGTTACAGGGCCGACCGGGCGTGTGGGCGCGGTCTCGCGCGGTGGGTCGTGGTGAGGACCCAGGCGGCGGTGGCCGCCGCGACCGTGGCCGGGGCGATGAACGGGGTGACGGCGGCGTGCACGCGCAGCGCCGAGGCCGCGACGACGGCGCCCGAGGCCACGCAGAGCACCACGCCCAAAGGGCGCAGCACCCCCGAGCGCGGGCCGACCGCCTGGCCCGCCAGGCTGGTCAGCGTGCCCGTGACGTAGGTCGTGGACAGGCCGGGGCCGCCCGCCCAGCGCGTGACCGCGCTCTGCAGGCCCATCGCGGTTCCCGAGGCGGCGATCAGCGCCGGATGCGGCAGCGCGCGCGCCGCCCATCCGGCCGCCACCACCACCAGCAGCACCAACTCCGCGAGCAGCACCACCAGCGGACGCACCGGCACCCCCACCGGCGTCCCGACCGGCACCCCCACCGGCACCTCCGCAGGCTCCCGGGCCCGCACTTTCGCGGGTTCCCGGTTCGGTCCCTCCGGCGGTTCCCCGCCCGGCGCCTGCGTCGGCGCGCGGGCGGGTGGTGTGGCGGTCCGCGGGGGCGGGGGAGCGCGTCCGGCGGGGGCGGCGCGGCCCAGCAGGGTGAAGCCGATGGCCAGGCCCAGGCAGAACGTGGTCAGGGCGATCCCCGAGCGGATGACGTGCGAGGTGTCGCCGGTGCCGAGCGCCAGGCCGAGCAGGACGACGTTGCCGGTCATGTTCGCGGTGAACACCTGTCCGAGCGCGAGAAAGCTCAGCGCGTCGACGGCCCCTGCCGCGAGCGCCAGAGCGAGCATGGAGAACCGTCCGAAACGCATACTCTGAGCACTATAACGAGTACTCTGGGTGATTAGTCAAGCGGGTGGTGAGGTCGCTGCGAGCTCTCGGGAAGCGTGATAGTAATACCGGTATAGTTATCGCGCCGAGGGCTGGGAGGCCGCTGTGATCACGCTCAAGACCGCCGGGGAGATCGACGCCATGCGGGAGGCGGGCCGCGTCGTGGCCGCCGTGCACGCCGCCGTCCGGGAGCGGGCCGCCGTCGGGGTGTCGCTGCTGCAGCTCGACGACGTGGCCCGCGAGGTCATGCACGAGGCCGGGGCGCGGTCGTCGTTCCTCGGCTACCACCCGTCGTTCGGGGCCATGCCGTACCCGGGGGTGGTGTGCACGTCGGTGAACGGGGTCATGTTGCACGGGTTGCCCACGCCGTACCGGCTGCGTGAGGGCGACGTGCTGAGCGTGGACTTCGGCGCGCACGTCGACGGCTGGCACGCCGACGGCGCGGTCACCTTCGTCGTCGGGCACGCGCGGGCCGAGGACCTCAAGCTCATCCGGGTGGCCGAGGAGACGCTGGCGGCGGGCATCGCGGCCGCCGTGCCGGGCGGCTGGATGGGCGACATCGGGCACGCGATGTCGCTGGTCGGCCGCGGCGCCGGCTACGGCATGCAGAACGACTTCGGCGGCCACGGCATCGGCCGGGCCATGCACGAGTCGCCGTTCGTGCCCAACGAGGCCCGCCCCGGACGCGGCCTGCGACTGCGCCCCGGACTGGTGATCGCCATCGAGCCGAGCCTGATGGCGGGCGGCGACGACGAGTACCTCATGGCCGAGGACGGGTGGTCGGTGTGCTCGGCGGACGGCAGCAGGAGTGCCCACGTCGAGCACACGGTGGCCATCACCACCGACGGCCCGGTGGTTCTCACCCTTCCCTGACGCCCGCCGTCAGCGGCAGGTCATGGCGGGGCCGGATATTCCTCTGCCGCGTACACCGATCGGTCAAGAAGGGCGAGCTGTGTCACCCCTTCCCCCATGCGGCGTATTTTCGCTGGTAAAGACAGAAATACCGGCGTTTGTTGAAAGAGGGCCTAGGGCAAATCTCCTCCCGATAGCTACGGAGAGTAGTCGATAGGTATCAAGGAGAATCGATATGTTCAGACAAGGGCTCATCCTGGCCGGGCTCGTCGGCGGGATGGTCATGGTCGGCGGCTCCGCTCTAGCGGCGACCCCTCACATGGCCTTCGTCCCTCACTCCGACGAGGACCCGGGCCGGGTTCTCTTCGTCTGCGGTGACGAGAACATCTTCGCCCGTGGCGAGGTCGACAACAGCACCAGCGGCGTGCTCGTCCTCGAGACCGGCGACATCCTGAGCCAGATCCTCGGCATCAAGAGCAAAGACACGAAGTGCGCCGTCAGCTGAAGTAATTCCTCAGCGGCTGAACTGCGCGACTAAGGGGCCTGTCCACAAGGGCAGGCCCCTTAGTCGTGCCCTTTTGTATGCGAGAAAGGGCGCCTCGAAGGGCGGGCCGCCTTCTGTCGGAGAGGGGGGCGGGCCCGGCCGCGGTCCGGTGTGCGGGGGGACGTGCGGCGCGGGCCCGCCGGGAGGGGAGCGTGCCGGGCATGTGGTGGGACGACCGGCTTGGGGGTGGGGCCGGCGACGGCCCGGCGCTCCCGGGGATCGGGGGGTTCGCCACGGCGTTGAATCCGCATTCTGACGCGCCCATGTCGGCTATGTAGTGAAAATGCGAACTATATCTGGAGCTCCAGGTGATCAGATCGTGATGACCGTCCTGTCGAGCCAGACCAACCCCGGCAGCCCGCCGGAGGTCCGGAGGGCCGCCGGGGTCGTCATCGGTTCGTCAGCACTGGGCCGGCTTCAGCCACGAGCACTCCAGGTCGCCCGCCGGGCCCTGGTCGGCGGCCTTGAGCTGGGCGGTGACGTCGGTCGCCGTCGCCCGCGAGAACTGGGCGAGCCGTACGGCGATCTTGTCCTCGATGTCCTTCGGCGAGCCGGACAGGTACTGGTTCAGCATGATCGAGAAGACCAGCGGCTCGCCCTCGGCGCTGGTCACGTAGCCGGACAGCGAGGTCACGCCGGTCAGCGAGCCCGTCTTGGCGTGCACGTTGTTGGCCGCGGGGGTGTTCCGCATCCGGCTGCGCAGCGTGCCGCCGGTGAAACGGTCGGCGTTGCCGGCGATGGGCAGGGCCTCGTACCAGGTGCTGAACCACGGCTTGGTCCGTACGGCGGTCAGCAGCTGGACGATCGAGTCCGGCGAGAAGCCGTCGCGGCGCGACAACCCCGAGCCGTCCCGCATGTTGATCACCTGGACGCCGTTGGCCTTCGCGAAGTCCGTGGCGACCTTCAGCCCGGCCGACCACGTGCCCTGGTTCGCGGCCTTGCGGCCCATGGCCTTGGTGAGGATCTCGGCGTGCATGTTGTTGCTCAGCTTCAGGAACGGCACCAGCAGCTCGCTCAGGGGCATCGAGTCGTGCCTGGCCAGCTCGGCCGCCCCGGCGGGAGCCGCGCCCGTCGCCGTCGGCCCGAGCACCCGTACGCCGTGCGCGGCCAGCGCCTTGCGGAACAGCGAGGACACGTACGCCGTGGGGTCGTCCACGGCCACCCACTCCTGGTACGGGTCGGCGACCGTGCCGGTGATCACGACCGTCCGCGTGCCGTGCTGCCGCTCGATGAGCACGTCGGTCTCGGCGCCCACGGTGGCCTTGTTGACGATCTTCAGGTAGTCGGTCGCCGGGGTGGTCGAGACCTTGACCTGGCCGCCGTCCGCCTCGACCGAGACGATCACCGAGCCGGCGTCGTAGTCGCGGTCGGGGGAGGCGGTCAGTGCGGAGATCGGCGCCGCGTAGTAGGCGGTCTCGTCGTCCCAGGCCCAGTCGGTGCCGAGTCGCTGGCCGTCGAACCAGGTGTCGTCGGCGATCAGCTTGCCCGTGACGACCTTGACGCCGGCCGCCGCGACCTTGGCCGCCAGCGCGTCGTAGTCCTCGGCGAGCATGGTCGGGTCGCCGGTGCCGCGCAGCACGAGGTCGCCGGTGAGCACCGAGCCGACCTTGCGGCCGGTGTTCAGCACGGTGGTCGGGAAGCGGTAGTCCAGGCCGAGCGTCTCCACCGCCGCCGCCGAGGTGAACAGCTTGGTGTTGGACGCCGGGGTCATGAGCTTGCCGGCGTCGGTGGCGTAGAGCTGCTCGCCGTTCGCGGCGCTCTTCACGACGACGCCCGCCCTGGCGATCGTGAGCCTGGAGTCGCCGAGGATCTGGTTGATGTCCTGGGTCAGGTCGGCCACGCCGGGGGAGGGGTCGAGGGCGACCGCCGGTGTGGAGGGGCCGGACGCCCACGCGAGTGCCGCGACGAGCGTGCCCGCGAGGAGGGAGGCTGAGGTGCGCCGCATGTGGTCTCCAAGGGACTGGGGGATCGCATGTGAGCATGAATCAGCGCAGTCGCCGTGTAATCCGCAAATATCCGTATTTCTGGAGCCGACTCGGCGCGTCCGGCACGGGGGGCAGGGCCGGAGGAGGGGTCAGGAGGAGGGTTGGCCTGAGGTGACGAGGAAGCCGCAGTCGCCGAAGGAGATCTCGTCGCCCGACTTGACCCGGACGGGCCCCACCAGCCGCCACCCGTTGAGCCGGGTGCCGTTGAGCGAGCCGAGATCGACCAGCATCCAGCCGCCGTCGCCCTCCCGCCGCAGCTCGGCGTGCACGCGCGACACCGTCAGGTCCGCCAGGACGAGGTCGCAGGCCGACCCCCGGCCCACGACGTAACGCAGCCGGTCGTCGTCCGGCAGCGCCAGCCGGGGCAGCCGCGGCCGCCGCCAGGCCGCCTGTAGCCGGGTGGTGAGCTCCGACACCGACGAGACCGCGTCCGTCAGCCGCTGCCTGATCGTGGGCCGCCGCGGCAGGTCGGCGACCAGCTCGTCGAGCTCGTGCTGGTTGCGCGCCCGCAGCGCCTGGTCGACCCGGCCGACGAAGGTGTCGTGGGAGATCCGGCCCTCCACGGCCCGGTGCTTGAGCTCGTCGATCGCACGGTCGCGTTCCCCGTCGGAGGCGCGGAACGGCGGTTGGGTGGAGCTCATGTCCCGAGTATCGGCCTGAACGGCGTTCCGTGTCCAGAATACGCGGATCAGTTGCGATGGACATACTCAGTATGCATACTCAGTATCCATGTCGATCAGACACGGACTGCTCGCCCTGCTGAGCAGCGCACCGCGCTACGGCTACCAGCTCCGGGTGGAGTTCGAGGCGTCGACGGGGGCGACCTGGCCGCTCAACATCGGCCAGGTCTACACGACGCTCGCCCGCCTGGAACGTGACGGCCTGGTGGCGCCGGGCGGAGCCGACGAGCAGGGCAGGGCCGTCTACACGATCACCGAGGCCGGTCGGGAGGAACTGGAGCGATGGTTCAGCACCCCCGTCGACCACTCCGACCGGCCTCGGGACGAACTAGCCATCAAGATCGCGATGGCCGTCGCCGCCACCGACGTGGACGTGGGCGCGGTCATCCTGGCCCAGCGGATGGCGACCATGCGCACGCTCCAGGACCTGACCAGGGCCAAGAGGGCCGCCGGTGACGGCCTCGCCCAGCGGCTCGTCCTGGAATCGATGATCTTCAAGGCCGAGGCCGAGCAGCGCTGGCTCGACCACTGCGAGGCCGTTGTCAAGGAGAAGAACCAATGACTGTGGTGGAGCTGCGGGACGTTACCCGCGAGCACGGCCAGGTGCACGCCCTGCGCGGCGTGAGCCTGGAGGTGGCACAAGGTGAGCTCGTCGCGGTCATGGGCCCGTCGGGCTCGGGGAAGTCGACCCTGCTCAACCTGGCCGGCGGCCTCGACCGGCCCACGACGGGCACGGTCCGGATCGAGGGCCGCGACCTGGCCGAGGTCCGCGACCTGGCCGCGCTGCGACGCGGCAGCGTCGGGTACGTCTTCCAGGACCTCAACCTGATCCCGTCCCTGACGGCTGCCGAGAACGTGATGCTGCCCAGGGAACTGGACGGCGTCCGCGCCGGCCAGGCCCGCCGGGAGGCGCTGGCCGTCCTGGCCGACGTGGGCGTCGACCAGATCGCCGACCGGTTTCCCGAGGAACTGTCCGGCGGCCAGCGCCAGCGCGTGGCCATCGCCAGGGCACTGGTCGGCGAGCGGCGGCTGCTGCTGGCCGACGAGCCGACCGGCGCGCTCGACACGGCCACCGGCGACGAGATCCTGCACCTGCTGCGCAACCGCTGCGACGAGGGCGCGGCGGTGCTGCTGGTCACCCACGAGCCGCGCTACGCGGCCTGGGCGGACCGGGTGGTCTACCTGCGGGACGGCCTGATCGCGGAGGCGTCGGCGATGCGGATGGAGAGCTCCCGATGAGCGCCTTCCTCGCCGCCCTGCGGATCTCCCGCAGGGACGCGTCGCGCTTCAAGGGCCGCAGCGCCCTGATCATGGTGATGATCGGCCTGCCCGTCCTGGTGATCACGGCGGTGCTCACCGGCGCCGCCACGACCAGTCTCACCCCGAAGGAGCGGGCGGTCACGCGCTTAGGGGCGGCCGACGCCCGCCTGATCACCTTCCCGTACCGCACGCCGGTCCGGCAGGACTACAGCGGTGACTCCGCGTACCAGCCGGAGATCAGCGGTTCGCCGCGGCCGTGGACGACCACGGAGATCAACGCGCTGCTCCCGGGCCGCCTGCTGCGCTACCAGACGAGCCAGGTCAACGTCCGGCTGCCCGACGGCTTCAACCAGGCGGACGTCGTGGAGGTCGATCTGCGCGACCCCATGACGGCCGGGATGCGCACCCTGGAGCAGGGCCGCTACGCCGCCGCGCCCGGCGAGGTGGCGATCTCGCCGAAGATGGCCGACCTGGGCGTCCGGGTGGGCGACACGCTCACCGTGCGGCGGCCGGACCGCGCCGTGAAGGTGGTCGGCGTCGCCGAGAACCCCAACCGGCCCGGCATCCTGGAGCTGGCCGCCCTGCCGGAGGGCCTGCTCAACCGCCAGAACGACGGCAACAGCAGCGGCTGGCTCGCCGACACCTCCGGCCCGGTCACGCGGTCGAAGGTGCGGCAGCTCAACAAGGCGGGCCTCGGCGTCGCCTCCCGCGCGGTGCTCGACGCCCACACGGGTGACGGCTCCCACCAGATCTGGAACGACCCGCGCGAGCTGGTCCAGCTCGGCGTGGTGATCGTGCTCGTCGTCATGGAGACCGCGCTGCTGGCCGGGCCGGCGTTCGCCGTGGGGCTGCGGCGGCGGCGCAGGGAGCTGGCGGTGATCTCCGCGCAGGGTGGGTCGGCCCGGCACCTGCGCGTGATCGTGCTGGCCGACGGCCTGGTGCTCGGCGGCGCGGCGGCGGTGCTCGGGGTCGTCCTCGGCATCGGTCCGGGCCTGCTGGTCGAGTCGATCGCGGCCAGGGAGCTGGACTGGTCGCACGGGCCGGTCGACGTGCCGTGGCTGCCGGTACTCGGTGTGGCGGCGCTCGGCCTGGTCAGCGGGCTGATCGCGGCGATCGTGCCGGCGGTGCAGGCCAGCCGCCAGAACACCGCGCAGATCCTGGCCGGCCGGGCCGCGGAGGTCCGCGGGCGCGCCCGGCGCCCCCTGCTCGGGATCGTGCTGGTGACGGCCGGGCTGGGCGCGATCGAATACGCCATGACCAGGGGCCCGGTGACGATGACCGCGGCCTTCGTGCCGTGCGTGCTCGGCATGGTGGCGTTGATGCCGTGGCTGGTCCAGGCCACCTCGCGGATCGCCGCCCGGCTGCCGCTGCCGCTGCGCCTGTCCGTGCGCGACGCCGCGCGTCACCGCGTCCGTACGGCCTCGGCCACCGCCGCCGTCATGGCGGCCACCATGGGGGCGGTCGCGATCGGCATCGCCACCAGCAGCACGTACACCTCCCAGAAGGAGAACAACTTCTCGGTGTTCCCGTTGGGCACCACGGTGGTCGGCGGCACCACGGGGATGGACGACCAGCAGTGGGCCCGGCTGAAGGACGCCGTCCGGGCCCGGTTCCCCGGGGCGGAGGTCGCAACCGGACAGGAGGCGACGAACAATAAGGGCGGGCTCCTGCTGCTGACCGTGACCATGAATTGCGAGTCCTGCCTACACCGGTTCTACGGCCGTACTCCGATCGGTGGGGCCGACCTGCTCGCCTTCCTCCAGAAACGCCGGGACCCGCAGGCGGCCGCCGCGCTGGCGGCGGGCAAGGCCGTGGCGTTCAGCCCGCACTCGGTGCGTGACGGCATGATCGAGGTGACCTCGGAACCCTGGGACTCGAACGGCACTTCGACTTCCCGGACCTTCCGGGTGCCGGCCGTGGTGTCGAGCGGCGCCGACGCCCTCCAGACGGGCGCCGTGATCCCGCCGCAGGCGCTGGCCAAGGCGGGGATCGGCACGGTCGAGCGGTCGCTCTACGTCGCGTCCCTGCCGCAGGACGAGCGGCGCATGGAGGCCGACCTGCGGGGCGAGCTGGACAGCGACATGTATCTCTACTCCGAGCGGGAGGAGGGAGAGGAACGCGCCTCCGTCCTTATGTTGTTGCTCGGCGCGGCGCTGATCCTCGTGCTCGGGGGCACGTTCGCGGCCACCGGGCTGGCGGCGGCCGACATGCGCCCCGACCTGAACAACCTGTCGGCGATCGGCGCGGCGCCCCGGGTGCGCAGGCTGGTGGTGGCCGCCCAGGCCGCCTACATCGCGGGCCTGGGCGCGGTGGTCGGCCTCGTCGGAGGTGTGGTCGGCGGCCTCGCGCTGACCTGGCCGATGCAAAGGAGAGGCGAGTTCGGCCAGAACGGCGGCATGGAGGGTTCGGTGATCGACGTCCCCTGGCTGTTCCTGGCCGCGGTCGTGGTGGGTCTGCCGCTCGTCGCGGCCCTGGTGGCCGGGCTGTTCACCCGGACGCGCCTGGTGCTGGCCCGTCGGGTGGCCTGAGCCGGTACCGCAGCGTCACCAGCACGGACAGGAAGATGATCAGCGCCGGGACCGCGGTCTGCCCGATGAGGACCGCGGTCACGGCGCTGTCCGGCTGCTGGACGGGCGTGCTCGCGTCGGACTCGACGAACCCGCCGATCGACAGGATGATCCCGAAGATCAGCGCGCCGAACGAGCTGACGCCGCTCTCGATGGCCGTCCACAGCCCGGTCAGCACACCGGCCCGCCGCTTGCCCGACTCGGCGGCGTCCGCGGCGACCACGTCGGCCAGCATCGAGAACAGCATGAGCTCGACCCCGGCGATGCCGATGCCGACGAGCAGGATGGTCAGGTGGGCGTACAGGGGGCCGAACAGCGGGGTCGCCATGGCCGCCGCGGTGCCGCCGCCGAACAGCAGCGCGGCCAGGATCATCGCGCCGCGCTTGTCGAAGCGCCGGGCCAGCCACACCCACAGCGGCATGGTCAGCAGCATCGGCCCGACCAGCGCGGCGAAGAGCGTCTGCGTGCTCTTCGGCGACCCCAGCGTGTACGACGCGAAGTACGGCGCCGCGGCCAGCATCATGCTGACGGCGAGCATCTGCAGGCAGGCCATGACGGTCAGCCACAGGAACGCCCGGTTCCCCCTGATCGCCGCGAACTGCTCGCGCCACCCGCCGTGGTCGGCCTCCGGCGCCCCGGTCATGGGGGCGCGGGCGGTGCCGAAGAACGAGCCGAGCATCGAGGCCAGCAGGATGAGGGCGATCGTCAGGCCCATCAGCCGGTAGCTGCCGAGCGTGCCCTCCTCGCCCTGACCGGTGGCGATCATCGGGGCCAGCACGCCGCTGATCGCGGTGGCCGCGCCGATGAAGATCATCCGCCACTGCAGCAGCGAGGTGCGCTCGTGGTAGTCGTGGGTCATCTCGCCGGGCATGGCCTTGTACGGCACCTCGTACAGCGCGTACGCGGTCGCCGTCGCCATGAAGCACAGCCCGACGTACAGGGCGGCCGGCACCCCGGTCAGCGGCGGCCCGGCGAAGACGAGGAAGAACGCGACGGGCAGCGTCAGCGACCCGGCCAGCAACCAGGGGCGGCGCGGCCCCATCCGCGAGACGGTCCGGTCCGACCAGCGGCCGACCAGCGGGTTGATGATCAGGTCCCAGACCTTGGGCGCGGTGACCACCACGCCGGCCAGCCACGCGGGCACGGCCAGGAAGTTGGTCATGTAGTAGAGCAGGAGCAGGCCGGGCACGGCGCTGACCGTGGCCGTGCAGAAAGAGCCCACGCCGTAGCCGAGGCGCACGCCCCTGGAGACCGTGGGCGCGCTCACCGGCGATGTGATCATGAGGCCCATTCAAGCCGAGCTAGGGCTTGTTCGGTAGGGCCCAGTTTCCCGGGCCCCACCGGGTCGCTCCCGTACGCCGGCTACTCGCGCACGTCGGCGCAGACCACGTGCGCGCCGATCTCGATCATCCGGCGCTCGCTGCGCGCGTCGGCGACCCTGGCCATGAGGATCGGCGCGCCGCTGGCCGCGAACTGCGGCAGGCGGGCGCGTACCAGGCGGTGCAGGTCGCGGACGACGTCCTCGGCGGCCGACATGTGCACCTTGACGTGCAGCATGATCCCGGTCGCCCCGGACGCGGTGCCGGCCTCGGAGATCCACACGTGGTGCACGAGCGGGAAGTCGGCCAGCAGTTGCGCGATGGCCTGCCGCAGCGCCGGCAGGATCGGATGCGTGCACCTGCGGTAGCCGGGGTCCACCTGCTGCATCGGCCCCGACAGGTGGGGCCGGGGCGCGGGGACCCACGGCAGCGCGGGCGCCTGCGGGGCGGGCGGGGCCACCTGCGCCAGCGAGGGCACGCGCGAGACGGTGGCCATGGCGCCGGTCGCGTAGGCGGCGGGCACCGCCCCCGACAGCACGGGTGTGGGCCCCGAACGCGTGCCGGTGAGGAAGCGCTGGAGATCGTCGATGGGCACGGCCGCGGCTGCGGGGCCCGCGGCGTCGATCACGATCTCCGGCACGCCGGTGACGCGCTGGATGTCCAGGATGGTGTCGGCGTCGCACACCGAGAGGGAATGGCTGCCGCGGTGCCTGGCGTAGGTCGTAGGGCTGGTGTACCCGAGCAGAACCCGGTCACCCGCCTGGGTCGTCCCAAGGACGACCGATCGATCTGGTCGCACTGCCACCAGGACTCCACCGTCGGCGAGGGCCGCCAGCAGGCGATGGGGCGTGCCATGCTGTGCGAGCACGTCGGCAAGCGCAGGATTCCCGATGCTCATATGACGAACCATAGGTAGTCGGCCACGGCTTATCAGGCTAATGGCCAACAAATCCCCCGATCAAGACAAAGATGTGTGCAGAGTGGATGACTTTGCTGCCGCCTGGGTACCGGAGCCGCGTCCAGGGTGTCGCGACGCCGAGCGGGCCGTCTCAAATCGTGGGTCCCTCGTGAACGCGTTCACAAGCGCGGATAGAATCTGAGGGATCCGAGGGGCCCAGCGACGTGTCCCTCCAGCCCGCCGCATGCCCCTAAGGATCCACGCCTGTGAACAAGCCCGTCGTTCTGGTCGCAGAGGAGCTGTCCGAGGCCGGCCTCGCCGTGCTCGGCGCTGATTTCGAGGTCCGCCACACCGACGGAGCGGACCGTTCCCAGCTTCTGCCCGCCCTCGCCGACGTGGACGCCCTGATCGTGCGCTCCGCCACGCAGGTCGACGCCGAGGCCATCGCCGCCGCGCCGAAGCTGCGCGTGGTCGCCCGCGCCGGCGTCGGCCTCGACAACGTCGACGTCGAGGCCGCCACCAAGGCCGGTGTCATGGTCGTCAACGCGCCGACCTCCAACATCACCAGCGCCGCCGAGCAGACCATCGCGCTCATCCTGGCCAGCGCCCGCAACACCGCCCAGGCCCACGCCGCGCTGAAGAACGGGGAGTGGAAGCGCTCCAAGTACACCGGCGTCGAGCTGGACGAGAAGGTCGTCGGCATCCTCGGCCTCGGCAAGATCGGCCAGCTCGTGGCCCAGCGGCTCCAGCCGTTCGGCGTCGAACTGATCGCCTACGACCCCTACCTGCCGCCGGCCCGCGCCGCGCAGATGGGTGTCAAGCTGCTCAGCCTCGAAGAGGTGCTCAAGCAGGCCGACTTCATCACCGTGCACCTGCCGAAGTCGAAGGAGACCCTCGGGCTCATCGGCGACAAGGAGCTGCACGAGGTCAAGCCGTCCGTGCGGATCATCAACGTGGCCCGCGGCGGCATCGTGGACGAGGGTGCGCTCTACTCGGCGATCAAGGAGGGCCGCGTCGCGGGCGCCGGCCTCGACGTGTTCGCCAAGGAGCCGTGCACCGACAGCCCCCTGTTCGAGCTGGACCAGGTCGTCGCCACGCCGCACCTCGGCGCCTCCACCCACGAGGCCCAGGAGAAGGCCGGCACGCAGGTCGCGCGGAGCGTGAAGCTGGCGCTGGCGGGCGAGTTCGTGCCCGACGCGGTCAACGTCCAGGGCGGCGCGGTGGCCGAGGACGTCAAGCCGGGCCTGCCGCTGGCCGAGAAGCTGGGCCGGGTGTTCACCGCCCTGGCCGGCGAGGTCGCCACCAAGCTCGACGTCGAGGTCCGCGGCGAGATCGCCTCCCAGGACGTGCGGGTCATCGAGCTGGCCGCGCTCAAGGGCGTGTTCGCCGACGTGATCGAGGAGCAGGTCACGTACGTCAACGCGCCGCTGCTGGCCAAGGAGCGGGGCATCAGCGTGGAGCTGGTGACCAGCTCCGAGAGCCCCGACTGGCGCAACGTGGTGACCGTACGCGGCGTGCTCGCCGACGGTCGCCAGATCTCGGTCTCCGGCACGCTGTCCGGCCCCCGGCAGATCACGAAGATCGTCGAGGTCAACGGCTACGAGATGGAGATCGAGCCGACGGCCCACCTGTCCTTCTTCACCTACACCGACCGTCCCGGCGTCGTCGGCGTGGTCGGCCGGCTGCTCGGCGAGGCCGGCGTGAACATCGCCTCGATGCAGGTGGCCCGCGACGTCAAGGGCGGCAAGGCGCTCATCGCGCTGACCGTCGACTCGGCCATCCCGGCCGCCGTGATCGACCAGATCGCGGCCGAGATCGGCGCCGAGAGCGGCCGTTCGGTCGACCTGGAGGACTGACCTCGCGACCTGAGGACTGAGCCCCCGATCCGGGGGAAGGCCGTCACCTGGACCGTTCCGGGTGGCGGCCTTTTCTTGTCTCAGAATGCGAGATATTAGGACATCCAACGAGACAGCGAAACAGCCGCCGGGTAGCGTTGGTGGAAATGCGCCAGGTTCTCGTACTCATTACCTGCCGCGGCGGGGCCTGTTAGGGCAGGCCGACGACCCGCCGCGGTGAGTGGTGATGCCGTCGGCCGGTCAGTCCCTTCCCTTCGCCCGGTCCGTGACCCGGACCCGCGAGAGCAGGCCCGGTCGGATTCGCGACCGGGGTCCGACGCCCCTTTCTGGAACGCGCCAGCGAAACGAGATGAGCGACATGTACGAGATGTACGCCTGGAACCGTACCGAAGAGAACGAGAACGAGGCCGCCGAGGCCCTGCAGACCGCCCTGGACCGCAGGGACAACGGCGGCGCCCCCCAGAACTCCGCCCGGTAGCGCCGCCCTCAGGCCCGCGCCGCGGCGTGGGCCAGGGCGAGCGCGCCGAGCAGCGGCGCGTCGTCCGTGAACCGGCCGGGCCGGATCTCCGGCGGGAACGGCACGGCGCGCCGCACCTCCCCGGCCAGCCTGGGCACGATCAGCCCGGCCGCGCCCATCATGCCGCCGCCCACGACCAGCACCTCGGGGTCGAGGGTGACGCACAGGTTCGCCACGGTCATGGTCAGCACCGACAGCGCCTGCGCCACCAGCTCCGCCATCGGTCCGGAACGCGCGGCGAGCACCTCCTCCGCCGTGGTCGCGCGGCCGAGCAGCGCGCCGCCCCTGGCCGCCAGCCCCGCGCCGGAGACCAGCTCCTCCAGCGGCACCCGCCCGTCGGCGAAGGCCGCCTGCCCCGGCGTGACCTGGAGGTAGCCGATCTCGCCCGCCGCGCCGTGCGCGCCGGGCACCACCCGGCCGCCGACCACCAGGGCCGCCGCCAGGCCGGTGCCGAGGTTGAGGTAGACGCCCGTGGAGACGCCGCGCAGCGCGCCCCACCGCAGCTCGGCAGCCGCCGCCGCGTTCACGTCGTTGTCGATGGCCACCGGTGTCGCGCCGAACTCCTCGCGCAGCAGCCTGGGCAGCTCCAGCCCCTCCCAGCCGGGCACGTTCGGCGCCAGGCGCACCACGCCGTCCCTGATCACCCCGCAGGTCGAGAAGCCGACCGCGGCCGGACGCGCGTCCAGGGCGCGGGCGGCGGCGAGGGCCCGGACGAGCGTGTCCGGCCCGGTCTCCAGCCGGGTGCGTCCGGCGACCACGGGCCCGTCCGAGCCCGAGACCCCGATCGCGACCTTGGTCCCGCCGACGTCGATGCCCAGGACCCGGCTCACCGCGCCGCGCCCCTGCGGGCCAGCGAGTCGATCGCCACCGCCAGGGCCAGCACGCCGGCCGTCACCATGAACCGGACGGAGGAGTCCACGCTCAGCAGGAACATGCCGTTGGTGATCGACTGGATGACCAGCACCCCGAGCAGCGCGGCGTAGGCCCGTCCCCGTCCGCCGAACAGGGACGTGCCGCCGATGACCGCCGTGGCGATGGCCATGAGCAGAATGTCGCTCCCGCCCGACCCCTGGTTGACCGCCGACAGCCGACTGGCGGCCAGCACGCCGCCCGCCGCCGCCAGCGTCGAGGCCAGCACGAACGCCAGGATCCTGATCCTGGTCACGTTGATGCCCGCGCGCCTGGCGGCCTCGGCGTTGCCGCCGACGGCGTACAGGTGGCGGCCGAACGCGGTGTGCCGCAGCACCAGGTCGAGCAGGACCACCAGCGCGCCGAAGAGCACCAGCAGCAGCGGCACGCCCCGGTCGGCCGACATGATCGCCACCGCCGCGCCGAGCACGACCGCCAGCCCGCCCGCCGTCACGGGGACCTGCCACGCCGGCGCCACGGGCAGCCCGGCGGCCACCCGCGCCCGCCTGGCCAGCGTGGCGATCCCGGCGTGACCGCCCGCCAGCACGACCACCAGCGCCCAGGACAGCCACCCCGGCAGCCAGGTGTCGCTCAGCCCCGAGATGAACCCGTTGAACGGCAGGTTGATCGTCCCGCCCTGGCGCAGCAGGTAGAGCAGCAGCCCGAGCCAGCCCATCAGCCCGGCCAGCGTGACCACGAACGACGGCATCCGCAGCTTGGTCAGCATGAGCCCGTGCAGCAGCCCGATCGCCGCGCCGGCCGCCAGCGCCAGCAGGATGGCGAGAAGGGCGTTCCAGCCCTGCTTGACGTGGGCGATCGTCATGATCGTGGCGCACAGGCCGCTGACCGAGCCGGCCGACAGGTCGATCTCGCCGAGCAGCAGCACCATGATGACGCCGAGCGCGATCGTGCCCGTGGCGGCCATCTGGAGTGCCAGGTTGGTGAGGTTCTCGGGCGACAGGAAACGCTCGTTGAGCGTGCTGAACACGATCGTGATCGCCACCAGGCCGCCGACCACCGGCCAGGCGCCGGCCTCTCCGTGGCGCAGCCGTCCGGTCACCGTGATCGGCATCGCCGTCATTCGCCCGCTCCTGTGATCGCGGCCACGATCTCCTCGCGGGAGGCCTCGGCCGTACGGAACTCACCGGCGTTGCGCCCGAGACGCAGCACCACCACCCGGTCGCTCACCTCGTGCACGTCGGCGAGGTTGTGCGAGATGACCAGCACCGCGAGCCCGCGCTCGCGCAACCGCCGGATCAGCGCCAGCACCTGGGCCGTCTGCTCGACGCCGAGAGCGGCGGTCGGCTCGTCCAGGATGACCAGCCGGGGCTCGCCGAGCAGCGCCCTGGCGATGGCCACCGACTGCCGCTGCCCGCCCGACAACGTCGACACCGGCACCCTGATGTCGCCGATGCGCACGTCGAGCTGGGCGAGCAGGTCGCGGGTCGCGCGTTCCATGCTCAGGTGGCGCAGCACCGACCAGCGGCGGCGTTCGGCGCCGAGGAACAGGTTGGCCACGACGTCGAGGTTCTCGCAGAGCGCGAGGTCCTGGTAGACGGTCGAGATGCCGAGCGCCTGCGCGTCGTGCGGGGTGGCGACGCGCACCGGCACGCCGTCCACCGTGATCTCGCCCTCGTCCGGCACGACCGCGCCGGAGATGGTCTTGACCAGCGTCGACTTGCCCGCGCCGTTGTCGCCCATGAGCGCCACGACCTCGCCGGGACGCAGCTCCAGCCCTGCCCCGTCGAGCGCCCGCACCGCTCCGTACCGTTTGGAGATCCCGGTCGCCGCGATCATCTACTCGATGCCCGCCTTCGCGCAGGCGGCCTTGACCTCGGCCGTGCAGATCTGGTCTGCCTGGTAGAACCCGTCCTTCACGATGGTGTCCTTGATCTTGTCGGCGGTGACCGCGATGGGGTCGAGGAGGAAGGCCGGGATGTCGGCCGTGCCGTTGTTCATCTTGGAGGTGGCGGCGGGCTGCTCACCCATGGTCAGGGCGACGGCCAGCTCGGCCGCCTTCTCCGCCTCCCGCCTGATGTCCAGGTAGATGGTCATGTACTGCTCGCCGGTGAGGATGCGCTGCACGGCGGCCAGCTCGGCGTCCTGCCCGGTGATGGGCGGCAGCTCCTTGTAGCCGGCGCGCTTCATGGCCGCGATGGCGCCGCCCGCCATGCCGTCGTTGGCCGACAGCACGCCGACGATCTGGTCCCTGCCGATGGCGGTGATCGCCTGCTCCATCTGCTGCTGCGCCTTGTCGGGGCTCCAGTCGGGGGTGTCGAACTCCCTGCCGACCCTGACCTTGCCGTCCAGGACGCTCTTGGCGCCCTTCTTGTAGTCGGCCGAGCTGGGGTCGGTGGGCGAGCCGTGGATCATCACGATCTGGCCCTTGGACGTGGTGCCCTTGGCGTTCATGGCGTCGAGCAGCGCCTGGCCCTGCATCTCGCCCACCCGTACGTTGTTGAACGAGACGTAGTAGGCGTAGTCGATCCCCGAGATCAGCCGGTCGTAGGCGACCACCGGGACCTTCTTCTGTCTGGCCTGGTTGACCAGGGGCGCGACCGCGTTGGCGTCCACGGCGTCCAGGACGAGCACGTCGGCGTCCTGGGTGAGCGCGGCCTCGACCTGTTGTTGTTGTTTGGCCGCGTCCTGCTCGGCGTTGCCGTAGATCACCTTGCAGTCGGGGCACAACGCCTTGACCTTGGCCTCGAACAGCGGGCGGTCGAAGGCTTCGTACCGGGTGGTCTTGGATTCGGGGAGGAACAGGGCGATCGTCCCGCCCTTCGACGTCCCCTCGGCCTGAGTGGTGGTGGTGGTCGTGCCGGTGGTGCTGGTCCCGCAGGCGGCGGCCAGCAGGACCGCCGCCGCGGGGATGAGTCGCCAAGCTCGGTGCATCACACTTCGTCCTCTCAGAAGATGCCCGCCCCCGCTTGGTAAGAAAGGTAGTTTACTATCAGGTGTGTTGGCTAGAGTGCACCTCGGAGGGAGGCCGGACATGCGACGCGACCTGGCGAATCCACGGCTGCTGCGGGTGCTCAACGAGCGCCGCCTGCTCGACCAGCTGCACGAGCACGGCCCCGCCTCGCGCGCCGACCTGGCCAAGAGCACCGGCCTGTCCAAGCCCACGGTCTCGGCCGCCCTGGCGGGGCTGGCCGAGGACGGCCTGGTCCACCTGGTGGGGGAGGTGTCCGGGCGGCCCGGCCCGGTCTCCTCGCTCTACGACGTCAACGCCGCCTCCACCCACGTCGCCGGGGTCGACATCGGCCGCGACTGGATCAGGGTGGCCGTGGCCGACCTGCGCGGCACGTTCGCCGGGCGTACCGACGGCCGCAACACGGCCCGCACCTCGGCCGAGCTGGCCGCGCTGGTCGGCGAGCTGGCCAGGGCGGCGGCCCGCGAGGCCGAGGTCGAGTGGCGCTCGATCACCTGCGCGGTGGTGGGCTCGCCCGGCGTGTACGACCCCGTGCGCGGCGGCCTCGACTTCGCCCCCAACCTGCCCGGACCGCCTGACCTGGCCGACCGGCTGCACGCCGCCCTGGGCGTCGACCTCGTCATCGAGAACGACATCAACCTGGCCGCCGTCGGCGAGCACGTCCACGGGGCGGGGCGGGGCAAGGCCAACTTCGCCCTGGTGTCCATCGGCACCGGCGTCGGCATGGGCATCGTGATCAACGGCGAGCTGTACGTCGGGGCGCGAGGGGCGGCGGGGGAGGTCTCCTACATCCCGGCCGCCGAGGAACCTTCCGCCCCCGCCCTGCCCGCCGGCCCCTTCACGCAGGACGCCGACCCCTTCACGCACGGGGCCACCGAGGCGGTCACCTCCGCGCCCGGCGTGGTGCGCGCCGCTCGGGCGGCGGGGCTGGAGCTGCAGACGGCCAGGGAGGTCTTCGCCGCCGCCGCCGACGGGAACGAGGCGGCCAGGTCGGTGGTGGAGGCCGAGGGCCGCCGCATCGGCGGGCTGCTGGTGGCCGTGGCCGCCGTGCTCGATCCGGAGGTGATCGTGCTGAGCGGGGGAGTGGGCCGCAACCTCGACCTGCTGGGCGCGTCCGTGGAGCGCCGCATCGCCGAGCTCGGACCGCTGCGCCCGCGGGTGGTGGCCAGCGCGCTGGGTGACAGCGGCGTGCTGCTGGGCGCGGTCGCCCACGCCAAGTCCCGCGCCTGGGACCTCATCTTCGACGCCCGCAAACACTGACCACCCCAACAGCCCCCAGAGCCCACACCCGCTGAGTCCCCGAGGCGGCCCCGGTCGCCCCTGGTTCCGCCCCCGGCCCCCGGCCCCTTGGCTTGGCACGTGCTCCTCGGTTCCGTTGGCCGGGTCTGCCCGCTGGACCCCTGGCTCGGCCCCCTCCGGTGCCGGAGTTTTCGGGGACGGGGGTTGGTGCGGGTTCGGGGCTCTGTGGGGAGGTGGGGCGCGCTTACGATGTGGGGGTGGCCGGCCTCCTTCGTTCCGTGTGGCGCGAGCCTCGTCCTCCCGGCCCGCCGGTGCGGGTGTGGCGCGACTGGGCGCTCGTCGCGGCGCTCGTGCCGGCCGCGGTGATCGAGGGCGTGTTACGGCCCGACCTCCGGTGGCCGGTGGTCTCGACGGCCGTCACCGTCGCGCTGATCCCCACGTTGCTGTGGCGCAGGACCAGGCCGCTGCTCATGGTCGCGCTCGTGTTCGGCGCCACCGCCGTGGCCCCGCTGCTGACCGGCGGCGAGCCGGTGGAGACGTACACGCTGGCGTTCGTCACGATCGTGCTCTACGCGCTGTTCCGGTGGGGATCGGGGCGCGAGGCCGTGATCGGGATGGCGGCCGGGCTGGTCGCGGTCGGCCTGTCGCTGGTCTCCGGCCGCATGGCGCCCGGCGACGTCGTCCCGGCGCTCGGCGTGCTGGTCGCGACCGTCGGGCTGGGCAGCGCCTTCCGCTACCGGGCCGGCGCGCGGCTGCGCGAGCTCGACCAGGTCAAACTGCTCGAACGCGAACAGCTCGCCCGCGACCTGCACGACACCGTCGCCCACCACGTCTCGGCCATGGCCATCCGCGCCCAGGCGGGCCTGGCCACCGCCGCCTCCGAGCCGGGCGCGGCCACCGACGCGCTGCGGGTGATCGAGGCCGAGGCGTCGCGCACGCTCGCCGAGATGCGGGCCATGGTCCGCGTGCTGCGCAGGAACGAGCCGGCGGAGCTGACCCCGGGCCGCCACCTCGACGACCTGCGGCGGCTCGCCGGACGCCCACGCGTCGGCCCGGCCGTCGAGGTGGAGATCGCGGACGGGCTCGGCGACCTGCCGCCCTCGGCCGGCGCGGCGCTCTACCGCATCGCCCAGGAGTCGATCACCAACGCCCGGCGGCACGCCCGCCACGCCACCCACATCACCGTCCGGGTCACCGCCGACGACGCCGCCGTACACCTGACCGTGAGCGACGACGGCGACCGCGCCGGCGGGGTCGCCGCCCCCGGCTACGGCCTGATCGGCATGATCGAACGCGCCGCCCTGCTCGGCGGCACCTGCGAGGCGGGCCCCAACCCCAACCGGGGCTGGACGGTCACCGCCGTCCTGCCGAAAGAGACCGCATGAACGACCGGCGGGAGGCCGCGGTGAGTGACCGGAGGGAGGCGGCGTGAGCGACCGGCGGGAGGCCGCGGTGAGTGATCCGGAGGGGGCGGCGGCCATCCGGGTGCTGGTCGCCGACGACCAGGAGATCGCCCGCACCGGCCTCAGGATGATCCTCGACGCCCAGCCCGGCATCGAGGTCGTCGGCGAGGCCGGCGACGGCAGGCGGGCCGTCGAGCTGGCCCGCCGCCTGCGCCCCGACGTGTGCCTGTTCGACATCCGCATGCCCGGCCTCGACGGCATCGCGGCCACCCGCGAGCTGGCCGGGCCCGACGTCGCCGACCCCATGGCGGTGGTCGTGATCACCACGTTCGACCTCGACGAGTACGTCTACGCCGCCCTGCGCGCCGGGGCCAGGGGTTTCCTGCTCAAGGACGCCGGCCCGGCGCTGCTCGCCCAGGCGGTGACCGCGGCGGCCGGCGGCGAGGCGCTCATCGCCCCGAGCGTGACCGCGCGCCTGCTGGCCGCGTTCGCCGGAGCCGGGCGTACGGAGGCGCCCGCGCAGCCGGTCGAGGCGCTCACCGGCCGCGAGGAGGAGATCCTGCGCGCCGTGGCCCGCGGCCGGACCAACAGCGAGATCGCCCGCGAGCTGCACATCTCGCTCAGCACGGTCAAGAGCCACGTCGCGAGCCTGATGACCAAGCTCGGCGTGCGCAACCGCGTCGAGATCGCCATGTGGGCCTACGAGACCGACCGCGTACGCACCTGACCTCGACGGACTCTGCGGGCTCTGCGGAGGATCGACTCGGCCACCGCCAGGTTGATCACCCAGCCCGCGCCGACGAGCAGCGCCCGGCCGAGCTCGCCGGGCGGCCCGAAGGCGGCCGGCCCGAACGCCAGGGTGAACGCCTGCGTGCCCGCGCCGAGCCCGATCGCGTACCCGCGGGTCATCCAGGCGCGATGGCGGGCCACGTCGCGCCGCCGGATCGCGGCCAGGCCGAGCAGGAGGCAGGCGGCCATGGCCGTCCCGAACAGCAGCCGGAAGGCGGCCAGCAGCAGCCCGTCGCCGGCGGGAAGGTCGGAGAAGAGCGTCAGCCACAACCCCGACAATGCGGCGACCAGCCCGCAGGCCACCAGGACCCGGCCCGCCGCGCGGTGCCACCCCGGCCGCCCGGCCCGGAACCGGGCCTGGAACTGGAACGTGCCGAGGACGCAGAACACCAGGGAAGCCGGGATGTGCAGCAGCACCGGCACGGGCATGGCGAAGAAGCGCGCGTTGTCCGCCGTGACGGGCGCGCCGGCGGCCAGTTCGGTCAGCCGGAGTGCGCCGGCGACCAGGGGGACGACGCTGAGCGCGAGCAGCCCGGCGGGTGCGATCCATCTCATGCCCGAAAGCGTGCCGCCCGCGCCCGTGCCCGGTCATCGCGCGGACGGCCCGTCCCGGTTCGCACCATCGGCGGGAGGG
This sequence comes from Nonomuraea sp. NPDC005692, assembly GCF_040631115.1. NCBI lineage: Bacteria > Bacillati > Actinomycetota > Actinomycetes > Streptosporangiales > Streptosporangiaceae > Nonomuraea > Nonomuraea sp. NPDC005692. The sequence goes on along the minus strand of NZ_JBEXYU010000010.1, from coordinate 149,666 downwards.
CGGTCGTACTTTCGGCCATCGAGCCGTCGCCTTTCGACCGTTGAGCGTCCGTGCAGGTCACGCCCACACTGACGGCACATCAGCGGCACGAGGGAGAAAAACGATGAAGGCGTACGTCCTGCGCTCGTTCGGCTCGCCCGACCAGCTCGTCCTGACCGACGTCGAGCGGCCCGTGCCGCGCGACGACGAGGTGCTGGTGCGGGTGCGGGCCACGTCCGTGCAGCCCTACGACTGGCACTTCATGCGGGGAGAGCCGTACCTGGCCCGGGTCATGGGCGGCGGGGTCGGGCTGCGCCGGCCCAGCATCGCCGTCCTCGGGGCCGACGTGGCGGGGGAGGTGGAGGCGGCCGGCAAGGACGTCACGCTGTTCCGTCCCGGCGACGAGGTGTACGCGATGTCGCTGGGGGGCGGCTTCGGCGAGTACGTCTGCCTGCGGCAGGGCGAGGTGGCGCCCAAGCCGGCGGGCCTGTCGTTCGAGCAGGCGGCGGCGGTGCCGATGGCGGCCAACACCGCGCTGATCGCGCTGCGCGACGAGGGACGCGTCCAGCCGGGCCAGAAGGTACTGGTCAACGGCGCGTCCGGCGGCGTGGGCACGTTCGCCGTGCAGCTCGCCAAGGCGCTGGGGGCGCAGGTCACGGGCGTGTGCAGCGGGCGCAACGCGGACCTGGTCCGCTCGCTCGGCGCGGACGACGTCATCGACCACACCAAGGAGGACTTCGCGGCGTCGGGGCGGCGCTTCGACCTCCTGCTCGACGTGGCGGGCGGTCGCCGGCTGGCGGACTGCCGCCGCGTGCTGACCAGGAAGGGCACGTACGTGCTGGTCGGCGGGCCGGCCGGCCGCTGGGTGCAGCCGGCCGGCCACATGTTCGCCGCGCTCGCGTCGGGGCCCTTCGTCCCGCAGCGGATCGTCAGGGCGGACGTGGTCCGCTGCGGGAGCAACAGGGCGAACCTGCTGACGTTGACCAGGCTGATCGAGCAGGGCGCGGTCACCCCGGTCATCGACAGGACCTTCCCGTTCGGCGAGCTCCCGGCGGCCGTCCGCTACCAGGAGGAGGGGCACGCCCCGGGGAAGGTCGTCGTCACAGGGTCGCGGTGAGCATGGCGGGGGCGGGGGCCTTCTGGAGCTGCTTGTAGTCGGCCCAGCGCTTGACGCCCTTGGGGTCGGGGCGTACCGCGCCGACGAAGGCCTGCCTGCGCCACTGCGACAGGCGTTCCTCCTTCACCACGTCGCCGGTGTGGGGGGAGTGGACCATATAGCCGGGCTTGGAGATCATGCCGACGTGGCCCAGGCCGCTGAAGAACACCAGGTCGCCTGGTTCGAGGTCCTTCCAGGCGATCTTCCTGGAGAAGGCGCCGTACTGCTCCGCGGCGGTTCTGGGGAGCTCGATGCCGGCGTCTTCGTAGGCCCGGAGCATGAGGCCCGAGCAGTCGTAGCCCCGTTCGCTGGCGCCACCCCACACGTACGGGGTGCCGCGCTTGTCCATGGCGTATTCGAGGGCGACCTTCCAGGCCGGTTTCGGCACGTGCCGTTCCTGGACCTGTTTCACCTGGGGGCCGGTGAGGGTGACGGAGGGGGCGGGGGCGGCCGGAGCGGCGGGAGCCGCGGGGGCGGCAGGCGCGAGACCTGCGGCGCCCGCTGCCACCGCCAAAAAGATGGCGATGCTAGACAGGGGACTGTCCTTCCACGTGGCCGACCGGGTTAGCTGACGGGCTCGGGCCTGGAAGTAGCCCTACGGCGGTGCTCCTCGGGGGGAGGCGCGGCCGATTCGCCCCGGGGGGAAAGGTGGGTCCCCGGCTCCACGCAGCGGCTGCGTGGATTAGGCTCGTCGGACTCTAACGAAACGGTCAAAAGGTCGCAATCCCCCCAAAACGGATTGTCCGGTTGTTGAGATGATGTGTTCGTCAGCCGAGACGAGCCGGTAAGGTACCGCCCATGGAGTCGCGTAACATCCGCCTGGCCGTCATCCCCGGGGATGGCATCGGCGCCGAGGTCGTAGCCGAAGGGCTCAAGGTCCTGGAGGCCGTGGGCACGAAGATCGAGCCCACCCACTACGACCTGGGCGCAGCCCGCTACCACCGCACGGGCGAGACACTGCCCGACGCGGTGCTCGAAGAGCTGCGCGGCTATGACGCGATCCTGCTCGGCGCCGTGGGCGACCCCAGCGTGCCGCCCGGCATCCTGGAGCGCGACCTGCTGCTCAAGCTCCGGTTCGAGTTCGACCACTACGTCAACCTGCGGCCGGTCAAGCTGTTCCCCGGCGTCGAGACCGCGCTGGCCGGCGCCTCGGCCGAGCACATCGACATGGTCGTCGTCCGCGAGGGCACCGAGGGCCTCTACGCGGGCACCGGCGGCGTCATGCGCCGCGGCACGCCGCACGAGATCGCCACCCAGGAGTCGCTGAACACCGCCCACGGCGTCGAGCGCGTCGTGCGTTACGCCTTCCAGAAGGCTCAGTCGCGGCCCCGCAAGAAGCTCACGCTCGTCCACAAGACGAACGTGCTCACCTACGCCGGCGACCTCTGGCAGCGCACGGTCAACCGCGTGGCCGCCGAGTTCCCCGACGTCACCACCGACTACAGCCACATCGACGCGGCCTCGATGTTCTTCGTCACCCAGCCCGAGCGCTTCGACGTGATCGTCACCGACAACCTGTTCGGCGACATCATCACCGACCTCGGCGCCGCGATCACCGGCGGCATCGGCCTGGCGGCCAGCGGCAACATCAACCCCGAGCGCACCTCGCCGAGCATGTTCGAGCCGGTGCACGGCAGCGCGCCCGACATCGCCGGTCAGGGCAAGGCCGACCCGACCGCCACCATCCTGTCCGTCGGCATGCTCCTCGACCACCTCGGCCTGCACGCCGAGGCCGCCAAGGTCGAGCAGGCCGTGGCCGCCGACATCGCCGAGCGGGTGACCGGCCGCGCCGGCCGCACGACCAGCGAGATCGGCGACGACATCGCCGCGCGAGTAGCCGGCTAGGACCGCCTAGCCCCGCACGCGCCTGGCGGTCCGGACGAGGACTGCCAGGCGCTTTTTGCGTTCACCGGATCGAACCACCCCCAACTGCCTCTTGCTATCCCAAATCGCGAGACACTAGGAAGTACGAATACTGCTCGCGGGCAGTAGCTACCAGAATCAGCTTGAAGTCGCAGATTCGTAGAGAGAAGGACCGCCGTCATGACCATCGCTCAGAAGCTCAGCTTCGACGTGCAGCATTCCGACCACGCTCGCACCGCGGCCGAGCGGGAGCAGGTACTGGCGAACCCCGGGTTCGGGCAGGTCTTCACCGACCACATGATCTCGATCGACTACACCGACGGCGAGGGATGGCACGACGCCAGGCTCATGCCGTACGGGCCGCTCTCGCTCGACCCCGCGACCTCGGTCTTCCACTATGCGCAGGAGCTGTTCGAGGGCCTGAAGGCGTACCGGCAGATCTCCGGCTCGATCGCGACCTTCCGTCCGTACGCGAACGCCGCCCGCTTCAACCGCTCGGCCGAGCGCATGGCCATGCCCGAGCTGCCGGAGGAGGCGTTCGTGGAGTCGCTGGAGCTGCTGGTCTCGGCCGACAAGGAGTGGGTGCCCACCACCGAGGGCCACAGCCTCTACCTGCGCCCGTTCATGTTCGCCACGCAGGCCGGGCTCGGCGTCAACTACCCGTCGAAGACCTACAAGTACATGGTGATCGCCTCGCCGGCGGCCTCGTACTTCAGCGGCGGCATCAAGCCGGTCTCGGTCTGGCTGTCCACCGAGTACACGCGCGCCGCGCCCGGCGGCACCGGCTTCGCCAAGTGCGGCGGCAACTACGCCGCCGCCTTCGTCGCCCAGCGCCAGGCCGTCGACAACGGCTGCGACCAGGTCGTCTGGCTCGACGCCCACAAGCACGAGTACGTCGAGGAGATGGGCGGGATGAACCTGTTCTTCGTCTTCGGCAACAAGCTCGTCACCCCGGCGCTCACCGGCACCCTGCTGCCCGGCATCACCCGGGAGTCGATCCTGGAGATGGCCGGCGACCTCGGTCTGGAGACCGAGGAGCGGCTGATCTCGGTGGACGAGTGGGAGTCCGCCTGCGCCTCCGGCGAGCTGACCGAGGTGTTCGCGTGCGGCACCGCCGCCGTGGTCACGCCGGTGGGCTCGGTCAGGGGCGACGACCGCTCCTGGACCATCGCCGACGGCACCCCCGGCCCGGTGACGATGCGGGTGCGCGAGGAGCTCGTCGGCATCCAGTACGGCGCCCGTCCCGACACCCGCAACTGGATCCACAAGGTCGGCTAGAGCCGCGCGGACGGCCGGCGTTCAGGCGCCGGCCTCCGTCAGGGCCGCGGTGTCGACGTGGAGGTTCCACGGGTCGGGCAGGAACACCGGCTCGCCCAGGGAGACGACGTTCTCGCTGCGGTAGCGCCGCCCGCCCGGCCCGCCGAACAACGTCACCAGCTGCTGGAACGGGTCGATCACCAGGTAGAGCGGCACCCCGCCGCGCGCGTAACCGCCCGTCTTGACGAAGTGCACGTCGTACGTCGTGGCCACCGAGACGACGTCCACGAGCAGGATCGTCGAGGCGCCGTGGACGGCGTGCTCCTCGTGCAGCCGCGGCCGGCGCGGGACCACGGCCAGGTCGGGCACGTAGAGATCGTGGCCGGGGCCCAGGTAGACGGTGATGTTCGGCCAGATCTCCCAGCCCCGGACCGCCGCCGCGGCGGCGAGCTGGAACAACGTCCGGGACAGGATCGTGTTGTGCTGCCAGGTGCCCGGCTCGTTCACCACGATCCGGCCCTGGACCGTCTCGATGCGGAACTCGGGGAACAGTTCGCGCACGGTGCGGTAGCGCTCTTCCAGGGGCCTGACCATGCCGCCGTCCTCATGCTTTCCCGGGGGTCTCCAAAGGATCACTCAGAGTAACGGGAGCGGCGTCCCGTGATCTAGTGGTTCTTCCTGATCATCGTGATCCCGTCGGCGACCGGCAGCATGACCACGCTCACCCGCGGGTCCTCGATCACCAGGTCGTTGAACTCGCGGATCTGCACCGTCGTCGTCTCCGAGCGCGCCGGATCGGCGACGTGCCCGCTGCGCAGCGTGTTGTCGGCCAGCAGCAGGCCGCCCGGCCGCAGCCGCTCGACCAGCAACTCGTAGTAACCGGGGTAGTTGCCCTTGTCGGCGTCGAGGAAGGCCAGGTCGATCGGCTCGTCGAACGCGGCCAGCGTCTCCAGCGCGGGCCCGAGCGTCAGCGAGACGCGGTCGGCCACGCCCGCCCGCTCCCAGTAGCGCCGGGCGATCGACGTCCACTCCTCGCTCACGTCGAAGCAGTGCAGCCGCCCGCCGGACAGCCCCCGCGCGATGCACACCGACGAGTAGCCGGTGAACGTGCCCACCTCGACCGCCACGGCCGGGGCCACGAGCTGGGTCAGCATGGTCAGGAACCGGCCCTGGTCGGCGGAGATCTGCATCCTGGCGGCGTCGCCCGTCGCCTCGGCGGTCTCCCGCGCCAGCTCGTCGAGCAGAGGGTCGGGCGGGGTGGAGTGGTCGAGGATGTACCGGCCCACCGCGGGGTCGAGGAGGTTCGCCTTCATGAAGGTCATTCTCCCCTCACAGCGTTCTCTCATCGTCATCAGGTATCCATGGAAGATCCTCCGGCGGGCCGCCGCGCCGGGCCCGCCCCGGCCGGCTGTCCGGAGAGGGGGTCTGTCGTTGGTAGGGTTCGCGCGATCGGTGAGCTGGAAGTGGGCGGATGATGAAGCGGTTGGTTGCGGTCGCGGTCGCGTGTGCGGCGCTGGTGATGCTGGGTGTGCTGGCCTTCTCGGAGCCGGGTGAGACGGCCGGGTCGGTACGCCTGACCAGGCAGCTCGACGGTTCGATGGTGCTGGCCGACAGGTCCAGCGACGCGCTCGTGCTAGACGTGTACGAAGACTTCGACTGCCCGATCTGCAAGGAGATGCACTCCAAGGTCGACGGCACGATCCAGAAGCTGGCCAGGGAGGGCAGGCTCAAGGTCGTCTTCCACGCCGTGACGATCTTCCAGGACGAGCCGATGCGCTCCAACTCCATCAGGGCCGCGGCCGCCGCCCGGTGCATGCCGGAGGACAACTGGCTGGCCTTCAGGGACGAGCTCTACGCCATGCAGCCCGCCCCGCACGGCTCGGCCTCGGGCTTCACCGTGCCGGAGCTGGTGGCCGCCGCCAGGAAGGTCGGCGCCTCGGTGGACGAGTGCGTGACCTCGCAGTCGTACGCCAAGACCCACCTGGGGGAGACCGCGAAGATCCGCATCCAGGGCACGCCCACCGTGTTGCTCGACGGGCAGCAGCTCGGCAACGAGGTGTTCGACCCGGCGGCGTTCGAACGTGCCGTCACCGGGGGCGCCGGCGTGCAAGTGTAAAGGTCGTGTCCACAACCTGAGACCGATGTGCCAGATGGTGAATCCCTGTGGCAGACTGGCAGGCACCATGTTCTACGGTCTGCTCATTATCGGCAGGCGCGCTGGCTGACAAAGGGACACCGCCAGCGCGCAGACCTCTCACGTCCGTGAGGGGTCTTTTTGTTTTCCAGGACACGGATCCGAAAGAAGAGACTTCATGGCCGACGACCGCTTCCACGTCTACGACACGACCCTGCGCGACGGCGCGCAGCAGGAAGGACTCAACCTCACCGTCGTCGACAAGCTCGCCATCGCACGGCAGCTGGACAGCCTGGGCGTCGGTTTCATCGAGGGGGGCTGGCCGGGCGCCAACCCCAAGGACACAGAGTTCTTCAGGCGCGCTCGAACAGAGCTCGACCTGAAGCACGCGCAGCTCGCCGCGTTCGGCGCGACCCGCCGGGCCGGTGTGAAGGCCGCCGACGACCCATTGGTAGCCGCATTGCGCGAATCCGGCGCGCCGGTCGTGACCCTTGTCGCCAAGAGTCACGACCGGCACGTGGAGCTGGCCCTCCGCACGACTCTCCAGGAGAACCTCGCGATGATCCGCGACACGGTTTCTCACCTTCGTGCGGAGGGACAGCGAGTCTTCCTCGACGCCGAGCACTTCTTCGACGGCTACACGTCCAACCCAGCCTACGCGCTCGAAGTGCTGCGGACCGCGGCCGAAGCCGGGGCCGACGTCATCGCCCTGTGCGACACGAACGGCGGCATGCTGCCCGACGAGCTGGCCGAGACCGTGCACGCGGCCGTCCAGACCGGGGCCCGCGTCGGCATCCACTGCCACGACGACACCGGCTGCGCCGTCGCCAACACCCTCGCCGCGGTCAAGGCGGGCGCCACGCACGTCCAGGGCTGCGCCAACGGCTACGGCGAGCGCTCGGGCAACGCCAACCTCTTCACCGTCGTCGCCAACCTCCAGCTCAAGCGCGGTTTCGACCTCGTGCCGCGGGAGGCGCTGGCGGACATGACCCGCATCGCCCACGCGATCACCGAGGTCACCAACGTCACCCCCAACTCCCACGCCCCCTACGTCGGCATGTCCGCCTTCGCCCACAAGGCCGGCCTGCACGCCAGCGCCATCAAGGTCGACCCCAACCTCTACCAGCACATCGACCCGGCCGCCGTGGGCAACGACATGCGCATGCTCGTCTCCGACATGGCCGGCCGCGCCTCCGTCGAGCTCAAGGGCCGCGAGCTGGGCTACGAGCTGACCCCCGAGCACACCAAGACGCTGGTCGATCGCGTCAAGGAGCTGGAGTCGCAGGGGTTCACCTTCGAGGCCGCGGACGCGTCGTTCGAGCTGCTGCTGCGCGACACCGTCCAGGGGGCGCGCCGGCGGCACTTCGAGGTGGAGTCGTGGCGGGTGATCGTCGAGCGGACGAAGGGCGGCGAGCTGGTCAGCGAGGCCACCGTCAAGCTGCACGCCAAGGGCGAGCGCATCGTCGCCACCGGCGAGGGCAACGGCCCCGTGAACGCCCTGGACAAGGCCGTACGGCAGGGGCTCGAGCAGCTCTACCCCGAGCTGGCCAGGCTTGAGCTGGTGGACTACAAGGTCCGCATCCTCGAGGGCACCCACGGCACGGACGCCGTCACCCGCGTCCTCATCACCTCCAGCGACGACACCGCCGAGTGGGCGACGGTGGGGGTGGCCGAGAACATCATCGACGCCTCCTGGCAGGCGCTGGAGCAGGCAGTCACGTACGGCCTGCTACGCGCGGGCCGCGACTGCAGCTGACCCCGGCGCGCTGGGAGCGGGCTTCGCCTTCGGGGCGCTGCACGCTGGGGGCTCAGACGTTTTTGATCTGGCGCCTTCGGCGCACCCCGTGCCTCGGCCCGCCTGTTCGTCTACTTGCCGGGGGTCTTCGGGAGCCTGCTCCGAGCGGCCCTCGCCGCTGAGGGCCGCCCTGTGGAAGGGGCGGCCCTCAGCCGGGGGCGGGGCAAGGGGTGACCCGGGCGGACCTGGAGGCGCGGCTGCGATGAGCACCCCTGTGTCCGGGATCAGGCGTCGGGCCACGTGTCCCTCAGCTCGTCGTCGAACGCCTCGCCAGGAACGCCTTGACCATGCCGCCCGGTGCCATGGGAGCCGGTCCGATCACGGCGGCGGCGAAGCTTCTGGACGCTTCGGTGGCGGTCATCACCTTTAGGAATCAGATCATCTGATCGATGGGATGCCGTCCGGGGGGTCGCCGGGGCGGACGAGGCCTGATTCGTAGGCGTGGCGGACCATCTGGGCGCGGTCGCGGAGGGCGAGTTTGGTCAGCAGGCGGTTGATGTGGGTGCTGACGGTCGCCTCCGTGATGGACAGCGTGCCGGCGATCTCGGTGTTGGACAGGCCCTGCGCCACCAGCCGCAGCACCTCCTCCTCCCGGGCCGTGACGCCAGTGGCCGCCGGTGAGGGGGCGGGGGCCGTACGCCGGTAGGCCGCCACGACGCGGCCGGTCACCGCCGGGTCGAGCAGGACGTCACCCCGCGCGGCGCTGCGGATGGCGGCGAACAGGTGCTCGGGCGGCGACACCTTGAGCAGGAACCCGCTGACCCCGGCGTGCAGCGCGAGGTCGAGGTTCTCGTCGGTGTCGTAGGTGGTCAGCATGATCACCCGTGGAGGCGCCGGGACCGCGAGGATGCGGCGGGCGGCCTCCAGGCCGTTCAGCCTGGGCATCGCGATGTCGAGCAGGACGACGTCGGGGCGCAGGTCGCGGGCCAGCTGCACGGCCCGTTCGCCGTCGGCGGCCTCGCCCAGCACGGACAGGTCCGGCTGGGTGCCGATCATCAGGCGCAGCCCGGCCCTGATCATCGCCTGGTCGTCGGCGATCACCACGCCGATCCCGCGACCGGGCCCGTCGAGGGCGAGATCGTCGGCGGCGTCGAGGGGAGAGGCGGCGGGGATGGCGGGGGCGTCCGGGCGCGGCGAGGAGGCGGGGGTCACAGGGGGAGCTCCGCGCGTACCGTGAAGCCGCCCCCAGGCAGAGGGGCCGCCGTCAGCGTGCCCTCGAAGAGGGCGGCTCGCTCGCGCATGCCGATCAGGCCGTGGCCGCCGCCCCCGCCCGACGGCGGCCGGGGGCCGCGCGGCCCCTGGTCCGTGATCTCCAGCCGGAGCTCCGCCGGCAGGTACGAGACGTGCACCGCCGCCCGCGTCGGCCCGGCGTGCTTGAGGGTGTTGGTCAGCGCCTCCTGGACGATCCGGTACGCCGACAGATCCAGCCCGGCGGACAGCGGCACCCGCTCGCCCGACACCTCAAGGGTGACGTCGAGCCCGGCCGACCTGAACTGCTCCAGCAGGTCCGCCAGCCGGTCGAGGCCGGCCTGCGGGAGCCGGTCGCCGGCCTGCGTGCCGCGCAGCAGCCCGAGCATGCGCCGCAGCTCCTCCATGGCCTCCCGGCCGGCCGCCTCCACCGTGGTGAGCGCCTGCCGCTCGGGTTCCTGGTCCTCGCGCAGGAGCAGCCGGACGGTGCCGGTGTGCATGGTCATCACACTGACGCTGTGCGCGACGATGTCGTGCAGCTCGCGGGCGATCCGGGCCCGTTCCTCCTGAACCGACTCGCGGGCCAGCAGCGCGCCGCGCTCGGCCGCCTGCACGGCCAGCACGCGGTGGCGGCGTACGGCCAGACCGGCTCCGGCGGCGATGGCGCACATCACCAGCGCCACGGCGACGTCCCCCCATCCGGACGGAGGGGAGGTTCTGGACAGCATGGCGGCCACGAACACGCCCGTCGCCGTCAGCCCGGCCACGGCCCGCGCACTGTCGGGGCGCACCTCGGCCAGCAGCGTGCACAGCAGCACGAGCTGGGTGTAGAACTGCCAGGCCGCGGGGGACCCGGGCGCCAGCGCGAACGTCGCGATGTTGGCGGCCGAGTAGACGGCCAGGATCGCAAAGGGCGCGCGGGTCCTGAACAGCACCGCGGCGGCGGTGACCAGCCCGGCGGCGATCCACAGCGGCACGTATGAGCGGGGAGAGGCCATCGAGCGCACGCTGACCTCCTCCGCGACCGCGAACAGGGCCACGACCGCCGCCACGAGCCAGTCGACGGGGGAGGGGGAACGGCGGTGGAGCATGAGGCGAGAGTAGCCCGCCCGGATTGTCACAATGTGCAGCGGAATCCACCGAAAGGGGGACGCCGGGTCCAAGCCTGCCTTGACGACGGGCCCGGCGAGCGCCGCCTACCGTGCCCGGCATGTCAACCGACGCACTCTCCATCCGCCGCTTCCTGGCCGGCGCGAGCCTCGTGGCCCCGGTCTGCCTGATCCTCGGCATGATCACCGACCCGTCCGAGCCCGGGGTCGAGGACCCGCTGGTCTACGCGCACAACCCGGGCGCCGTGGGTGTCAGCGCGACGCTCCTGCACTACACCTGGGTGCTGTTCGTGCCAGGGATGATCGGCATGGTCCAGCTCGTCAGGGGCAAGGGCAGGGCGCTGGCCACCGTCGCGGGCGCGCTCGCGGTGCTCGGCCTGATCAACTTCTCGTCGCTGATGATCTCGGACTTCTTCGACATCGTGCTCTTCGACGCCCTGCCCGCCGCGCAGGCCGAGAAGCTCATGCAGGACGCGGCGCAGCCCGCCCTCATCGCCGCCTGGCAGCTGCCCGGGATGATCGGGTCCTTCCTGGGCCTGGTCCTCGTCGCGGTCGCGTACGCGCGGGCGGGGCTGGCGGGCTGGTGGTTCCCGGCGGGCGTGCTGGTGGGCATCGTGGTGTGGCTGTTCGGCGCGAGCGCGTGGAACCTGGTGCTCGGGATCGGCGGCCCGGTCATCCTGCTGGCCGCGTTCGGCACCGTCGGCGTGTCGATCATCCGCATGCCGGCGCCGCGGGAACGGGCGGCCTAGGGCACGTCGGGGCCGCCGTCCTCGTCCAGCCAGGCCACGACGTGGGTGGTGAAGCTGTCCACGAGGGTCAGGGGCTCGCCGGCGAGCACGAGGAGGGCGACGAGCTGGTTGACGCCGAACGCGCGCTCCCACGTGACCGCCCGCCGGTAGGTGCCGGCGTCGACGGCGTCGCGCAGGTGCTCCCAGCCGTGCCAGCCCATGAAGGCCGCGTCGATCGCCGGGTCGAACAGGTGGGCCCGGTCCCAGTCGAGGACGCCGACCAGCTTGCCGTTCGCGTCCCAGTGGACGTTGTCGCCGACGAGGTCGCCGTGGACCAGCGTGTCGGGGACCTGTTCCAGGGCCAGGGCGTCGTCGAGGCGCCGGCGTCCCTCCTCCTGCCACCTGGCCGGGAAGCGGGGGATGACCTCTTCGGCGAGGATCGTGCTCCAGCTCGCGGGCCCGGCGTACGAGCGCGGGGCGGGCAGCAGGGCACGCAGCTCCGGGGTGACGGGCAGCTCGCGCAGGGCGCCGAGCAGCTCGCCGATCAGGGCCGGGTCGCCCCGGCCGGCGTCGAGACCGGCGCCGTCCAGCCAGGACACGGCCACGGCGGCGCGCTCCCCGAACGTCGTCACCGGCGTCACCGGCTCGGGCACCGCGAACGGCAGCCCGGCGGCCGCGATCGCGCGCAGCACCTCGGTCCGCCGGGGCAGCGCCTCGGTCACGCTCGGCCGCCGGCCGACCCGTACGGCCGCCACCCCCGGGAGCAGCACGACGTCGTGCATCCCGCCACGGGCGAGCCGCGCGCTGCCCAGGGGAGCGCCGGGCACGAGCGCGTCGGCGATCTCCAGCAGGTCAGGGGGTACGGGCTCGCTCATCGGCTCGTCTCTTCCGGGGGCGGGTGTTCCGCGTAGAGCCTACGCGGGTCCCGACCGGTGCCCGGCCTCCATACGATGGTGACCCATGAGCTTCAGTGTGCTCGGCGTGCACGCCCACCCGGACGACGAGGCGATCTGGACCGGCGGCACCCTCGCCAAATACGCCGACGAGGGCGCCACGACCGCCGTCGTCACCTGCACCTGGGCCGAGGGCACCCAGCGGGCGCAGGAACTGGAACGGGCCCTCGACATCCTCGGCGCGGGCAAGCCCCGGCTGCTCGGCCTGGCCGACGCGGGCAAGCCCGAGTCCGCCCCCGGCCGCCCGCGCTTCCTCGATGTGCCGTTCGACGAGGCGGTGGGCCTGCTGGTCGAGCACATCAGGGCCGTCCGGCCCGACGTCGTGCTCACCTTCGACGGCTTCGGCGGCTACGGCCACCCCGACCACGTCCACGTGCACCGGGTCACCCTGGCCGCGGTCGAGGCGGCCGGCTACGACCAGCTCTACCCCGGCACGGGCGACCCCTGGCGGCCGCACGCGCTCTACCTGGCGACCGTCCCGCGCTCGGTCGTGACGGCCCACTGGCGGGCGGTCTTCGGCGCCGATCCGGAGCCGGGCCAGGCCCTGCCCGGGGTCCCCGACCACCAGGTCTCGGCCGCGATCGACGTGTCACGCTGGTCGGAGCGCAAGTGGGCGGCCATGCTCGCCCACGAGTCAGAGGTGGAGCGCGGCGCGTCGATGACCATGCTGACCGGGCTGCCGGAGCGGGCCCGCGCCCAGATGCTCTCCAACGAGTGGTACCGCCGGATCGCCTTCTAGACCGGCTAGAGCAGGCCCGCGGAGAGGGTCTCGCCCTCGACCTTGAGCTTGCCTCCCGAGCACGACACCTTGGGCGAGTCGGTGCCCGGCACGATCACCGTCAGCAGCGACTTCGCCGCCGGCGACACCACCACGTTGGTCGCGTCCTTGGCCAGGTAGGTGGGCGACACCCAGCCCAGCTCGCCGCCGCGCTCCACCTTCTGGCCGCCGACCCGCCGGCACGAGGAGAACTGCATCAGCGTCACCTTGAAGGCGCCGTCGGCCAGCACCACCTTGCCGCCGCCGTTGGAGACGACCTTGTACGAGGGCGCGAACCGCCACAGGTTCCTGACCTTCTTGCCCCCGGAGGCCGTGTCGAGCACCGCCATCAGGTCCTGGCCGTGGTTCACCAGCACCGAACGCGTCCGGCTCACGCCGTAGGCCCGGTCCGTGAGGCGGAAGGCCTGCCGGTCCTTGCCGTAGGAGGTCTTGGTCAGTCTGGACGAGGTGCGCGGCCGGAACCGGGCCCCCTCGACCGTCGGCACGTTGTGCGCCTCGGGGGAGAGCGTCCAGTAGCGGTAGGCGCTCTTCTCGTAGGAGTGGAAGCCGCCGTCCATGAGGATGTCGCGGCCCTGCGCGTAGTACGTCACGCCCAGGTGGTCCTCGTGCCCGTGGAACTTCATGCCGGGCCCGAACCTGATCGAGTAGTACGACGAGCCCGGCTTGCCCCAGGCCGTCCGGCCGTAGACGTAACCGGCCTTGTAGACCTTGACCTTCTGCTTCGGGGTGCCGGTCTCCATCTTGGGCTCGGTCTCGGCGCTGCCGTCGCCGATCGGGACCATGTAGCCGTTGGGCATCGTGGAGTGGGCGATGAAGTCCTTCAGCGCCTCGGCCCGCCGGCTGATCTCGGCCGGCACCTTGCGGTCGCACGCCTTCATGTTGGTGATGGCGACCTGGAGGCGGCCGTACACGTAGACGGCGTAGCGGGGGGCCTGCTCCATGAGCGCGCCCTGGGAGTCGACGTCCAGCTTGACCGTGCCGGCGAGCCGCCTGGAGGCCAGGTTCGACCAGTCGGAGCGGCCGTACCGGCAGCCGATGCCCATGAGGGCGATGTCCTGGTCGATGCCGTGGTTGTGGCCCTTCTTGTACAACCGCGCGTCCGACAGCAGCTTGGCGTGGTCGGCCAGGCTGTCCTTCAGCCAGCTCTCCTTGACGTGCATGCTCAGGCACAACAACGGCTGCGTGCGCAGCGAGACCGGGTGGTCCTTCCACACGTACGGCTTGGTGGCGGCGGCCCCGCGCCGGTTGTTCGCCACCCAGTCCTTGGTGATCTCGGTGGCACGATCCAGGTAACGCCGCTCGCCGGTGTTCTCGTAGGCCACGACCAGGGTGCCCATCCAGCGCAACGACTGGAAGACGAACTCCCACGACCGGTTCCGGTACGGGCTCGCCCCCCAGCTGATGTCCTTGCCCAGCTTGTACGCCGGCAGCCCCACCAGCGAGATCTCGCCCTTCATGACGTCCTCGGCCGTCGGCGTGCCCGGCAGCCAGTCCCCCTGGCACTGTGCGGTACGGGTGACCTTGTCGGCGGCCTGGGCCGGGCTCGTCAGCCCGCCGAGCGCGAGCGTGAGGGCAAGAGGTATCGCGAGCCGGCGCACGCCAGGGTTCCTTCCGGACAAGAAAGTGAGGGCGGGACATGCTTTCGGAATCACGATCAACCGGTCAAGTCGCGTACCGGATCGTTAACGGCCCGATGCCCCCCGGTGGCTCCGGCGCCGCGGATGTCATGCTGAGGCCGTGAGATTCGACGACATCGTGCTGCCCGACACGCCCGCCTGCCGCGGCGCGCTGGAGGTGGCCACCCGCTACCAGACACCCTCGCTGCTCAACCACTCCTCGCGCGCGTACCTGTGGGCCGCCGCGTACGCCCAGAGCAGGGCGATCGACTTCGACGCCGAGCTGCTCTACGTGTCGTCCATGCTGCACGACATCGGCCTGGTCGCCGAGTTCGACAGCCAGACGGTGCCGTACGAGGAGGCCGGCGGCCACGTGGCCTGGGCCTTCTGCGCGGGAGCCGGTTGGTCGCCCGAGCGCCGGCTGCGCGCCGCCGAGGTGATCATCCGGCACATGTGGGAGGAGGTGCCGGTGGAGGAGGACCCGGAGGGTCACCTGCTGGAGCTCTCCACCGGCATGGACATCTCCGGCCGGCGTACCGAGGACATCCCCGAGGGCGTGCGGCGCGAGGTGCTGGAGCGCTACCCGCGGCTGGAGATCGCCAAGGAGTTCGCCGCCTGCATCGCCGACCAGGGCGCGCGCAAGCCGTCGAGCTACGCGGGCCGGTTCGTGCGCGGCGGGATCGCCGACCGCATCGCCGCCAACCCCCTCGACGCCTAGCCCTTGGGCCCGGCGCTCTGAACGACGTCGAAGCTCCACACCCGGGAGTCCGTCGCCGCCGGGCCCTGCCCGTGACCGTGTCCCTGGCCGTGCCCCTGGCCCTGCCCTGCGGCGGCCTGGGCGTGGCCGCGCCGGAACGCCTGGCCCTGCTGCCAGGTCTGGAAGTCCTCCTCGCTGCGCCAGCGCGTGTAGACGAGGTACTGGTCGGTGCCCTCGACCGGCCGCAGCAGCTCGAACCACTCGAAGCCGTCGGCCGACTCCACCATCCCGGCCCGGCCGGAGAACCGCTTCTCCAGCTCCTCCCGCATCTCGGCGGGCACGGTCAGGACGTTGATCTTCACGATGGACAACGGAGGACCCCTCTCGGCGAAGCCTTAGCGCACGACCCGCTGCGTCGCAGGTGAGGGCTCCAGGCTAACGCGGGCCACCGCCGGTACGTGATCCCTGTCCAGCGCGTCCCGCAGGTTCGGCAGGGTGACCCGGGACAGGTGCTCGCTCAGCTCGCTCATCGGGGCGGCCTCGTCGGCGGCCACGCGCAGCCGTACCTCGGGGTGGCCGCGCGGGCCGACCAGGTCGGCGTCGGCGTTCAGGACGGCGGGGCTGGCCTCGACGTCCGCGGCGACCGCGTGGGCCATGCCGCCCGCGGCGATCTCGGTGACGCCGTCCGGGCCGGCCTCCAGGCGCAGCCGGGTGTGGGCGTCCCTGCGGCCCTGCGCGACCAGCCAGCGCAGGGCCAGCAGCGCGACCAGGACCGACACGGCGGCCACGGCCCACCACACGGGCGGGCTGTTGCGGGTGAAGAACCCCCGGACGCCCGCGTCCACGATCGGCGTGGCCGGCCCCAGCAGCCCGCGGGCCAGCGTCAGCCCGCCCAGGACGGCCAGCACCAGCCCGACCAGGGCCAGCCCCCAGCGGTTGCCGCGGCCGGTCTTCCTGTTCATCGGCGCTCCTTGACGTTGACCGCCACCCGGTACGGCTCCACCGGATCCAGCCCGGCGAGCCTGGTGAGGACGGCTTCGCGCACGGCCCGGCCGAAGCCCTCGTCGTCCCAGCCGGACGTGGCGGGGGTGACGGCGACCGTGCGGCCGCGCAGGCTGGCGTGCGCCGAGCGCACCCCGGGCACCTCCTCGGCGGCGTGCTCCAGGGCCCTGGTGAAGCTCTTGGGACGCACGCCGATGATCAGGTCGGGGTCGCCGGTCCGCACGGGGACCATCCGCGGCCGTCCCGGCACCAGGGCGGTGACCAGCAGCGCCAGCCCCACCAGCGCCACGATCGCGGCCCCGGTCAGGACCAGCGGGTCCGACCACGGCGTCGTGGCCGCCCACGCCAGCATCCGGTCGTAGGGCAACCACCGCAGCGGGCTGCCGACCAGCGCGGACACCGTCTCGGCGGCGACCAGCAACCCCAGCAGCGTGAGCAGGACGGCGACCACGATGGCGGGCACCCGGCGCTGCGGCCGGAACGCGCGCACCGCGGCCCGGTCGGCGCCCTTGTCCCGCGGCGGGCCGCCTCCTGTCGTGTCCGCGGACTCCCCGGGCGGGCGGTCGTGGGTCATGCCGGGCCTCCCGACAGATCGGTCATGATCACGTCGAGGCGGGTGACGTCCAGGCCGGTCTGCATGGCCACCCGGTTGCGCACGTGCTGCCGCAGCCGGGCGGCCACGGCGTGCAGCGGGGCCGGGTAGGCGACGGTCACGTCCAGCTTCAGGGTGGCCCGCTCGCCGCGCACCTCGGCGCTGGACGAGTGCGTCCACGGCACCCCGCCCAGCCGCACGTCGAGCACCTCGGGCACCTCCCGCGCCGCGCAGCAGGCGATCTTGGCGACCACCCGCTCGGAGATCTCGGTACGGCCCCGCCGCCCGGGCTCGGCCGCCGGCGCGAGCCGCTGCCGGGGCACCGTGACCCGGACAGCGCCCTGTGGATCAACCTGGGGAGCGGGAGTGGTCATCGCCGCCTCGCGGTCAGACCGGACAGGTTGACCTCGCCGGTCTCGGCGACCTTGCCGACCAGGAAGCCGACCGCGCCGAGCACGAGGACGAGCAGGAACGCGCCGAGGCCGCCGAAGGCTCCCGCGAGTCCGAGGATGATGCCGACCGCCATGCCGATGACCGGCAGCCAAGGGACGTTGCTCATGATTCCTCCACCACGTCGATCACCACGTCGTCGATGCGTACGTTGACGGGACGCCCGCCGGCCGGCTCCCACACGGCCTGGCGGACGTCCTCGGCGGTCTCGGGCAGCGGCCGTTCCAGGGTCGCCACGATGGCGATCTCCACCGTGTCGCCGTCGGCCGAGACGCCCATGACCCGCGCCCCGGGCAGGTACGTCGCCACCGTCCCGAACGGGCCGCCGGAGAGCCCCGCCACCCCCGGGCAGGCCCGTACGAGCTCGGCCAGCGTCTCGGCCTCCGCCTTGGCGTCGGCGTCGGCGTCGGCCCGCGTGCAGGCGGTGGCGCCGGGCCCGGTCATTGGACCCGGGGCTCCGGCTGCTCGGCGTCCTCGCCCCTGCCGTCGCTCCTGCCGCGATCCCTGTCGCGATCCTGGCCGGGCAGGTGCACGTCGTCGACCCTGATGTTGACCTCGGTCACCTCCAGGCCGCACATGCGCTCGACCGCCGCGATGACGTTCCTGCGCACGGCCGCGGCCAGGTCGGGGATGGCGGTGCCGTACTCGGCGACCAGGTCCATGTCCACGGCCGCCTGGCGCTCGCCGACCTCGACCGAGACGCCCTGGGCGACGCTGCGCTCGCCGCCGACCATCCCGCGCACGTTGCCGAGCGCCCTGGCGGCGCCGCCGCCCATGGCGTGCACGCCGGAGACCTCGCGTGCGGCCAGTCCGGCGATCTTGGCGACGACGACGTCGTCGATGCTCGTCGTGCCCTTGTCGGTGACCAGCGAGGTCGCCGGCCCGCCGTCCTGCGTTCTGGCCCGCGGTACGGCAGAAGTCTGGTTGACCATCGTGTCCGGCACGTTCCGTCACCCCCTAGAAGTCTCTGATAAGCAGAGATATCCGGTTAACCACCACCGATGCCCCACAAAACGGACTCTGGGGGCATTTATGGAGAGTTCCTGACTTTTTTGGCGGTGGGCGGACCCCTCCGGCGGCGGCGATAGCCTTGTCAGGTGCGTATAGCGAGGTTCTCCACAGGCGAAGGCGTGTCGTTCGGCGTGGTCGAAGGCGGCCCTGGAGAGGAGTTCGTCTCCACGGTCTCCGGCCATCCGTTCGGCCAGGTGCAGTTCACCGGCGAGCGCTTCCCGCTGTCCCAGGTGAAGCTGCTGGCCCCGATGCTGCCGAGCAAGGTCGTCGCCATCGGCAGGAACTACGCTGAGCACGCCCGCGAGATGGGCAACGAGGTGCCCGACGAGCCGCTCATCTTCATGAAGCCGTCCACGTCGGTGATCGGCCACGGCGAGGCCATCGCCTACCCGACCTCGCTGTCCGACCGGGTCGACTACGAGGGCGAGCTGGCCGTGGTGATCGGCAGGCTCTGCCGCGACGTGCCCGTCGACCGGGTCAAGGACGTCATCTTCGGCTACACCTGCGCCAACGACGTCACCGCCCGCGACCTGCAGAAGAAGGACGTGCAGTTCACCCGGGCCAAGAGCTTCGACACGTTCTGCCCGCTCGGTCCCTGGATCCAGACCGATCTCGACGCGAGCGACCTCGCGCTGACCACCACGGTCAACGGCGAGATCCGGCAGAGCGGCCGCACCAGCCAGCTCATCAACGACATCCCGGCGCTGGTCGCCTACGTCAGCGCCGTCATGACGCTGATCCCCGGCGACGTCATCCTGACCGGCACCCCGGCGGGCATCGGCCCGCTGGAGATCGGCGACGAGGTCAGCGTCGGCATCGAAGGCATCGGCACTCTCACGAACAAGGTGGTCTCCCGTGACTGATCTACGGGTGCGTTTCGCCCCGTCCCCGACCGGCATGTTCCACGTCGGCGGCGCCCGTACGGCGCTGTTCAACTGGGCACTCGCCGAACAGTCCGGCGGCCGCTTCGTCCTGCGCGTGGAGGACACCGACGCCACGCGCAACCGTCCGGAGTGGACCGAGGGCATCATCTCGGCGCTCGACTGGATCGGCATCAACGGCACCAACCCGGTGTTCGAGGGCCCCTACTTCCAGTCGGCGTACGAGCCGCAGCACCGCGAGGCCGTGGCCAAGCTGCTGGCCGACGGCAAGGCGTACCACTGCGACTGCACCCGCGAGACGCTGGTGGCCCGCACCGGCTCCGAGCACAAGGGCTACGACGGGTTCTGCCGCGAGCGCGGCCTGACCGAGGGCGCGGTGCGCTTCCGCACCCCCGACGAGGGCGTCACCCTCGTCGAAGACCTGATCAGGGGCAACGTCGAGTTCCCCAACGAGGCCCAGGAAGACTTCGTGATCGCCCGCACCGACGGCTCGCCGCTCTACGTGCTGGCCAACGCCGTCGACGACATCACCCAGGGCATCACGCACGTCGTGCGCGGCGAGGAGCACCTCGGCAACGCCGCCAAGCAGGTGCTGCTGTGGCCCGCGCTCGGCTCGACCCCGCCGGTCTGGGCCCACCTGCCGGTGATCGTCAACGAGCAGCGCAAGAAGCTGTCCAAGCGCCGCGACAAGGTGGCCCTGGAGGACTATCGCGACGAGGGCTACCTCGCCGAGGCCATGGTCAACTACCTCATGCTGCTCGGCTGGGGCCCCGGCGAGGACCGCGAGATCATGCCGTGGGCGGAGATGGTCCCGCTGTTCAGGCTGGAGGACGTCAACTCCGCCAGCGCCTTCTTCGACGAGAAGAAGCTGCGGGCCTTCAACGGCGAGTACATCAGGGCCCTGCCGCTGGAGACCTTCGAGGAGCGCTGCTCGCCCTACCTCGACCCCACCTGGGACCGCGAGCTGTTCAGCAAGGTCGCGGCGCTGGCCCAGACCCGCATCGGCGTGCTGTCGGAGATCCGGCAGAACGTCGACTTCCTCTTCCTCGACGAGCCCGTCTTCGACCAGCCGTCCTGGGACAAGGCGATGAAGAACTCCCCGGTGGAGATCCTCGGCGGCTATCTCGACCGCCTGCAGACGGTCGCCTGGGACCCGGAGTCGCTCAAGGAGGCCCTGGAGGAGGTCGGCGCGCCGCTCGGGCTCAAGCTGGGCAAGACCCAGGCCCCCGTACGCGTGGCGATCACCGGCCGGACGGTGGGCCTGCCGCTGTTCGAGTCGATCGAGGTGCTCGGGCGCGAGCGCGCCATGGAGCGGATCCGGGCGGCGCTAGCGCGCCTGCGAGGCTGAGCGACGACCCGACGGCCATCGACAACCACACCCCCGTGACACCGAGCCACGAGCTCAGCAGGTAGGCCAGGGGCAGCTGCACCGCGAAGCCCGCCAGCGTGGCGGCGAGCAGGCGGCTGCCCCTTCCGCTCGCCTGGAGCACCCCGCCGACGGCGATCAGCCCGCCGAACGGCACCAGGTAGAGCGCCATCCACCGCAGGAAGCCCACGGCCACCGCCGGGTCGTCGGTGAACAGCCCGGCCGCGGGCGCGGCCACCAGGTTGAGCACGACCGCGACCACCGCCCCCGTCGCCAGCCCGAGCCGCAGCGGTGACCCGACCGGCTCCGACCGCGCGGTGCGGATCATCGCCGCCTGGCGCAGCGCGTAGAAGACCATGACCCCGGCCAGCATGATCTTCTGGCCGATGCCGTACCCGGCGACCTCGGCCGTGCCGAACCCGGCCACGATCTCCACCAGCGCCATGCCCACCAGGGAGCGGGCCAGGAAGTCGCCCGACATGGGCAGGCCGGTCCGCAGCACCTCGCCGGCGAGCAGGCCGTCGCCGCCGGCGGCGCGGAGCCGTACGAGGGAGGTCAGGGCCACCCCGAGCGTGACCAGCCGCGCCGCCACGGTGGCCAGCGCGGCCCCCTGGACGCCCAGGTCGAGGCCGTAGATGAACAGCGGGTCCAGGACGACGACCAGGGCGTTGCAGATCAGCGCGTTCCGCATGGGGGTCTTCGTGTCGCCCAGCCCCTTGAGGACGCCGTCCACGACCGTCTGGGCGAAGAACACCGGCAGCCCGGCCAGCGAGACCAGGAAGAAGTCGGCCGTCAGCCGGGGATCGTCGGTGAACAGGGCCGCCAGCGGCTCGCTCAGCAACACGCCGGGGACGGCGACGGCGACCGAGAACGCGGCCCACAACACCCAGCCCGTCCTGATCACGGGCCCGATCAGCGCGTGCCCGTCACGCCGCCCGATCAGCACGGTCACCCCCGTCGGGACGGCCAGGAACAGGCCGTAGGCCAGGTATTCGGCCGTGGTGCCCACGGTGACGGCCGCGATGGCGCCCTCCCCGAGCCCCGAGACCCACAGCAGGTCGATCACCCCCACCGCCACCACGGCCGTGAGCAGCTCCACGTAGATGGGGAGAGCCAGCCTGAACATGCGTACCTCGTTTCGTTGTACCTCGATTAGAGGTATAGCGTTACGATGCACGACATGGCAAGCGGCGGGGATCTGTCCCTCACGATCCTGGGGTTCCTGAACGAACGGCCGATGCACGGCTACGAGCTCAAGGCGCGCCTGGCCGCGCTCACCGGCCACCTCCGCCCGGTCAGCGACGGCGCCCTCTACCCCGCCATCTCGAGACTGGAGAGCAAGGGCCTGGTCGAGCGGCACGAGGAGGCGGGCGCGGCGGCGGCCCGCAGGCAGGTGCTCACGCTCACCGGCAAGGGCCGCGAGGAGCTGCTGCGGCGGCTGCGCGACCCGAGCGAGCTCGACGTCAGCGACCAGACGCGCTTCTTCGCCCTGCTGACGTTCCTGTCGGCGCTGCCCGACCCCGCCGACCGGTCACGGGTGCTGCGGCGCAGGCTGGCCTTCCTGGAGGCCCCGGCGAGCTTCTTCTACGAGGGCGGCCGGCCCGTCCGGATCAAGGACGAGCCCGACCCGTACCGGCGCGGGATGCTGGAGATCGCCCGCGCGTCGAGCCGGGCGGAGAAGGAATGGCTCCGGCAGCGCATCGAGGAGCTGCCGGAGCCATAGGGGAAAGCCTCGGCGGGGGAGGCGGGGAGCGGCGGTCAGTCGAGGCCGCGGCGGGCCAGCAGCGGCCCGATGCCCGGCTCGCGCCCGCGGAAGTTGCGGAAGGCGGTCAGCGGGTCGAGGCTGCCGCCCCTGGAGAGCAGCTCGCGGCGGAAGTGGTCGCCGTTCGCCCTGGTCAGGCCGCCGTTCTCCTTGAACCACTCCACGCTCTCGGCGTCGAGCACCTCGCTCCAGATGTAGGAGTAGTAGCCGGCGCTGTAGCCGCCCGAGAAGATGTGGGCGAAGTAGTTCGTCCGGTAACGCGGGCGCACCAGCCGCACGTCGATCCCGGCCGCCTCCAGGGCCCGCTGCTCGAACGCCTGCGCGTCGGCCACCTGCTCGCCGGGCGCCAGCCGGTGCCAGGCCCAGTCGAGCAGCGTGGCCGCCAGGTACTCCACCGTCGCGAAGCCCTGGTTGAACTTCTCGGCCGCGTTGAGCTTCTCCACCAGCTCGGCGGGCATCGGCTCGCCCGTCTCGTGGTGCTTGGCGTAGTTGGCCAGGACCTCCGGCCAGGTCACCCACATCTCGTTGACCTGCGAGGGGTACTCGACGAAGTCGCGCGGCACGCTGGTGCCCGACACGCGCGGGTAGCGCACCTGCGAGAACAGCCCGTGCAGCGCGTGGCCGAACTCGTGGAAGGCGGTGTTCACCTCGTCGTACGTCAGCAGCGTCGGCCCCGAGGCCGGCTTGGTGATGTTGAGGTTGTTCATGACCACCGGCAGCTCGCCGAACAGGTGCGACTGGTCGACCAGGTTGTTCATCCACGCCCCGCCGCGCTTGTTCGCCCTGGCGTAGGGGTCGAGCAGGAACAGGCCGAGCGCGCCGCCGTCCTCGTTGAACACCTCGAAGACGGTTACGTCGGGGTGGTAGCCGCGCAGGTCGGGCCGCTCGGTGAAGGTGATGCCGTAGAGCTCGGTGGCGGCGAAGAACACGCCGTCCCTGATGACCCGGTTCAGCTCGAAGTAGGGGCGCATGGCGTCGGCGTCGAAGTCGTAGCGGGCCAGCCGCACCTTCTCCGAGTAGTACGACCAGTCCCACGGCTCGATCTCGAACCCGGCCTGCTCGGTCAGCGCCTCGGCCTCCCTGCCGGCGTTGCGCACCGCCGGGCCGACGAGCTGGCCGAGCATCTCCTCGACCGCCTCGACGGTCTTGGCCGTCTGGTCGGCCACCGAGTAGGCGGCGTGGTCGGGGAAGCCGAGCAGCGCGGCCCGCTCGGCCCGCAGCGTGGCCATCCTGGCGGCCCGGTCGAAGTTGGCGGGGGCGCGGCCGACGCTCCGCTCGTACAGGCGGCGGCGCACGTCGCGGTCGGTGAGCTGGGCCAGGCCGGGCTGGTTGGTGAAGTTCAGCAGCGGCAGGACGTACGTGCCGTCGTCCTTGCGCAGGGACTCGATCCTGGCCTCGTCGAAGCCGTCGAGCTCCTTGGGGTCCGTGAGGACCAGGGCCTCCTCGGTGGACGCCTTGAGCAGGGTCTGCGCGAACTCGGTCGACAGCTTCGACAGCTCGCCGTTGAGCTCGCGCAGCCGGTCCTGCTCCGGCTCCGACAGGTCGGCCCCGGCCCGGACGAAGTCCTCCCGGTACTTCTCCAGCAGCCACGCCTCCTCGGCGTCGGACGTGCCGACCTGCTTGATCCGCGCCCACAGCGCCCGGTTGAGGCGGATCGCGTCATTGTGCGCGGTCAGCTTCGGGGAGATCTCCTTCTCGATCTCCATGATCCCGTCGCTGGAGTTGGACGCGGCCATGCTGAAGAAGACCGTGGCCGTGCGGTCGAGGATCCGCCCCGAACGCTCCAGGGCCGCGATCGTGTTGTCGAAGGTGGGCGGCTCGGTGTTGTTCGCGATCGCGTCGACCTCGGCCAGGTGCTCGGCCATGCCGCGCTCGAACGCGGGCAGGTAGTGCTCCTCGCGGACGTCCGCGAACGGCGGCAGCTGGTACGGCAGGCTACTAGGGGCGAAGAACGGGTTCTCGGCCAACGCTTGGGCTCCTCCACGTGGTGTTTTGTCCTCTTCAGCTTGGCACGTCGGAGCCCGTGCCGCAGGCGGCCGGACGCCGCTTCGGCAATCGTTTTGGTCTTACCCCCCGAGCTGGGCTATTCTTTCGGACGTCGCCAAGCGCGCTCCGAGAAGGGGTTCGCAGCGGTGGGGTATGGTGTAATTGGCAGCACGACTGATTCTGGTTCAGTTAGTCTAGGTTCGAGTCCTGGTACCCCAGCAAGTTCCCGAAACGGATGTCTCCTTGAGAGACGTCCGTTTTTTCGTTTCGGCGGCCCGTCAGGTCGCCAGGCCGTCCAGGATCTCGCTGATCCTCCGGTACTCCGCGGCCGTGGCCGCGTGCCCGGCGTCGACCGTGCGCACCTCGAACGTGTTGTCCGGGGTGGCCGCGTCCGCCTCCCTGATCATCCGGTCCTGCAGCGCGAGCGGGATCATCCGGTCCCGCGCGTGCCTGATGTACGTCCGCGGCACCCGCCCCCAGGCGTCCGTCCTGCCGCGCGCGTCCGCGGCGGAGACCAGCAGGCTCTCGTCCGGCAGCAACGTGTTGAGCAGCGCCAGGAACTCGCCGTCGGCCGCCTCGGCCATGAACGCCTCCTTGGCCGCGGCCAGGAACGCCGGGTCGGACGTCCGCCAGTTCATCCGCACCGCCATGAGCGCCGCGGGGTCGCCGATCATCCCGGCCACCAGCCCCTTCCCCAGGCTCGTGGCGGCCTCCGGGGTCTCCAGGTACTCGGCCGGCGAGCGCAGCCGCGTGCAGCAGAACGCCGTGTCATAGACCAGCCGGTCGAGCAGGTGGGGGACCTCGTCGGCGGCCTTGGTGACCGCCGCTCCGCCGAGGCTCCCGCCCACCAGGACCACCGGGCCGTACGCGGCGACCCTGCGCACGACGTCCACCGTGGCCTCGACGTAGTCGTCCAGGGTCACCCCGGACACCGGCGAGGGCGCGGCGGCCAGCGCCGCCAGGTCCTGCGGAGCCTGGTAGGCGCGGCTGAACTGCTCGGCGGGCAGGTGCCCCGGCAGCTCCACGCCCACGGTCCGGTGCCCGCGCAGCGTCAGCTCCGGATCTCCCTGCGCCACCCCGCCGGCTCCGGTGACGAACACGAACGTGGTCACCCGGCCGGGCCGGGATCGGCTCTCTCGATCGCTCATGGGCCGATGTTCGCCCGGGCCGGCAGTCCTGCGCATCGCCCGTACGGCCGTCCGTACGGCTGAGTCCGCCCATCCACCGATCGGTCGACCCGGGCGGCGTGCCAGGCTGGAGGCGTGAGCCGGGCACCAGGACGTGAGCGTCTGCTCCACGTCGCGCTCGGCTACGGGCTGCTGGCGATCTCCGTGGTCGCCGCCGCCGTCATGGGCGACCCGCCGCAGGGTGGCAACGCCCTCGCCGCCGCGGCGCCCTGGATCGTCGCGCCCTGGCCCGTCCTGGCCGCCGTCGCGGCGGTGTGGCTCGCCGCCGTCCCGTGGCTGCATTCCCGGCGGCACCGGCCGGCCGTTCTCGTCGTCCCGTACTACGTGCTGCTCGTGGGCCTCGCGGCCGCGCTGGTGGCGGGCAACCCGGCCTTCGTCGTGTTCGCCTCGCTCGGCTACCCCCTGGCCGTCGCGCTGCTGCCGACCCGCCTGGTGATGGCGGGCGTGACGCTCACCGCCGTGGTCGTCGTCGTGGCCCAGGCCGGTCCCGGCGCGCCCGCCGGGCTGTTCACGGTGGCCGGCGGCATCGCCGTCCCGCTCGCCCTGGCCGGCTGGTACGTCTCCGCCGAGAGCGACCGGCGCCGCCGCCTGATCGGCGAGCTGCGTACCGCCATGGACGAGAACGCCGACCTGCACGCCCGGCTCCTCCACCAGGCCAGGCGGGCGGGCGTGCTCGACGAGCGGCAGCGCGTGGCGGGCGAGATCCACGACCCCGTCGCCCAGGACCTCGCGGCCCTGATCGGCAAGCTCGGCGCGGCCGGCCGCGCCACCGACGAGGCCGACCGCCGCCGCCACCTCGACCAGGCGGCCCGGCTGGCCCGCCAGAGCCTGGCCGAGACCCGCCGGACGGTACGCGCCCTGAGCCCCGGCCCCCTGGAGGACTCCGGACTCCCCGACGCGCTCGGCCGCATGGCCCGCTCGTGGGCCGCCACGGCGGGCGTCGGCCTGGCCGTCGAGATCACCGGCACCCCCGTCGCCCTGTCCGCCGACGTCGAGGCCACGCTGTTCCGCATCGCCCAGGAGGCACTGGCCAACGTCGCCAAGCACGCCGATGCCACCAGGACGGCCCTCACCCTGTCGTACACGGACGAAGTCGTCATGCTCGACATCCGTGACGACGGGCGCGGTTTCGTTCCGCAGGAGGCTGCTGAGGGCTTCGGGGTGGAGGGCATGCGCCGGCGGGCCCGCGCGGTGGGTGGCACGCTGGAGGTCGAGTCCGAGCCGGGCCGGGGGAGCGCCGTGGCCGCGGCCGTCCCCGTCATACCCGCGGAAGGCGAACGACCGTGAGACTGCTCATCGTGGACGACCACCCGATCGTCAGGGACGGCCTGCGCGCCGCCCTGGGCGCCGAGCCCGGCATGGAGATCGTGGGCGAGGCGGCCGACGGCGCCCAGGCCGTCCGGCTGGCGGCCGAGCTGCGACCCGACGTCGTCCTCATGGACCTGCGCATGCCCGGCATGGACGGCCTGGCCGCGATCAGGGAGCTGAGCGGGAGCGGGCCGCGGGTGCTGGTGCTCACGACGTTCGACACCGACGTCCTGCCCGCACTGGAGGCCGGGGCGGCCGGCTACCTGCTGAAGGACGCCCACCCGGAGGAGCTGGCACGCGCCGTGCGGGCCACGTACGAGGGGGAGACCGTGCTCGCCCCCGCCGTGGCCGGACGGCTGGCCGACCACGTCCGCAGGCCGAGGCGGGGCGACCTGAGCAGACGTGAGCTGGAGGTGCTGCGGCTGGTGGCCGGGGGAGCGACCAACCGGCAGGCGGCGGCCGAGCTGTTCATCAGCGAGGCCAGCGTCAAGACGCACCTGCTGCACGCCTACGCCAAGCTCGACGTCCGTGACCGCGCCGCCGCCGTGGCCGAGGCCTTCCGCCGCGGGCTGCTCGGCGGGTAGCCTCCCTCGCCTCATGGACGAATTCCGCATGCGCGAGGGCGGTCTTGCCCGTTTCATCGCCCCGTTCGCCGGGCCGCTGGTGCTCTTCTTCGCCGTCTGCCTGCTGCTCGGAGCCATCCTCACCGGCAGCTCGGCGCTGGGCGTCGTGATCGGCGCGCTCGCCACGGCGGCCCTGACCGGCGTGCTCGTCGTCAAGCACCGCCGGCTGGTGGCGGGCACGGTGGTGCGCTTCTCGCCGGAGGGCGTGGAGCTGGCCGACGCCCGCGGCTTCCGGGTGCGGCTGCGCTGGCCCGACATCACCAGGATCGGCGTGGTGGACACCCGGCCGGCCGACCCACGGCTCCTGGGCCGGCCCGGCGGCGTGCGCGTACGCGTCCAGGCCCTGCGCTCGGTGGGGCTGGTCGGGTGGGGCGAGCGCACGCTCCCGCCGCGGGCGCCGCGGTGGATGCGCGAGCGCCTGGCCCGGGTGCCCGCCGACCCCGTCACCGGACGGCCCGAGGTGGCGATCCCGCTCGGCGAGATCGACCCGCTGTGGGAACGGGGGCCGATGGGCGACTGGGTCCGCCGCCACCGGCCCGATCTCATGCGCTGATAAGCGGGTTGGTTGTGGTCTGCGGGGTGCGGTAGAGTTACCTGCGTCGCCGGGGAGACCCGGCACACCAGCTTGTGGACAAGGTCCCGTCGTCTAGTGGCCCAGGACGCCGCCCTCTCAAGGCGGTAGCGCCGGTTCGAATCCGGTCGGGACTACCACGATCACAAGCTGTGCGAAGGTCCCGTCGTCTAGTGGCCCAGGACGCCGCCCTCTCAAGGCGGTAGCGCCGGTTCGAATCCGGTCGGGACTACGTTCACCCAAACGCTCCGGTGCGTCAAGCACCGGGGCGTTTTTCGCGTTCTACGGGCCGCTCGTGAACGGCAACCTTTCGTGTTCTACGGGCCGCCCGCGAACGGCAACCTTTCGTGTTCTACGGGCCGCCCGCGACCGAGAACCCTTGCGGGCCGCCCATGAACGGGAACAGGGCCCCGCGCGGGTCGCGCGGGGCCCTGGCCGTGGTGGGATCAGGCCGAGGAGCGGGCCTTGAACAGGGCGCGGCGGGCCGTCTTGGCGATCTGCTTGTCGGGGTGGACCTGGGAGATCAGGTCAAGCAGCTCCTCCACGTGCGCGTGCGGGATCTTCCAGATCACCTCGAGGAGCCCGTTGACCATGTCGGGGCCGATGTCCCGCAGGCTGCTGACGAACTCGGAACGCCCCAGCCCGGCCGAGATCGTCCACATGTCGAGGATCAGCCAGTGGGTGTCGTCCTGGGTGGGCTCGGGCGCCCCCTCGACCCCGAGCTGGCTCAGGTGCGTCGCCGCGTACGGCCGCAGGGACGCCTGCTTGAGCGCCGCCTGCCAGGCCGGGACGGCGGCCTCGCCCAGCGTGCCCACCACGCTGGCCGCCTGCACCCGGATCAGGGCGTCGCTCTCGTCCTCGGCCGCCGCGTCGAGCAGCTCCTCGGCGGCCTTGGCCGGCTCCCTGAGCCGCATCCAGGCCGCGAACTCGGCGTCGGCCTCGTCCTCGGGCAGCTCGGCGCTCAGCGCGAGCAGCTCGTGGGCGCTCATCGACTCGATCGCGGGCCGGGCGTCGACCTCGATGTCGGCGTCGTCCACCAGGTGGATGACGCCCTCGGTGCCCAGCGGGGTGAGGCGCACGGTCGTGCCCTCGACCTCGATCATGCCGTAGCCGGTCAGCCAGTCGATGGCGGGGGCCAGCGGGTCGCCGGCCGCCTCCCAGGCGTCGCCGCCCAGCTCGTCGAGGTCGGCGGCGGCCTCGGCCAGCTCGCGGGCCAGGTCGTCGCGCTCACGCGAGCCGCCGGCCAGCAGCAGCCTGACCAGCAGGCCCCGGGTCAGGCCGGTCAGCGCCATCGTCAGGTCGTCGTCGTCGAGCTCGGGGTCGCCGTAGTCGACCGAGTGCAGGCCGAGCATCCAGGCGTCGAGGACGTCCTCGTCGTCGTCGAACGGCCACTCGGAGGTGTCGTCCTGGACGGCCACGGTGTTGCCCTCGCCCGGTTCGAGGAACTCCAGGTCGACGGCGAGGTTCCAGATGTTCCAGAGCTGCGGGACCGCCTCGGCCACCGGGCCGTCGGTCTCGGGCATGGGCAGGCCGACGGCGGCCAGCGCCTCCTCCACCTCGGCGTCGGTGAGCAGGGTGTCCTCGCCGACGCGGCGGCCGGAGCCGACCCACAGCGCCAGGTCGCGGGCCTTGGCGACCAGCGGGGCCTGGCGGGCGGCCGCGGCCAGCTCGGAGTCGGGGCGCAACCTGATGGTGTCGAGCTCGGCCAGCTCGTCGGCGAACGCCTCGAAGTCGCCCAGGTCGCCGGTCTCCTCCTCGTCGTCACCCGCGCCGTCGTCGTCGAGCAGGTCCTCCATGAGCTCGACGAACTCGTCCTCGACGTCGTCGAGCTCGGCCCGCAGGTCGGCGAGGGAGTCGGAGCCCTTGGCGAGCCTGCCGGTCTGGGAGAGGAACGTCAGGTACGCGTCGACGGCGGGCAGCATGCCGTCGGCGGCGGCGTCGGGATCCTCCACGACCTTCGGCATGCGGTCGAGCAGCAGGTTGCGCAGGTCGGCGCGCTTCCACGTGCCGAGATCCTGCGAGAAGGCGAGACGGTGCCAGAGTGCGGCAGGCCCCACGAGCTCGGGGTCGCTGTCGGGCGCGTTGGAACGCGCCCACATGATGAACTCTTCGAGCAGGGGTCGCAGCTCAGTGGCGGCTACCTCGATGCGATCTGTCACGCACTCAGGCTAGTGCGCCCGCGAGGCAGTCGGCCCCCGAAATACGAGCTTTCGCCGATCATGACGTGCGGCGCATGGCCTCGGTGATGCGTTCGGCGGCCGCCATGACGGGTACGGCGTGCAGGCGGCCGGGCGCTCGGGTGAGCCGTTCGATGGGCCCGGAGACCGAGACGGAGGCGATCACCTTGCCTCCGCTGCCCCTTATGGGGGCGGACACGCTGGCCACCCCCTGCTCGCGCTCGCCGACGCTGTGGGCCCACCCGCGGCGGCGCACAGAGGCGAGGGTGGCGGCGGTGAACTTGGCGCCGCGCAGGCCCCTGTGCAGCCGGTCGGGCTCCTCCCAGGCCAGCAGGATCTGGGCCGCCGAACCGGCCGTCATCGGCAGCGCCGAGCCCACCGGGACGGTGTCGCGCAGGCCGCTGGCCCGCTCGGCCGCCGCCACGCAGACCCGCTCGTCACCCTGGCGCCGGTAGAGTTGCGCGCTCTCGCCGGTCAGGTCGCGCAGCTGCATCAGCACGGGCGAGGCCACCGCGAGCAGCCGGTCCTCGCCGGCCGCCGTGGACAACTCCGCGAGCCGCGGCCCGAGCACGAATCTGCCCTGGGTGTCGCGGCTCACGATGCGGTGGTGCTCAAGTGCGACGGCCAGCCGGTGGGCCGTGGGGCGGGCCAGGCCGGTGGCCTGGACGAGCTGAGCCAGGGAAGCGGGACCCGCTTCGAGGGCATTGAGTACAAGAACGGCCTTGTCGAGTACTCCGACTCCGCTAGAGTTGTCCATACACCGATACTGCCGTCTCGACATATGAGAAAGCAAGTCGGAGGCAATCTCAAGGAGGAGATCATGGGCCGCACACTGGCCGAGAAGGTCTGGGAGCAGCACGTCGTCCGCCGTGCGGAGGGCGAACCCGACCTGCTCTACATCGACCTGCACCTCATTCACGAGGTGACCAGTCCGCAGGCGTTCGACGGCCTCCGTCTCGCCGGCCGGAAGGTGCGAAGGCCCGATCTCACCATCGCCACCGAGGACCACAACGTCCCGACCGTGCTCGGCCCGATCTCCGACCCCGTCTCCAAGGCCCAGGTCGAGACGCTGCGCAAGAACGCGGCCGAGTTCGGCATCAGGCTGCACCCGATGGGCGACGCCGGCCAGGGCGTGGTGCACATCATCGGCCCGCAGTTCGGCCTGACCCAGCCGGGCATGACGATCGTGTGCGGCGACTCCCACACCTCCACCCACGGCGCCTTCGGCGGCATCGCGTTCGGCATCGGCACCTCCGAGGTCGAGCACGTGCTGGCCACCCAGACGCTGCCCGCCTACCGGCCGAAGACGATGGCCATCGAGGTCTCGGGCGAGCTGCCCGCCGGCGTCACGGCCAAGGACCTGATCCTGGCGATCATCGCCAAGATCGGCACCGGTGGCGGCCAGGGCTACATCGTCGAGTACCGCGGCGAGGCCGTGCGCAAGCTCTCCATGGAGGGCCGCATGACCGTCTGCAACATGTCCATCGAGGCGGGCGCCCGCGCCGGCGTGATCGCCCCGGACGAGACCACGTTCGCCTACCTCAAGGGCCGCCCGCACGCCCCCGAGGGCGAGCTGTGGGACCAGGCCGTCGAGTACTGGAAGTCGCTGCGCACCGACGACGACGCCGTGTTCGACAAGGTCGTGGAGATCGACGCCTCGACGCTGACCCCGTACGTCACGTGGGGCACCAACCCCGGCCAGGGCCTGCCGCTGGGCGGGTCCGTGCCGAGCCCCGACAGCTTCGCCGACCCGGTCGAGCGCTCGGCCGCCGAGCGCGCGCTGGAGTACATGGGCCTGACCGCGGGCACGCCGCTGCGCGAGATCGAGGTCGACACCGTGTTCGTCGGCTCGTGCACCAACGGCCGCATCGAGGACCTGCGCTCGGCCGCCGAGATCCTGCGCGGCCGCCAGGTCCGCACCCGCACGCTGATCGTGCCCGGGTCGATGCTGGTCAAGCTCCAGGCCGAGCAGGAGGGCCTGCACGAGGTGTTCAAGGCCGCCGGCGCCGAGTGGCGCGAGGCCGGCTGCTCGATGTGCCTCGGCATGAACCCCGACACGCTCAAGCCCGGCGAGCGCAGCGCCTCCACCTCCAACCGCAACTTCGAGGGCCGCCAGGGCAAGGGCGGCCGCACCCACCTGGTGTCGCCGCAGGTCGCCGCCGCGACCGCGGTCACCGGCCGCCTGACCGCCCCCGCCGACCTGTAAGGAGAACCAGACCGATGGACGCCTTCACCACCCACACCGGTACGGCGGTGCCGCTGCGCCGCAGCAACGTCGACACCGACCAGATCATCCCGGCCGTCTGGCTCAAGCAGGTCAGCCGCACCGGCTTCGAGAAGGGCCTGTTCGCCGCCTGGCGCGAGGACCCGACGTTCGTCCTGAACGACCCCTCCTACGAGGGCGGCTCGATCCTGGTCTCCGGCCCCGACTTCGGCACCGGCTCCTCCCGCGAGCACGCCGTGTGGGCCCTGCAGCAGTACGGGTTCCGCGCCGTGATCGCCGCCCGGTTCGGCGACATCTTCCGCAACAACTCCACCAAGATGGGCCTGCTGCCGGTCGTCCTGCCCGCCGAGAAGGTCGAGGCCCTGCAGGCCGCCGTCGAGGCCGAGCCGAAGCTGCAGGTGACCGTCGACCTGCTGGAACGCCAGGTCCGCTGGGCCGATGAGGTCGTGCCGTTCGAGATCGACGACTACACCCGCTGGCGCCTCACCGAGGGCCTGGACGACATCGGCCTGACCCTGCGTCACGCCGACGACGTGGCCGCGTACGAGAATGGTCGGCAGCCATGGCTGCCGACGACCGTCTAGAAGACGACGAACTGGCGCGGCGGTTGCGCGAGGCGCACCGCCGCGTCCGCATGCTCCCCGCCGCCGACAAGGAACGGGCGGCCCGCCGCTACCTGTCCATCTGCGATCTCGCCAAGCGCGATCCGGAAAGGGCGGCCGCCCGGCTCGACGCCTTTCTGGGCGCTCTCGACACGCCACGCGAGGGGGAAAACACGCAGGGTGATTGAGTTCCCTCGCGATCCCGCCTACTTTCGAGCGCGTAAGGGGTTTCTACGTCGAACTCGAGAGCTGGAACCCCGAGCCGTCACTGGGGGAGCAGGACTTTCATGAACAAGCGAGAGCTCGTCGACGCCATCACCGATCGGGTGGGCGACAAAAGGACGGCCACCGAGGCCGTCAACGCGGTCATCGAGGCCATCCAGAAGGCCGTGGCGAGCGGGGACAAGGTCTCCATCACGGGCTTCGGCGCGTTCGAGATGGTGAACAAGCCCGCCCGCACTGCCAGGAACCCGTCGACCGGCGCCGAGATCAAGGTCGCCGAGAGCTGGGCGCCTAAGTTCCGTCCCGGCTCTGAATTCAAGGACCTGGTGAACGAGGGCGGCAAGCAGATCGGCAAGAAGAAATAGTCTCAGCGGACATCACGCCCGGGCGGCCCACGCCCGGGCGTTCGCTGTTTTCCGGGACCGCGTCGTCATTCGGGCGCGGGAATCGGGAACGTCGACAGCGTGATGTAGGTGATCTGCCCGCCGTCGGTCGCCAGGTTCACCCGCTGCCCCGTGCGCAGCAGCAGCAGCGGCCCCGCGTCGAAGGCGCGCGTGCCGAACTCCAGCACCGTCCCGTCGTCGAGGAAGACCGAGCCGGAACGGGTGACCTCGTCGAAGCTGCGTACCGTCGCCTGCACGCCGTCCAGCCTAAGCCGACCGCCGCCCGGCGGGCGAGAGGCGGCCCGGAGGGTCACGCCCCCGGCCACAGGTCGGCGACCACCGCCGCCGTGTGCCGCCCCAGGCCCAGGGCGAGGGCCGCGCGCAGGTCGTCGGGGGTGTCCACGTCCCGGCGGAGCGAGTCGATCCCCGGCACGCACAGCTCCTTCGCGCCGCCGGCCAGGTGCCTGGCCCGCGACTCGCCGCCGAACCGCGGCGTGAACGGCCGCCCGGCGAGCACGCCGTAGAACGTCGTGCCGACCTCCTGGGCGTCCGGCACGAACGACTGGTCGAACTCGGCCGCCGCGGCCAGCGCCGTCGCCAGCTCCGCCGGTCGCAGGGCCGGCAGGTCGGCCTGGAGCGCGCCCACCGCCTCACCGGGCGCGACGCGTACGGCATGGGCCGCGCCCGTGCGCAACGCGGTGTTGAGCCCGCGGTCGGGGTCGTGCACCACCTGCGCGCCCAGCGCCCCCAGCGGCCCCGCCGCGGCCGGATCGGCGGTCACCACGATCACCCGCGCCACCGCCGGGCAGGCCAGCGCCGCGGCCACGGTGTCGCAGGCCACGGCCACGGCCAGGCGCGTACGGTGGGGGCCCGTCGCGGCCGCCAGCCGGGTCTTCGCCGCGACCAGCGTCTTCACCGGAATGACCAGAGACCAGCGGTTGCTCATAGGCTTAAGCATCTCGCCTCGACATCCCACGCGGCCAACCGGGAGACTTGGGGCGCACACCGTACGGGTTGGAGGAGACCATGAGCCGCCCCACGCGACCTTCGCGTTTCTGGGAGTCATTCGCCGTAGCGGTGGTGAAGCCGCTGTCGTGGCTCCTGGTCAAGAAGGACTGGCGCAACGGCGAGCGACTCCCGCGCACCGGCGGCATCATCATCGCGGCCAACCACCTGTCATGGAGCGATCCCGTCCTGCTGTCGCACTTCCTGTTCAACAACGGGCGCTGGCCGGTCATCCTGGCCAAGGCCGCGCTGTTCAAGGTGCCCTTCCTGGGCCGGGCGCTCAACGGCCTGCTGGCCATCCCGGTCGAGCGGGGCAGCAGCGAGGCGGCCAGGTCGCTCAGCTCGTCGGCCCAGCGGCTGCGCGACGGCGCGGCCATCCTGTTCTACCCCGAGGGCACCTGCACCCGCGATCCCGAGCTGTGGCCCATGGTGGGCAAGACCGGCGCCGCCCGGCTGGCGCTGGAGAGCGGCGCGCAGGTCATCCCCATCGCCCACTGGGGCGCCCACGAGCTGCTGCCGTACGGCGCCAAGAAGCCCAGGCTGTTCCCGCGCAAGACCTTCCACGTCACCGTCGGCCCGCCGGTCGACCTGTCCAAGTACGAGGGGCAGCCCCTGCGCGCCGGCGTGCTGCGCGAGGCGACCGAAGACATCATGGCGGCCATCACCGAGCAGCTGACCGAGCTGCGCGGCGAGAAGGCCCCGGAAACTCCCTACGATCCCGCCAGGCGGTGATGGCATGACAAAGGCAGCCGTTCTCGGCACGGGCTCGTGGGGCACCACGTTCGCCATGGTCCTCGCCGAGGCGGGCAACGAGGTCACGCTGTGGGGGCGCAGGCCGGAGCTGGTCGAGGCGATCGACCAGGACCACGCCAACCCCGACTACCTGCCCGGCGTGACGCTGCCCGAGGCGCTGCGCGCCACCACCGACCCCGTCCGCGCGCTCGACGGCGCCGACTTCGTGGTGCTGGCCGTGCCCTCGCAGATGTTGCGGCCCAACCTGACCGCCTGGCGCGAGCACATCCCGTCGAACGCGGTCCTGGTCAGCCTCATGAAGGGCGTCGAGCTGGGCACGACCAAGCGCATGAGCGAGGTGATCCGCGAGGTCGCCGAGGTGCCCGAGGAGCGGGTCGCGGTGGTGTCCGGGCCCAACCTGGCCAAGGAGATCGCCCACCGCCAGCCCGCCGCCACGGTCGTCGCCTGCACCGACGAGTCGGTCGCCGAACGCCTCCAGGCCGCCTGCCACCTGCCGCCGTGGTTCCGGCCGTACACCAACACCGACGTGGTCGGGGTCGAGCTGGGCGGCGCGGTGAAGAACGTGATCGCGCTGGCCGTGGGCGTCTCGGCGGGCATGGGCATGGGCGACAACGTCAGCGCCATGCTCATCACCAGGGGCCTGGCCGAGATCTCCCGCCTCGGCGCCGCGCTGGGCGCCGACCCCCACACCTTCGCCGGGCTGGCCGGCATGGGCGACCTGGTGGCCACCTGCACCTCGCCGCTGTCGCGCAACCGCACCTTCGGCGAGAACCTGGGCCGCGGCATGACCCTCGCCGAGGTCGTCGCCGCTACCAAGCAGACCGCCGAGGGCGTGAAGTCCTGCGAGTCCGTCCTCGAACTGGCCAGGAAGCACGACGTCGAGATGCCGATCACCGAGGTGGTCGTCGGGGTCGTGCACGACGGCATGTCGCCGTCGGAGGCGGGCATGCTGCTCATGTCCCGCTCGCCCAAACCCGAACGGTACGGCCTGTGAATCCGGACGCCACCGCGCGCTCGACTCGCTGTCAGGGGGACACCCCGGTAGATTCGGACGTCATGAGCAAGCCACGCGTCGCCGTCGTTTTCGGAGGTCGCAATTCTGAGCATGCCGTGTCCCTCATGGGCGCGGGCAGCGTGCTGGATGTGATCGACAGGAGTAAGTACGAGGTGATCCCGGTCGGGATCGCCCAGGACGGCAGGTGGGTGCTCGCCGCGTCCGACCAGCGGTTCGCCATCGAGGCCGGGGAGCTGCCCGCGGTCGACACCTCGGGAGCCGCGCTCGCCCTGCCCAGCGGCGGAGCCGGGCTGGTGGCCTACGACCCCGGGAGCATCCCGGTCGAGCTCGGCACGGTCGACGTCGTCTTCCCCGTCATGCACGGCCCGTTCGCCGAGGACGGCACCATCCAGGGCCTGCTGGAGATGGCCGGCGTCCGCTACGTCGGCTCCGGCGTGCTGGCCAGCGCCGTCGGCATGGACAAGGCCCACATGAAGACCGTGATGGCCGCCGCCGGGCTGCCGATCGGCCCTTACGTCGTCGTCCGCGACCGCGACTGGCGGCTCAACCGCGAGGTCGTGCTGAAGGAGGCCGAGGAGCTCGGCTTCCCGGTGTTCGTCAAGCCCGCCAGGGCCGGCTCCTCGCAGGGCATCTCCAAGGCCCACGACCGCGCCGAGCTGGAGGCGGCCGTCGAGTCCGCCCGGCGGCACGACCCCAAGGTGCTGATCGAGGCCGCGATCGAGGGCCGCGAGATCGAGTGCGCGGTGCTGGAGTCGCTCGGCGACGAGCCCGCCGCCGCGTCGATCCCGGGCGAGGTCAAGGTCGAGGGCGGCCAGGAGTTCTTCGACTTCGAGGCCAAGTACTACCCCGACCAGATGTCGCTCACCGTGCCCGCCGACATCCCGGCCGAGACCGCGGAGGAGCTGCGCGCGATGGCCGTACGGGCCTTCGAGGCGCTCGACTGCGAGGGCCTGTCCAGGGTCGACTTCTTCTACACGCCCGACGGCCGGCTGGTCTTCAACGAGATCAACACGATGCCCGGGTTCACCTCGTTGTCGGTCGCGCCGCAGCTCTGGGCAGCCTCGGGGCTGTCGTACCCGGCGCTGGTCGACCGGCTGATCCAGCTCGCGCTGTCGCGCTCAGCCGGACTGCGTTGACACGGCCCGCCCGATCGGCCCCGACAGCTCGGCCAGCACGTCGGACGCCGCGTGGTCGCCGCCGACCGTGACCTCCACGTACGTGGGCGCGGCCACCGCGGTGAACAGGATGGGCTTGTCCGGATCGGCGAACCAGCCCACTCCGTCGATCTCCTGGAGCTGGTCGGTCGGCGCCATCCGGGCAGGCCGCGGCACCCCGCAGCGCAACGCGATGGACGCCTCCCCCCAGACCGCCACGTACGGCGAGGCTGGCTCCGACGTGCCGCGCTCGGCGCCGTCCAGCGTCTTGGGCAGCAGGGACGCGAGCCTGTCACAGGCCGCCGCCGCCTCCCCCGAAGGCTTGGGCGGATCGACCTGTACCACGCCGCCGCAGCCGGCGAGTGCCAGAAGAAGGAGCAGGACGGCGGCGGCGCGCATGGAACCCAGACCTCGAATGTGTCAGATATGAACGATCGGACACGTAAGAGTACGCGTGATCCCCTCCACCGCCTGAATCTGCGCCACGACCAGCTTCCCGAGCTCGTCGACGTTGCGCGCCTCAGCGCGGACGATCACGTCGTAGGGCCCCGTCACGTCTTCCGCCTGGGTGACCCCCGGAATTCCGGAGATCTCCTCGGCAACGGCGGCGGCCTTGCCGACCTCGGTCTGAATAAGGATGTAGGCCTGCACCATCACGTCCTCCCGGGCGATTGGATCACGCCGAAGGGCCACCGTACCCTGTGTGCGTCAGGAGGTGCGTCATCACAGTCGGAGATCTCGGCGAATTCGGTGTCGTAAATCGTATTGCCGGACGCCTGCCCCAGGGAGAGGGGGTCATGCTCGGCCCGGGTGACGACGCCGCCATGGTCGCCGCGCCCGACGGGCGGGTGGTCGTCTCGACCGACCTGCTGGTCGAGCGCAGGCACTTCCGGCTCGACTGGTCCGGCGGGCGCGACGTGGGCCGCAAGGCCGCCGCCCAGAACCTGGCCGACATCGCCGCCATGGGGGCCGTGCCGACGTCCATCGTGGTCGGGCTCGGCATCCCCGCCGATCTGCCGGTGGCCTGGCTCGACGCCCTGACCGACGGGTTCCGCGAGGAGTGCGCGGTGGTCGGCGCGAGCGTGGTCGGCGGCGACGTCACCCGGTCCGACCTGGTGGTCATCGGGGTGACCGCGCTGGGCGACCTGCGCGGGCGGGCGCCGGTGACGCGCTCCGGCGCGCGGCCGGGGCACGTGGTGGCCGTGGCCGGGCGGCTGGGGTTCGCCGCCGCGGGGCTGGCGCTGCTGGCCGTCGGGGTCGCCGCGGGTTCCGGCGTGCTGGCGGAGGCGGTGGCCGCCCATCGGCGGCCCTGCCCGCCGTACGAGGAGGGGCCGCGGGCGGCCGAGCTGGGCGCGAGCGCGATGCTCGACGTCAGCGACGGCCTGGTGCAGGACCTCGGGCACGTGGCCGAGGCCAGTGGCGTACGCGTCGAGCTCGATCCCGAGTCGTTCACCGTGGGGGAGCCGGTGGCGGCGGCGGCCAAGGAGCTGGGGCAGGATCCGCTGGAATGGGTGCTCACGGGTGGTGAGGATCACGCGCTCGCCGCGGTCTTCCCTCCTGACGTACGGCTTCCGTCGTCGTGGCAGATCGTGGGCCGGGTGGTCGAGGGCGAGGGCGTCCTGGTGCACGGCCGCCAGGTGGGACAGGGCGGCTGGGATCACTTTCGGTGATGACTTGTCCCGATTTAAGTGAAATTTTCCGGGTTTAGGGTAGGACTAGCGGGATTGTTGTGACAAGGACGTAGTAAAGGTGTTATGAAGATTGGCGGCCACTGTAACCGCGAGAAAGGGCAGCCATGGGCCGCCACGGCACCGGTGGATCCGACGATGGGGATGAACGGGGGAACGGCAGCGCTTTCTGGGGTCCCGACGAGCCGGCCGAGGCGCCGGGCTGGCCGGCGTTGCCGGACCAGGTCGAGGTGACAGGGCAGTGGGCCCCGATGCCGCGCCGCGAGGACGGCCCGCCGCAGCGCAGCGGCAGGCAGCCCGAGCCGTTCGAGACCACGGGGGCCTTCGCCGTGCCCGCCGACGCCGCCCCTGGGTTCCCGCCGTCCGACGCGCCCTCCGGCCCCTTTCCGCCGCCGAACGGCCCCCAGTTCTCCGGGTCTCCCTACCCCGAGCCGAACGGGGCCGGGCCGTTCGAGGTGACGGGTGCGTTCGCCCGCCCGGCCGACTGGGACGCCGTCGGCCCCTCCGGCCAGCCCGACGCCACGTCCGCCTTCGGACCTCCGCCGAGCTTCGACGCCTCCGGCCGCACCACGGGCCCCTTCGACGCCCCCCGGCGGAACACCGGCCCGTTCGACGCGCAAGGGCCTGACAGCGGCCCGTTCGACAGGCAGGGCAGGAACACCGGCCCCTTCGACGCCCCCGAGCCGGGCGGCACGGCCAGGTTCGACGTGCCGGGACCCGGTGGCACCGCCAGGTTCGACGTGCCGGAGTCCGGCAGCACGGCCAGGTTCGACGTGCCCGCCGGGTCCGACACCGCCTTCCACGGGAGGCCGCCGGAGCCCGGTGACGTGAAGGTGGCCGGGGAGCCGACCGCCGCGCACACCCCCGCCTGGGCAGAGGCCGAGACCGGCTTCCTGCGTTCGGGCTGGTCCTCCGACCAGGACCTCGACGACCTGGACGAGTCCGACGAGTCCCGTGGCCGTCGCCGCGGCGGCCGGCGCAAGTCGTCCAGGGGCGGCGGCGGTGGCGACGACGACGGGCTGAACGCGCCCACCGGCGGCGGCAGCGGCAAGGGCAGGGGCCGCATGGCGCTGCTGTCGGTCGCCGCCGTGGCCGTCGTGCTCGGCGGCACGGTCGCCGGGGTGAAGCTCATGAGCTCCTCGGGTGACCCCGGCAAGTGCGCGGACACGAGCTGCGCCGCCGTCCACACCAGCACCAGCCCCTCGACCGCGGCGGTCTCCGATCCCGGCACGGAGGAGGAAGAGCCCGCCGAGGAGCCGTCGGAGGACGAAGAGTCGAGCACGCCCTCCGACGCCCCGACGACCACCGCCCCCACGGTCGGCAACCGCGCCCCGCGCCGCAGCACGGCCCCCACCCCCACGCCCACCAGGACGCGGACGAAGACCTCGGCCAAGCCGACGCAGCAGCCGGAGCCGCCGGCCGAGGAGACGATCTCCGAGGCCCCGACCGACGACGGCACGCCCCTGGGCAACTCCGACACCGGCGTCGTCCCCACGGTGGGCAGCAGCCCCGCGCCCGCGACCACCTCCACGTCCGGGTACGGAGGCAGTGGCGGCTCGGTCAACGTGCGGCAGACGGTCAAGCAGCGGCTCGCCTCGTACTCGGCCACGCTGCGCGTCACCAACCAGTCGCCGGCCCCGCTGGCGAACGCCACCTTCTCCGTCCCGGTCGAGGGCCGCGTCATGGACGTGAACGGCGGCTCCTGGACCCAGGACGGCGACCTGCTGATCATCGACCTGTCCGGCTCGCTGGCCGCCGGCGGCTCGGTGGACGTCACGTACTCGGCGACGGGGAAGGCGCAGGAGCCCGGCGCGTGCGGGCTGGTCGGCGGGGAGTGCGCGATCGGCTGAGTGCCTGTTCGGTACCGGTCGAGTGGTTGGATGGGGTTCATGACGACCCCTCCACGTGTGCTGACCGTCGCGGGCTCCGACTCGGGAGGCGGCGCGGGCATCCAGGCCGACCTGAAGACCATGATGGCGATGGGCGTGCACGGCATGAGCGTGATCGCCGCCGTCACGGCCCAGAACTCGCTGGGCGTCCAGGGCTACTGGGAGCTGCCGCCCGAGGCCGTGCGCGCGCAGCTCGACTCCGTGCTGGGCGACATCGGGGCGCAGGCCGTCAAGACCGGCATGCTGGCCTCGCCGGTGCTGGTGGAGACGGTGGCCGAGGTGCTGGGGGCCTATGACGCGCCGGTGGTGGTCGATCCCGTCGGGGTGTCCAAGCACGGCGACTCGCTGCTCGCCCCCGAGGCCGTCGACACGCTCAGGACGCGCCTGCTGCCCGTGGCCACGGTCGTGACGCCGAACCTGTGGGAGGTGGAGCAGCTCACCTCCGTCAAGGTCGAGGACGAGGGAGACCTGCGCCGGGCCGCCGACGCCGTGCTCGCGCTGGGCCCGTCCTGGGCGCTCATCAAGGGCGGCCATCTGCCCGGCGCCCCTGTCGACCTCCTCACCGACGGCACGACCGAGCACCGCTTCGCCGCCGAACGCCTCGACAACCGCCACACCCACGGCACGGGCTGCACCCTGGCCTCGGCCCTGGCCTCCCGGCTCGCGCTCGGCGACGACGTCCCGACGGCGGTGGGGAAGGCCAAGGAGTACGTGACGGGCGCAATCGCCCGCGGCTTCCCCCTGGGCTCCGGCATCGGCCCGGTCGACCACGCCTGGCGCTGGCGCTGACCCCTGCTTGTCCGGCGCTGACCCACACCCTCCGGGCCCGGTGGCGACCCGCGGCGGGCTCGGTGCCCCCAGCGTCCCCTCAGCGCCGCCCAGGCGGTGCCGGCGGGGGCGGGCACGACGAAAGCCCGCCGCTCCAGCAATCAGGAGCGACGGGCTTCGCGAAAGACGAGAACTAGCGGGTGACCTTGCCCGCCTTGATGCACGAGGTGCACACGTTCAGCTTCTTCGGCGTGCCGCCGACGACCGCGCGGACCGTCTGGATGTTGGGGTTCCAACGACGACGGGTACGGCGGTGCGAGTGGGACACGTTGTTGCCGAAGGTCGGCCCCTTGCGGCAGACATCGCAGACGGAAGCCACGGTATCGCTCCTTAAAACAGTCGATGTAGCCCTGTCCGCTGATGCTTTCCGGGCGGAGGGCATGCCGGGACAACCGGCCAGCCAGACGAGAATATCTGATCCACACCATTGGGCGCGAACCAGAGCACTGGACGGTGACCGGTGCGGGGATATTCTCCTCCAACAAGGTAGCGCATGCGGGGAGGTCGAAGGAGCGCAGATGAAGGCCCTCGACCCGCCCGCGGTGCGCCGCTGGGCCCGCCTGGCCGCCGACGCACTCGGCCGGGCGAGACCGGAGATCGACGCACTCAACGTGTTCCCCGTGGCCGACGGCGACACCGGCACGAACCTGCACCTCACCATGCTGTCGGCGGCCGAGGCCGTCGAGTCCCTGCCCGACGACGTCGACGCCGCCGTGGTGTGGC
Source organism: Nonomuraea sp. NPDC005692 (assembly GCF_040631115.1). NCBI lineage: Bacteria > Bacillati > Actinomycetota > Actinomycetes > Streptosporangiales > Streptosporangiaceae > Nonomuraea > Nonomuraea sp. NPDC005692. Next base: position 107,011 of record NZ_JBEXYU010000010.1, on the reverse strand, counting down.
AGACGCTCGCCTACGGGGCGCTGGTCGGGGCGCACGGCAACTCGGGGGTCATCGTCAGCCAGGCGCTGCGCGGGCTGGCCGAGGTGCTCAAGGACGGTTCCGACCTGCGTGCCGGCCTGCGCAGGGCGGCCACGCTCGCCCGGGAGGCCGTGGCCAGGCCGGTCGAGGGCACGGTGCTGACCGTGCTGGAGTCGGCCGCCAGGGCCGCCCGGGACGCCGACGGCGACGCGTGCGAGGTGGCGCGGCAGGCGGCGCGGGAGGCGCGGGCCGCGTTGCGCCGTACGCCGGGGCAGCTCGACGTGCTGGCCCGCAGCGGGGTCGTGGACGCGGGCGGGGCGGGTGCGGCGATCGTGCTGGAGACCCTGGCCGCCGTGCTCACCGACTCCTACAGCGACCACTACGACGTGCCGGCGCCGACCGGGCGGGTCACGCCGATGACCGAGGTGGGCGCCGGCTACGAGGTGATGTACCTGCTGGACGCCGACGAGCGGGCGGTGGCCGGGCTGCGCGACGAGCTCGACGCCATGGGCGAGTCGCTGGTCGTGGTGGGCGGCGAGGGCCTGTGGAACGTGCACGTGCACGTGGCCGACGCGGGGGCGGCCGTGGAGGCGGGGCTGCGGGCGGGGCGTCCGCACCGGGTCAGGATCACGTACCTGGCCGAGCGTACGCACCGGGGCAGGGCGGGCAGGGGCGTGGTGGCGGTGGCGGCCGGCGACGGGATCGCGGCGCTGTTCGAGGAGAGCGGCGCGGTCGTGGTGCGCCGCGCGCCCGGCACCCGGCCCGCGCTGCCCGAGCTGCTGGCCGCGATCAGGCAGGCGGGCGCCGAGGTGGCCGTGCTGCCGAACGACGAGGGCGTCCTCGCGGTCGCCGTCGCGGCGGCGGAGATCGCCCGCGAGGACGGCGTGGTCGTCAGCGTCCTGCCGACCAGGGCGACCGTGCAGGGATTGTCGGCGCTGGCCGTGCACGACCCGCTGCGCCGGTTCGACGACGACGTGGTGGCCATGACGGACGCCGCCGGCCACACCAGGTACGGACATCTGGCGGTGGCGGACAGGGAGGCGTTCACCAGCGCGGGCGTGTGCCGGCCGGGCGACGTGCTGGGCCTGATCGACGGGGACGTGGCGGTGATCGGCGGCGACCTGGAGCGCGTGGCGAGGCTGATCATCGACAGGATGGTGGCCGGCGGCGGCGAGCTGGTGACCCTGGTCACCGGCGCCGACCTGCCCGAACGGCTCGCCGTCCGGCTGGAGGACCACCTGCGGCGCACGCGGCCGGACGTCGACCTGGTCGTCTACGACGGCGAGCAGGGCGGCTACCCGCTGCTGATCGGCGTCGAGTAGCGGCACGGCTCCCTTCCGCGGGCGACTCCGGGGCCCGGTGCGAGCCCCCTCCGCGGGCGACTCCGGGGCCCGGTGCGGGATTCCTGTCGGCCGCAGGCGGTAGAACTGGATCCCGTGAGCCGTTTCGACGAGCCCCTGACCAAAGCGCTCGACCCGAAGACCGCCAAGCTGCTGCACAGCGTGCTCGGCCTGGAGACGGTCGGCGACCTGCTGCGCCACTACCCGCGCCGCTACGCCGAGCGCGGCGAGCTGACCTCGCTCGACGCGCTGGAGGTCGACGAGCACGTCACCGTGGTCGGCGAGGTGACCAGGCTGATGCGCAAGCCCATGCGCAACCGCGGCGGCACGTGGCTGGAGGCCGAGGTCGTCGACGGCAACGGCAACCGCATCTACCTGGCGTTCTTCGGCAAGGGCTCCCATGTGGCCGAGTCGCGGCTCAAGCCGGGGCGGCGCGGCATGTTCGCCGGCAAGGTGGGGCTGTTCGGGGCGCGGTCCAAGCCGCGCTGGCAGCTTTCGCACCCCGAGTTCGAGCTGTTCGAGGAGGGCGAGGCGAGCGCCGAGGAGTTCGCGTCGGCGCCGGTGCCGATCTACCCGGCGGGCAAGGACGTCACGCCGTGGGCGATCCGCCGGGCGGTCGGCGTGGTGCTCGACACGCTGGGCCCGCTCGACGACCCGCTGCCCGCCGAGCTGCGGGCCAGGCACGGCCTCCAGCCGCTCGCCGATGCGCTGGTGGCCATCCACCGGCCGAAAGACCTCGCCGAGGTGGGCCGGGCGCGCAAGCGGCTGAAGTTCGACGAGGCGTTCGTGCTGCAGGCGGTGCTGCTCCAGCGCCGCCAGGCGGCCACGGCGTGGCCGGCCAGGCCGCGTCCGAGGCGTTCCGACGGCATGCTGGCCGACTTCGACGGGCGGCTGCCGTTCTCGCTCACCGAGGGGCAGGCGCAGGTGGGCGAGGAGATCGCGGCCGACCTGGCGCTGGAGCACCCGATGCACCGGCTGCTGCAGGGCGAGGTGGGCGCGGGCAAGACGGTGGTGGCGCTGCGCGCGATGCTCCAGGTGGTCGACGCGGGCGGCCAGGCCGCGCTGCTGGCCCCGACGGAGGTGCTGGCCCAGCAGCACCACCGCTCGATCACGAACATGCTGGGCGAGCTGGCCCAGGGCGGCATGTTCGGCGGCACGGCGGTCACGCTGCTGACGGGTTCGATGGGCGCGGCGGCGCGGCGTGCCGCGCTGCTCGACGCGGCCTCGGGCACGGCGGGCATCGTGGTCGGCACGCACGCCCTGCTCCAGGAGCACGTGCAGTTCGCCGACCTGGGGCTGGTCGTGGTCGACGAGCAACACCGCTTCGGCGTGGAGCAGCGTGACGCGCTGCGCGAGAAGGCGGGCGGGGGCCGTCCGCACGTGCTGGTGATGACCGCGACCCCGATCCCGCGCACGGTCGCCATGACGGTCTTCGGCGACCTGGAGGTCTCGACGTTGTCGCAGCTCCCGTCGGGGCGCGCGCCCATCACCACGCACGTCGTGCCGGCCGCGGAGAAGCCCCACTATCTCGAACGCACCTGGCAGCGGGTGCGCGAGGAGGTGGGGCTGGGCAGGCAGGCGTACATCGTGTGCCCGCGGATCGGCGACCTGGAGGGCGACGAGGGCGACCTGGCGGCGGCGGGGGGCGACGACGACCGCCGTCCGCCGTTGGCCGTGCTGGAGGTCGCCGAGCTGCTCACCCAGGGGCCGTTCCAGGACCTCCGGGTCGGCACCCTGCACGGCAAGCTCCCGCCGGAGGAGAAGGACGCGATCATGCGTGCCTTCACCAGGGGCGAGCTCGACGTGCTGATCGCGACCACCGTCATCGAGGTGGGCGTCGACGTGCCCAACTCCTCGGTCATGATCATCATGGACGCCGACCGCTTCGGCGTCTCCCAGCTCCACCAGCTGCGCGGGCGGGTGGGCCGGGGCGGCCTGCCCGGCCTGTGCCTGCTGGTCTCCGACTTCCCCGAGGGCACCCCGGCCCGCGCCCGCCTCGACGCGGTGGCCGCCACGCTCGACGGCTTCGAGCTGTCCCGCGTCGACCTGGAGCAGCGCCGCGAGGGCGACGTCCTGGGGGCGGCGCAGTCGGGCAAGCGCAGCTCGCTGAAGCTCCTGCAGCTCCTGAGAGACGAAGACGTCATCACAACAGCGCGGGACGAAGCCGCAAAGCTCCTGTCGGACGACCCCGAACTGGCCCACCATGAGGGCTTGCGCGCCGAGATAGCCCGCCTCCTGGAGGACGAGAAGGCGGAGTACTTGGAGAAGACGTGAGGGCCCAGGAGAACCACGGAGCCGGTCAACGAAGGCTCGCGTGACGGCGGCGAGCCGGTGAAGGGTCAGAGGCCGTTGCATGGAGGGCCATCAGCCGAAGTAAGGCGAGTGGGAAGACCACGCGAAGCCGTAAAAAAGAAGAAGTTAAAGGCCCAGCCGCGGGGACGGCCTCCCCCCGAATGCCGTCCCCGGCTGGGCCCACCCTCGGGTCAGGTGCCGAGGGAACCGGCGTGCGGAAGGGCTCACGATCACGCCGGTCGGCCTTCATGTGGGTCACCTTGAAGGCCGCAGACTCATCATGCGGGCCGATCCGGCCGATGTGAATCACCCTTGCGCAGTCGAGGCCGACACTTGTCCACTCTTGACCTGGGCGAACATGCGGAACAATGGACCTTATGACTCGGATCATCGCGGGGAGCGCGGGTGGGCGGCGGTTGGCCGTGCCGCCGGGGCGGGGCACGAGGCCGACCAGCGACAGGGCCAGGGAAGGCATCTTCTTGACCCTCGACTCCCTGTACGGCCTGCGCGAGGCCCGCGTGCTCGACCTGTACGCCGGTTCCGGCGCCGTGGGCCTGGAGTCGCTGTCCAGGGGCGCGGCCCACGCGCTGCTCGTCGAGTCCGACGCCAAGGCGATCCGGACGATCAGGGCCAACATCCAGTCCCTCGGCCTCGAAGGCGCCGAGCTGGTGGCCGACAAGGTCGAGCGGGTCCTGGCCAGGCCGCCGGAGGAGCCGTACGACATCGTCTTCGCCGATCCGCCGTACGCGCTGGGTGACGGCGAGGTCACGCGGGTCCTGGAGCTGCTGCGCGACAACGGGTGGCTGATGGACGAGGGGCTGGTGGCGTTCGAGCGGGAAACGAGGGGAAAGTCCTTGATGTGGCCGGAAGGTTATGTTGAGGAGAGGGTCCGTAGATACGGCGAAGCATCCGTTTGGTACGGTCGCGCCGCCGGGAACCCGTAGACCTGGGAGGCGTCTTGCGCCGCGTTGTCTGCCCGGGGTCGTTCGACCCCATCACCAATGGCCATCTCGACATCATCGGCCGATCGGCCCGCCTGTACGACGAGGTGGTCGTGGCGGTCCTCATCAACATCGAGAAGAGCAGCCTGTTCACGGTCGACGAACGGATCGAGATCCTTCAGACCGTGACGAAGGAGTACCCCAACGTCAAGGTGCAGAAGTTCCACGGCCTGCTGGTGGACTTCTGCAAGCACAACGACATCCCCGCCATCGTCAAGGGCATCAGGGTCGTCAGCGACTTCGACTACGAGTTGCAGATGGCCCAGCTCAACTACCGTCTCTCGGGCGTCGAGACGCTCTTCATGCCCACCAACCCCGAGTACTCCTTCCTGTCCTCCAGCCGGGTCAAGGAGATCGCGCGGTATGGTGGCGACGTGTCCGGCCTGGTCCCTGACCTGGTGCACAAGCTGCTCATCGAGCGTCTCAGGGGCTGACCGCGACCTGGTATCCTTTCATTTCGGCCTTGTACGACGGCGAGCGTCTTCGCCATGCCTAGCGAGAGCAGATGACTCAGCACCTCGACCCCCGCTCCCCTTGGGTGCTCTCCACTCATGATCTGGGGAAGCGACCGGGCACGATGCGGCAGATGACCCTGTCCCTTCCGGCACCGGCTAACCTCGGCGTCGACATGATCGGTGTCCCCAAAGACGCCGAAGTCGAGCTGGACCTCCGGCTCGAAGCAGTGATGGAAGGCGTGCTCGTCTCGGGCACGGCGCACGCCCCGCTCGCCGGGGAGTGCGCGCGGTGCCTTGACCCGATCACCTCGGACATCGAGGTCGATCTGCAGGAGCTGTTCTTCTACTCCGACGAGGACGCCTCGGAGGAGGACTCACTGCTCGACGGTGAGCTGCTCGACCTCGAGCCGACGTTCCGTGACGCGGTGGTGCTCGCACTGCCGCTGAGCCCCGTGTGCCGCGAGGACTGCGAGGGGCTCTGCACGGAGTGCGGGATCAAGCTGGCCGAGGCCGGCGCCGATCACCGGCACGAGAAGATCGATGCCCGCTGGGCGTCGTTGCAAGGTCTGGTTTCCGAGAACGATAACGATCAGGAGAAGTGACGTGGCCGTCCCGAAGCGAAAGATGTCGCGGAGCAACACCCGCGCCCGTCGCTCCCAGTGGAAGACGACTGCTGTCGCCCTGGTGAGCTGCCCGCAGTGCCGTTCGCCCAAGCAGCCGCACATCGCGTGCCCCACCTGCGGCACCTACAACCGTCGTCAGGTCATCGAGCCGTCCGCCTGATCACACTGACAGCAGGCCCGCCCGTCATGTTCGCGGCGGGTTTCACCGTCAGCAGTTGACGTGATGCCGACCGGGTGCCATTGTGCCTCGGTCGGCGTTAACGTCTGTAGATGCGTACGGCGGCGGTTCGCCCGCGGCCGTGGTGGACGCCGGGGCTACACGTTACCCCGACGCCCACCACGTTTTCGGGCATCTTCCGCGGCCGCCTTGTGAAGATGTCCGAGGAGGAAACACGTGGGAGCAGGTCCTAAGCCGGTGGCCGTGGAGGTCGCCAGGGAAGAGCTGCAGCGGGTCCTGGTCGTCGGCCTCGACCCCGACATTCTCGAGCGGGCCCTGACGCACCGCTCCTACGCGTACGAGAACGGCGGCCTGCCCACCAACGAGCGCCTGGAGTTCCTCGGCGACTCGGTGCTGGGTCTCGTGGTCACCGACACCCTCTACCGCAACCACCCCGACCTGCCCGAGGGGCAGCTGGCCAAGCTGCGCGCCGCCGTGGTCAACATGCGCGCGCTGGCCGACGTCGCCCGCAACCTGGGCCTCGGCCGGTTCCTGCGGCTCGGCAGGGGCGAGGAAGGCACCGGCGGGCGCGACAAGTCCTCGATCCTGGCCGACACGCTGGAGGCGCTGATCGGCGCGATCTACGTGGACAAGGGCCTCGACGAGGCGTTCCGGGTCGTCCACCTGCTGTTCGACCCGCTGATCGTGCGCTCGGCCTCGCTGGGCGCGGGGCTCGACTGGAAGACGTCCCTGCAGGAGCTCACCGCCTCCGAGGCGCTCGGCGTGCCCGAATACCACGTCGAGGAGAGCGGGCCCGACCACGCCAAGTCGTTCACGGCCATGGTGCGCGTGGGCGGCGAGTCCTACGGCTCGGGCAACGGGCGCAGCAAGAAGGAGGCCGAGCAGCAGGCGGCCGAGGCGGCCTGGACGCGCATCCGGGCCCGCCGCGAGCAGCACGAGAGCCAGCCCGCGAACTGAACCCGGCGCACGGGAAGCCCCGGCCCGCGTCCGGCGTTGTGACTGCGGATCCGCCCCTGCCACGGCATGCCCCGCGGCCGGGGAAGTCGAGAGGACGGTTGGTGCACGGTGCCTGAGCTGCCAGAGGTCGAGGTCGTCAGGCGCGGCCTGGCGCAATGGGTCGTCGGCCGCGAGATCGCCGCGGCGGAGGTGCTCCACCCGCGCGCGATCAGGCGGCACGTCCCCGGGGCCGACGAGTTCACCGCCCGCCTGAAGGGTCGTACGGTGTTGTCGGCCGAGCGCCGCGGCAAATACCTGTGGCTGCCCCTGTCGGGCGGCGAGGAGGCCCTCCTGGCCCATCTGGGCATGAGCGGCCAGCTGCTCGTCGTCGATCCGCAGACGCCCCCCGAGAAGCACCTGCGCGTCCGCCTCCGTTTCGAGGACGGCGGCCCCGACCTGCGCTTCGTCGATCAGCGCACGTTCGGCCACGTCATGCTGACCCCGCTCGTCGGCGGCGTGCCCGCGCCGATCGCGCACATCGCGCCCGACCCGTTCGAGGCGTCGTTCGACGAGGCGGAGTTCACCCGCCGGCTCAGGGCCAGGCGCACCGAGATCAAACGGGCGCTGCTGGACCAGTCGCTGATCAGCGGCGTCGGCAACATCTACGCCGACGAGGCGTTGTGGATCGCCCGGCTCCACTGGGCCCGTCCCACCGAGACGCTCACCCGTCCGAAGGTCGCCGAGTTGCTGGCCGGCGTGCGCACGGTGATGGGCGCCGCCCTGCAGCAGGGCGGCACCTCCTTCGACAGCCTCTACGTCAACGTCAACGGCGAGAGCGGCTACTTCGACCGTTCGCTGGAGGTCTACGGCCGCCGCGACCTGCCGTGCTCCCGCTGCGGCACGCCCATCAGGCGGGAGGCGTTCATGAACCGGTCGTCGTACTCCTGCCCCAAATGCCAGCGAAAGCCGCGGTGAGCAGGGCCAGCGCGGCGCCCAGCCACATCACCGACGAGATCGACACGCCGTCCACCACCCGGCCGCCGACGAACGAGCCGAGCGCGATCGAGACGTTGAACGCCCCCACGAACAGCGCGGTGCCCAGCTCGCCCCCGCCCGAGCGCATGATCCACAGCTGCAGCGCCACGCCCACGCCGCCATAGCCGAGGCCCCACACGACGAGCATGACCAGGGGCAGCCCGACCAGCGCCAGCGCCGCCGTGGACCCGGCGATGAGCAGGGCCAGGACGATCAGCACCGGCTTGGGGTCGCGGGCCGCCCTGGCGCCCGCGACGAAGTTGCCGACGACGCCGGCCGCGCCGTACACCAGCAGGGCGACGCTGACCAGGCCGGGACCGGCGTCCGCGACCTGCTCCAGGAACGGCCGGACGTAGGTGTAGGCGGCGAAGTGCCCGGTGATGATCAGCACGGTCGCCGCCAGCACGACGCGCAGCGTCCCCGGCAGCGTCGCGCGGGAGCCGCCCGACGCGTCCTCGCCCGGCATCGGCGGCAGCACGGCGGCCAGCAATCCGAGCAGCACCAGCGCCAGCCCGCCCATGACCGCGAACGACGTGCGCCACCCCGCCGCCGAGGCGATGAGCGTGCCCGCGGGCACGCCGAGCACCGAGGCCACCGACACGCCGCCGAGGATCACCGACGTGGCCCGGCCCACCGATCGCTCGGGCACCAGCCGCAGGCCCAGCCCGGCCGCGAAGGCCCAGAACCCGCCGATGCTGATCCCGGTCAGCACCCGCGCGCCCAGCATGACGGGGAAGCTCGTCGCGAACGCCGCCGCCAGGTTGGCCACCGCGAGCAACGCCATCAGGCTGAGCAAGGGGACACGCCGGTCCAGCCGCCGGGTGGCCAGGGCCAGCACGGGGGCCGAGACGGCCGCGACCAGCCCCGGCAGGGACATCATCAGCCCGGCCGTGCCGTCGGACACCCCCAAGGTGGCGGCGATCGAGGTCAGCAGGCCGACGGGCAACATCTCGCTGGTCACGATGGTGAAGGTGCCCACCGCGACCGCGAGGACGGCGAGCCAGCGGGCCCGCGCGACAGTGGAGGTCTCAAGAGTCGTCATGCCGTTCAGCCTTGTCATCGGCCGGAGGCGGAACAATGACGAAGCTCGAAGCCTTGCTTTAGGCAGGCTAAGCGATCGCGTCCGGGGAGTGGCATGGAGTTCAGGGAACTGGAGTGCTTCGTCGTGCTGAGCGAGGAGCTGCACTTCGCGCGTACGGCCGAGCGCCTGTATCTGTCGCCCGGCCGGGTGAGCCAGCTCATCGGCTCGCTGGAGACCCGGATCGGCGGCCGCCTGTTCGACCGCACCAGCAGGCGGGTGCGCCTGACGCCGCTCGGCCGGCGTTTCCTGGCCGACCTGCGGCCCGCCTACGACGGCATGGCGGCGGCCGTGTCGCGGGCGACGGCCTCGGCGCGGGAGGTGGCGGGCCTGCTGCGGGTGGGGTTCCTGGCCACGCCGACCGAGATCGTCACCGGCAGCGTGGCGGCGTTCGAGCGGCGGTATCCCGGCTGCATGGTGGAGCTGGTCGAGGTGCCGCTCTCCGACCCGTTCAGCAAGTTGCGCGAGGGGCGGGTGGATCTGACGTTCACGCTGCTGCCGCTGGAGGAGCCGGATCTCGAGGGCGGCGCCGAGCTGAACCACTGCCCGGTCGAGCTGGGGCTGTCGGTACGCCATCCGCTGGCCGCCCGCGCCGGCGTCGACGCCGAGGAACTGGCCTCGGTCGCGCTGTTCGGCCTCGACGAACCCGCGCCGCGCCGCTGGCAGGAGCACATCGCCCCCACCCTCACCCCCTCCGGGCGGCCGATCGCGCGGGCCGGCTCGGTGGCCACCACCCAGGAGGGCCTGACGCAGGTCGCACTGAACCGCGGCGGCATGCTCTTCTGCAAGCCGAGCGCCGACCACCATCGCCGTCCCGACATCGCGTTCGTGCCGGTCGACGGCCTGCCTCCGTCGATCCTGGGGCTGGCCTGGCTGCGCGCCGGACGTACGGCCTCGATCCTGGCCTTCAACGAGTTGGCCATGGAAGTCGTACGGCGGCATGAGACGGTGGCGGCATGACGGATACGAAGAGTAATGGCGACAAAGGTTCGGAAAACGTCCGAGTAACCGCCTGGGTGCGGGGGAGGGTCCAGGGGGTGGGCTTCCGGTGGTGGACGCGCGCGAGGGCGTTGGAGCTCGGCCTGACCGGCTGGGCGCGGAACACCGACGACGGCCGGGTCGAGGTCGTCGCCGAGGGTCCGCGGGAGGCGTGCGTCAAGCTGTTGGAGCTGCTCAAAGGTTGCGACACGCCGGGAAGGGTCGATGGAGTAGTGGAACGATGGAGTGAACCCCGAGGTAGTTTGGGCGGTTTTGTAGAGCGGTAGTCGCTTTTGCTAAACGGCCCAAATAGGGTATAGTTGTATGTCGGGAGTGCCTATCAGTAGGGCGTTGCGGTTGGATCGACTTGACCGCCCACACTGCCGGTGCGACTCTTGTTAAGTACCACGCGCACCCCTCCCGCGGAATAGAAGTGCGCGAACCAGTCTGGTCACTCAGCGTGGAGGACCCTTTACCATGGCGAAGGCTCTACTCGGCCACGTCGGCGGTCCTGACCCTCGGATGGTCTCGGAGATGCGCCGCTTGCAGCAGCGTATCCGGGATCTGGAGGCAGAACTCATCCGACTTCAGGCCACGAATGACGCTCTTGCGGCGCAAACCCGCGACGAAGCGCTCAGTCGCTTGCAGGAGCGCGAGCCGGCACTCACCTGAGAGTGATCGGAGCGCAAGACCCAGGGACGTCTCGAAGAGGCGTCCCTTGTTATTTTCCCTGGTGAAAAAGCGCTGGTCATCGACATGCCCACGAGGGGCGGCCGAGACCAGTAGGCTTTTCCGAAGCCCGTTCAGCCGAGGCCGGGGAGGAGGGTCGGCGTTTGTATCTGAAGACCCTCACCCTGCGCGGCTTCAAGTCCTTCGCCTCCGCGACCGCCCTGCGCCTCGAACCCGGCATCACGTGCGTCGTCGGTCCCAACGGCTCGGGCAAGTCCAACGTCGTCGACGCCCTGGCCTGGGTCATGGGCGAGCACAGCGCCAAGTCGCTGCGCGGCGGCAAGATGGAGGACGTCATCTTCGCCGGCACCTCCTCCAGGCCGCCCCTGGGCCGGGCCGAGGTGACGCTGACCATCGACAACTCCGACGGCGCGCTGCCGATCGACTACACCGAGGTCACGATCAGCCGGCTGATGTTCCGGTCGGGGCAGAGCGAGTACGCCATCAACGGCGACACCTGCCGCCTGCTCGACATCCAGGAGCTGCTGTCCGACTCGGGCATCGGCCGCGAGATGCACGTCATCGTCGGCCAGGGCCAGCTCGACGCCGTGCTGCACGCCGGGCCCGAAGACCGCCGCGCCTTCATCGAAGAGGCCGCGGGCGTGCTCAAACACCGCAAGCGCAAGGAAAAGGCGCTGCGCAAGCTCGACGCCATGCAGGCCAACCTCACCCGGGTGCAGGACCTCGCCACCGAGCTGCGCCGCCAGCTCAAGCCGCTCGGCCGCCAGGCGGAGATCGCCCGCAAGGCCGCCGTCATCCAGGCCGACCTGCGCGACGCCCGGCTGCGGCTGCTCGCCGACGACCTGTGCATCCTGCGCGCCACGCTCGAACGCGAGGCCGCCGACGAGGCCGCCGTCACCGCCCGGCGCAACCAGGTCGAGGCCGAGCTGGCCGAGGGCCAGCAGCGCGAGGCCGCCCTGGAGGCCGCCGAGGCCGAGACCCAGCCCAGGCTGAGTGCCGCCCAGGAGACCTTCTTCAGGCTCTCCTCCCTGCGCGAGCGCATCACCGGCCTCGAACAGCTCGCCGCGGAACGCCACCGCCACGCCCTCGACGCCGCCGCCATCGAACGCCGCGGCCGCGACCCGGAAGACCTCGAACGCGAGGCGGGCGAGGCGCGCGAGCAGGAACACGTCCTGCGGGCCGAGCTCGAACACGCTCAGGAGCTGCTGGCGGAGACCGTCGAGCGGCGGGCCGCGGCCGAGGCCGAGCTGGGCGCGGAGGAGCGGCGCCTGGCGATGGCCGCCCGTGCCGCCGCCGACCGCCGCGAGGGCCTGGCCAGGCTGCGCGGCCAGGTCGACTCCGTGCGCAGCAGGGCGCGCGCGGCCGAGGAGGAGATCGGCCGGCTGGAGAAGGCCGTGGCCGACGCCGCCGAGCGCGAACGTCAGGCGCTGGCCGACCTGGAAGCCGAGCGGGCCGAGGAGCCGGCGGCCGATCCGGCGCTGGCCGAGGAGCTGGCCACCGCGCAGGCCGTGGTCGAGGAGGCCAGGGCCGCCGCCGACGAGGCCCGCGTGGCCGCCGACGAGGCCAAGGCAGGGCTCGGCGCGCCGCGGGCCGCCGTCCAGGCCGCCAAGGCGGGGGTCGCCACGGCCCGCGCCGCCGACCAGGAGGCCCAGCGCTCGGTGGCCGCGCTGCAGGCCCGCCGCGACGCCCTGGAGCTGGGCCTGGCCAAGGGCGACGGCGGCGCCGCGCTGCTCGACGCCGACCTGGCCGGGGTGCTGGGCCCGCTGGCCGCCTCCATGCAGGTCACGCCGGGTGCTGAGCTGGCCGTCGCCGCCGTGCTCGGCCCGGTCGCCGAGTCCGTCGCCGTCAAGACGCTCGACACCGCCGTCGAGGCGCTCGGCCTGCTGCGCAGCACCGACGCGGGGCAGGTCACGCTGCTGGTGGCCGAGACCGGGGTTTCGGACACCGCGCATCACTCCCAGGTTGCGCGATCCCGGCCCGCCGCGCCGGACGGCGGGCGGTGGGCCGCCGATCTGGTCACCGTGCCCGACGAGCTGAGGCCGGCGCTCGACCACGTCCTGGCGAGGGTCGTCGTGGTCGCCGATCTCGAAGCGGCGCGCGAGCTGGTGGGGCGGCGTCCCGAGCTGCGCGTGGTGACCGAGGGCGGCGACGTCCTCGGGGCCCATCTGGCCGGGGGCGGGTCCGCCGGCGGCACCTCCGTCCTGCAGGTGCGGGCGGCGCTCGACGAGGCCGTCCACGACCTGCGGGTGGCCGAGGCCACGGCGGAGGCGACGGCCGAGGCGCTCGACCAGGCGATCGAGGCCGAGCAGGCGGCCCAGACGGCCGTCGAGGCGGCCCAGGCGCACGTCAACGAGGCCCAGAGCGCGGTCACCGCCGCCCAGGCCGGGGTGAGCACCGCGCAGGGCGTCCTCGACCAGGTCAGGGCCCGCCAGCGGGAGGCCGACCAGCGCAACGCGGCGGCGGCCAGGCGGCTGGCCCAGCTGGAGGCCGCCGCGCACGCCGCGCACGCCGAGGCCGAACGCCTGGCCCGCAGCGTCACCGCGGCCCAGGACTCCCGTACCGAGGGGCTGGAGGAGCTGGCCGAGCTGGAGATCCGGCTGGCCGAGGCCGAGTACGCCCAGGAGCTGGAGACCGAGCCCACCACCGACCTGCGCGACGACCTGGCCGCCACGTGCGAGACGGCCCGGCAGCGCGAGATGGACACCCGGCTGCAGGTGCGCACCGCCGAGGAGCGCGTCAAGGGCATCGAGGGCCGCGCCGACGGCCTGCTGCGGGCCGCCCAGCGCGAGCGCCAGGAACGCGCCCAGGCCGCCGCTCAGCGGGCCAGGCGCCGGCGGCAGGCTCTGCTGGCCGAGGCGGTCAGCAAGGGCGCCAGGCAGGTGCTCGGGGCGCTGGCCTCGTCGATCCAGCTCGCCTCCCGCGAGCGCGACGACGCCGACCTCGCCCGCGTCGCCGTCGACGCCGAGCTGAAGCAGGTCCGCGTGCGCGTGCGTGAGCTGGGTCAGGAGCTCGACAAGCTGGTCAACCGGGTCCACGGGAGCGAGGTGGCCCGCACCGAGCAGCGCCTGCGGCTGGAGCAGCTCCAGGAGCGGGCGATGGAGGAGTTCGGCGTCGAGGTCGAGGCGCTGGTCTCCGAGTACGGCCCCGACGCGCCCGTCCCGGGCGACCCGCCGATCCCGTACGTCCGCGAGGAACAGGAGAAGCGGGCCAGGGCCGCCGAGCGGCAGATGACCCAGCTCGGCAAGGTCAACCCGCTGGCGCTGGAGGAGTTCGCCGCGCTGGAGGAGCGCCACGCCTTCCTGACCTCGCAGCTGGAAGACCTCAAGAAGACCAGGCGCGACCTGCTGACCGTGGTCAAGGAGGTCGACGACCGCGTCGAGCAGATGTTCGCCTCGGCCTACGAGGACGTCGCCCGCGAGTTCGAGCAGATCTTCACCCGGGTCTTCCCCGGCGGCGACGGGCGGCTCGTGCTCACCGACCCCACCGACATGCTCACCACGGGCATCGAGGTCGAGGCCAGGCCGCCGGGCAAGAAGGTCAAGCGGCTGTCCCTGCTGTCGGGCGGCGAGCGCTCGCTGACCGCGGTGGCGTTCCTGATCTCCATCTTCAAGGCGCGGCCCTCGCCCTTCTACGTGATGGACGAGGTCGAGGCCGCCCTCGACGACACCAACACCCAGCGGCTGCTGACCCTGTTCGAGGAGTTGCGGCAGAGTTCCCAGCTCATCGTCATCACCCACAACAAGCGCACGATGGAGATCGCCGACGCCCTCTACGGCGTGTCGATGCGCGGCGACGGCGTGACGCAGGTGGTCAGCCAGCGCCTGCGGGAGCGCGAATCCGCCTGATCCGGCCTGTCATCATCCGTGTGCCTTGGGCATGACCATGCCGGTCGATCTGGAAAACTGACATCTTGTGGATGGTTACCTCGGCGTCATAGTGATCGTGGCCGTCGTCGCCCTGCTGGCGGCCGGCGGCCTCTTCCTGCTGTTCAGGCCGGGTGGCAAGGCGGCGCCGCCCGTGCCGCCGCCGGAGGCGCCGCCGCTTCCCGAGGAGGAGAAGCGGCCCGCCGGCCCGGTCGAGGAGGCCGACGGCGCGGTCACCACGGTGCCGCCGCCGGTCCAGCCGGCCGAGCCGATGGTCATCGCCCCCGAGGTCGAGGTGCCGCCGCCGTCCGCGGGGCGGATGGTGCGGCTGCGCTCGCGCCTGGCGCGTTCGCAGAGCGCGCTCGGCCGCGGCCTGCTGGAGCTGCTGTCCCGTGACCGGCTCGACGACGAGGTCTGGGACGAGATCGAGGAGAGCCTGATCACCGCCGACGTGGGCGTCGCCCCGACCCGCGCGATGGTCGAGGAGCTGCGCACCAAGGTCAAGGTGCTGGGCAGCCGCACGCCCGCGGAGGTCAAGAGCCTGCTGCGCGAGCAGCTTCTCGCCCAGGTCAACCCCGACCTCGACCGCGGCCTGCACGTGCAGAAGCACGGCGAGCGGCCCGCCGTGGTCCTGGTCGTGGGCGTCAACGGCACGGGCAAGACCACCACCACCGGCAAGCTCGCCCGCTCGCTCATCGGCGACGGCAAGAAGGTCGTGCTCGGCGCCGCCGACACCTTCCGCGCGGCGGCGGCCGACCAGCTCCAGACGTGGGGCGAGCGGGTCGGCGCCGAGACCGTGCGCGGGCCGGAGGGCGGCGACCCGGCGTCGGTGGCCTTCGAGGCCACGGCCAAGGGCATCGAGGACAAGGTCGACGTCGTCATCGTCGACACGGCCGGCCGCCTGCACACCAAGACCGGCCTGATGGACGAGCTGGGCAAGGTCAAGCGGGTCATCGAGAAGAAGGCCACGGTCGACGAGGTGCTGCTCGTCCTCGACGCCACCACCGGCCAGAACGGCATGCGCCAGGCCCAGGTGTTCGCCGAGGTGGTCAACATCACGGGCATCGCGCTCACCAAGCTCGACGGCACCGCCAAGGGCGGCATCGTGATCTCCGTGCAGCGCGAGCTGGGCGTGCCGGTCAAGCTCGTGGGGCTCGGCGAGGGGCCCGACGATCTGGCGCCTTTCGACCCGGATGTCTTCGTGGACGCAATCCTGGGCGACTAACGCCGTTTATCGGTCGTGTCCTAATTCATGCCGAAATGGCCCTTACCAGAAAAGTCTTGAGTCGTTAGTTAGCTTTGTGCTGACATGTTCGGGTTATCCGCGATCACGTAAGGGATGCCCATGAAGAAGATCGTCGTCCATCGTCCCGGGACTGTCAGGCCCTCCACGCTCGCCTCGCCGCGACACTGCGCTTGACCTGTCTCTGGGTCGGCGTTTCCACGCGGGAACGCCGACCGCTGGGAAGGGGGCGGTCGTGAGGACGATCGCCCTGGACGCCGACCGCCGGGCAGCCGGGCCCTACACGCTGGCCGCCGCGCTGCTCGACCTTCTGGTCCCCGAGGCGCTCGACCGGCGGCCCGACCTGGTCGCCGCCCATGACGTGGAGCTCCGGGTCGCGGCGCCCCGCCTGCGGCCGTTCGTGCCGGTGCGCAGGCGCTCGCTCGCCGACGACCTGCCGAGGGGGCAGCGCATCCTCATCCCGGGGGCGCGGCGCAGCCTCAGGATCGCCAACGGGCTGGCCGAGTTCGTCCGCGAGCTGCTGGCCGACACGGGGCCGGTCACGCTCGTCGTGTCGAACCTGGGCGAGGCCGACCACACCGACCGCGAGCTGGTCGAGGTGTTGCGCCGCCGGCTCGACCCGGGGCTGCTGCGCGTCGAGGAGGGCCCGTCGTCGCCCGGCGAGGGCCCGCTGTGCGCCGACTTCGACCGCTACCGCGACGAGGGCTTCCACCACGCGATGGCCGAGTCGGGCACGGAGGCGCTGCGCGGCATGGCGTACGAGGACGACCCCGAAGGGTGGCGGACCCTCGTGCAGCGCGTCGCCGCGGCCCTGGAGGCGGTGGAGCGCGAGGAGGAGGCCCGCGAGCTCTACGATCGGGCCAGGCGCCTCAGCACCGACCCCAAGCACCGGGCCACCATCGCCTACGCCACCGCGATGATCCTGGTACGCCACCACGATCCCGCCCGCCGCGATCCCGGCGAGGCGATGGCGTGGATCAACGAGGCCGTCACGATCACGTCGTTGCTGCCCGACCCCCGCGAACGCGCCTTCCACCTCGGCTTCGACCTCAACGGCAAGGCCCTGGTGGAGCTGCGCGCCGGCCGTCCGGGCGCCGCGCTGCGGCTGGTCGATCAGGCCATCGCCCTGGCCGACGAGCACCTGACGGACGAGCACCCGGTCCACCGGCTCGTGCTGCGCGCCAACAGGGCCCAGCTGCTGGCCCAGGCCGGCCGGTACGAGGAGGCGCTGGCCGACTACACGGCGGCGATCGACGCCGATCCCGGCTATCCGGACTACTACCTCGACCGGGGCAACCTGCTGAACAAGCTGGGCAGACCGGTCGAGGCCCTGGCCGACTACGAGGCCGTCATCCGGCTCAGCCCGCCCTTCCCCGAGGCGTACTACAACCGCTCGGAGCTGCGGTTCGCGGTCGGCGACCTGGACGGCGCCCGCGCCGACCTCGACCGCACGCTGGAGCTCGACCCCGACTTCGCCCCCGCGTACGTGAACAGGTGCGGCCTGCTCGCCCTCCACGGCGAGTACGACCAGGCCAGGCGGGACGTGGAGCGCGGCCTCGCGCTCCGGCCGCGCGACGCCCACCTGCTCTGCGTGCTCGGCCAGGTGGAGACGGCCCAGGGCCGCTATCCGGAGGCGTACGCGGCCTTCGACACCGCGCTGGAGGTCGACCCCGACCTGGCCGCCGCGTGGGGGAACCGGGCCGTGCTCGCCTTCGAGCGCGGCGACCCCGACGGCGCGCTGTCCGACCTGACCCGCGCGCTGAAGCTGACCGAGACGGCCGAGCTGCTGTTCAACCGGGCGATGGTCCACCGGGAGCTGGGCCGGGCGAAGGAGGCCAGGCAGGACCTGCTCAGAGCCGCCGAGCTGGCCCCCGACGATCCGGACGTCGGGCGGGCGCTGGCCGAGGGGTGAGGAGACGGGCGGCCGGTACCGTCAGGCGCGGGGAGCTGCGAGCGGTCCGATCGGCACCACGAGAGGAGTGCCCGCGACCGGGTCCTCGATGACCTTCGCGTCCAGCTCGAACACCTCGCGCAGCAGCTCCTCGGTCAGCACCTCGTGCGGTGCGCCGGCGGCCACGACCCGGCCGGCGCGCATGGCCACCAGCCGGTCGGCGTAGCGCGCGGCCAGGTTGAGGTCGTGCAGGACCATGACGACCGTGCGGCCGGCCTGCTCGTGCAGGTGCCGGACGAGCTCCAGCACCTCCACCTGGTGGGCCAGGTCGAGGAACGTGGTGGGCTCGTCGAGCAGCAGCAGGTCGGTGCCCTGGGCCAGGGCCATGGAGATCCACGCCCGCTGCCGCTGGCCGCCCGACAGCTCGTCGAGCGGGCGTTCGGCGAGGTCGGCCAGGCCGGTCATGGTCAGCGCCGCGGCGACGGCCGACTCGTCGTCGGAGGACCACTGCCGGTACCACGTCTGGTGCGGATGCCGGCCCCTGGCGACCAGGTCGGCCACGGTGAGCCCTTCGGGGGCGGAGGGCGCCTGCGGCAGCACGCCGAGGATCTTGGCCACCTCGCGGGTGGGGATGGCGTCGATGCGCTTGCCGTCCAGCAGCACCTGGCCGCCCTGGGGCTTGAGCAGGCGGCCCAGCGCGCGCAGGAGGGTGGACTTGCCGCAGCCGTTCGGGCCGATGATGGTGGTCACCGTGCCCGCCTCGACGCCCAGGTCGAGGCCGTCCACGATGGTCCGGTCGCCGTAGCCGAGCTTGACGCCCGCGGCCTGCAGCCTCATTTGCGTGCCCTCCAGATCAGGTGGATCAGGTACGGTGCGCCCAGCACGGCCGTGACGATGCCGACGGGCAGTTCGATCGGGGAGAAGACGGTCCGGGCGATCAGGTCGGCGCCCGCGGTGAGCACGGCCCCGGTGACCGCCGAGCACAGCAGCGGCGGCCGGGCCGAGCGGGTCAGCCGGAGCGCGATCTGCGGCGCGGCCAGGGCCACGAACGCGATCGGCCCGGCCGAGGCGGTGGCCACCGCGGCCAGCAGCACGGCACCCAGGATCAGCAGGGCGCGGGCCGCGTTCACGCGTACGCCGAGTGCGGTGACCACGTCGTCGCCGAAGCGCAGCGCGTCCAGCGAGCGGGTGCCGAGCAGGGTGGCCGGGACGAGCACCGCCAGCGCGAGCGCCACGGGCACGACGTGCTCCCAGCCGCGGCCGTTGAGCGAGCCGCTGATCCAGACCATGGCCCGGCCGGTGTCGTTCACGTCGCCGACGGTCAGCAGCCAGAACTTCACGTTCGTGAACACGGCGGCCACGCCGATGCCGACCAGAACCAGGCGGTAGCCGTCCAGGCCGCGCCGCCAGGCCAGGCCGTAGACGACGGACGCCCCGAGCAGGCCGCCGAGCAGGGCGAGCGCGGGGATGCCCAGGTCGGCCAGCAGGCCGCTGGTGCCGCCGTAGACGCTGCCGCTGGCCACCACGCCGGCCACCACGGTGACCGAGGCGCCGGTCGTGACGCCGAGGATCTCGGGGCTGGCCAGCGGGTTGCGGGCGATGGACTGGATGATCGCGCCGGACAGCGCGAGCGCGGCGCCGACCAGGGCGCCGGTCAGGGCGCGCGGCAGGCGCAGCTCCATGATGACGAAGTGGGCCGGGCTGTTGACGTCGAAGGTGCCCTGGAGCACCTCCGCCAGGCTCATCGGGAGGTCGCCGATGCGCATGTTCAGCGCCATGAGCACGACCAGGAGCGCCAGGCCGGTCACGCCGACGCCGACGGCGCGCAGGCGCAGCCGCCAGGACAGCGTGCCGAGGCGCAGGGGGAGCGCGGTCATAGCCGTACCGGCTTTCTGCGGCGGACCAGGGCGACGAAGAAGGGCGCGCCGATCAGGGCGAGGACCACGCCGACCTCCAGCTCGCCCGGAGGGGCGACCACGCGGCCGATCACGTCGGCGACCAGCAGCAACGCCGCCCCGACCAGCCCCGAGTACGGCAGCAGCCACCGGTGGTCGGTGCCCGACAGCGGCCGGGCCAGGTGCGGCACGATCAGGCCCACGAACGCCAGCGAGCCGCAGGCCGCCACCGCCGCGCCCGACAGCAGGGTGACGGAGGCGACGCCGACCGTCCTGGTCAGGGCGATGTTCTGGCCGAGCGAGCGGGCGACGTCCTCGCCGAGCGACAGGGCGTTCAGGGCCGGGGCGTTGACCAGGGCGAGCAGCAGGCCGGCGAGGATGAACGGCAGCACCTGCCAGACCACGTCCGGGCCCCTGGCGGCGATGGAGCCGGACTGCCAGAAGCGGAAGACGTCCATGGCCTGCTCGTCGAGGAGCACGATGGCCGAGGTCATGGCGTACAGCAGGGCGCTGACCGCGGTGCCGGCCAGGGCCAGCGTGACCGGGGTGGGGCCGCCCCTGCCGCCCGTCATGCCGAGCGCGAACACCGCCACGCTGGCCACCAGCGCGCCCGCCAGGCCGAACCAGATGTAGGCGAGCAGGCTGGAGGCGCCGAGCAGGATGATCGAGGCCACCATGGCGAAGGCCGCGCCCTGCGTGACGCCCAGCAGGCCGGGGTCGGCGAGCGGGTTGCGCGTGTGGCCCTGCATCAGGGCGCCCGAGACGCCGAGCGCGATCCCGGCCAGCACCCCGAGCACGGTACGCGGCACGCGCAGCGAGCGGATGATGATGTCGTTCTCGCTGCCCGTTGGCGCGGTGAGAGCCTGCCAGGCGTCGCCCGGCGGTACGGACTTCGAGCCGACCGTGATGCTCAGCACCACCCCCGCCGCGACGGCGGCGAGGAGGAGGAGCAGGAGGACGAGCCGCCGGCGCCGGATGCCGTGGAGGCGGGGCGCGAGCGCGGTCACCAGTTTCCTCCCCTTGTTTGCCCGATCGTGGTGAAGTATGCCAGGTTAGGCAGGGCTAACCTAATTTAGGTTCGCCTTACTTCGAGAAAGGGTTCCGATGAGAGCGTGGCGGGTGCTGGCCGGTGTACTGCTGGTGGCGGGGGTGGCCGCGTGCGGCTCGACGGAGCCGGCGGCCACGCCGTCGGCCGACCCGGCGGCCAGGACGATCGAGCACGCGATGGGCTCGACCAAGATCTCCGGGCAGCCCAAGCGGGTCGTCGCGCTCGACCAGAGCTTCGTGGACGCGGTGCTCACGCTGGAGACCCCCGTGATCGGCTACACCACCTACCGGTCGATCGACACCAAGCTGCCCGACTACCTCGGCCCGCTCGTCGCCCAGTACGGCAAGGAGGCGACCCCGGTCGGCACGCTGGAGCAGCCCAGCCTGGAGAAGATCGCCGCGCTCAAGCCCGACCTGATCGTGTCGGCCAAGGTCCGGCACGAGGCCCTGTACGACAAGCTGTCGAAGATCGCGCCGACCGTCTTCAGCGAGACGACCGGCGCCATCTGGAAGGAGAACCTGCGGCTCATGGGCCGCGCCCTGGGCAAGGAGGACCTGGCCGACTCCCGGATCAAGGCGTTCGAGGAGCGCGCCGGCACGATCGGGGCCGCGATCAAGGAGAAGGCGGGCGGGAAGCTGCCGACCGTCTCGATCGTGCGCTTCGCCGGTGAGCCCACCGTCCGGCTCTACGTCGAGAAGTCCTACTCCGGGGTGGTGCTGAAGGACGTCGGCTTCCCGCGCCCCGAGGGCCAGCCGACCAAGGACGACGCCATCGCCGTGGACATCAGCGCGGAGCGCATCGCCGACCTCGACGCCGACCACATCTTCGTCGCCACCTACCCGGACCCGGCCAGCGACGGCCCCAAGGAGAAGTTCGTCGGCAACCCGCTGTGGGGCCGGCTCAAGGGGGACAAGCACGAGGTCAGCGACCTGACCTGGATGAGCGCCGTGGGCATCCAGGGCGCCCACGCCATCCTGGACGACCTGGCCAAGACCTTCTCGGTCGACCCCGCCAAGGCCGCCTCCTAGGCCCAGACGCTCAGCGCGGCAGCAGCGCCCGCAGGTCGGCCAGGTGGGGCTGGAGGTCCAGCCCCTGGCCGGCCAGCCATTCCGGGTTGTCGTAGGTGCCCTTGTAGCGGTCGCCGCGGTCGCAGATCAGGGTGACGACGCTGCCCTGGACGCCCGCTTCGCGCATCTCCCTGACGAGCTCGACGCACGCCGCCATGTTCGTCCCCGTGGAGCCGCCGACGTCCAGGCCGGTGACCTCGCGGGTCCAGTGCATGGCGGCGATCGAGCGGGCGTCGGGGACGGCGATCATGCGGTCGATCACGCTGGGCAGGAACGACGGCTCCACCCGGGGACGCCCGATGCCCTCGATCCGCGACCCGGAGGCCGTCACCGTGGGGTCGCCCGAGACCCAGCCCGGGTAGAACGCCGAGCCCTCCGGGTCGACCACGGCCAGGCGGGTGGGGTGGCGGCGGTAGCGGATGTAGCGGCCGATCGTGGACGACGTGCCGCCGGTGCCGGCGCCGACGACGATCCAGGCGGGCTCGGGGTACGGCTCCATGGACATCTGCGAATAGATCGACTCGGCGATGTTGTTGTTGCCACGCCAGTCAGTCGCGCGTTCGGCGTAGGTGAACTGGTCCATGAAGTGGCCCCCGGTCTCGGCGGCCAGCCGGTGAGATTCGTCATAGATCGCCCCGGGGTCGGCGACGAGGTGACATTTCCCGCCGTAGAACTCGATGAGGTGGCACTTCTCCGGCGACGTGGACGCCGGCATGACGGCGATGAACGGCAGGCCGAGCAACCGGGCGAAATACGCCTCGCTGACCGCGGTCGAGCCGCTGGACGCCTCCACGATCGTGGTGGCCGGGCCGATCCAGCCGTTGGCGAGGCCGTACAGGAACAGGGACCGGGCGAGCCGGTGCTTCAGTGAACCGGTCGGGTGCACCGATTCGTCTTTCAGATAGAGGTTTACGCCCCAGTGCGAGGGAAGCGGAAAGACGTGCAGGTGAGTGTCACAACTTCGGTTGGCGTCGGCCTCCACCTTGCGGATGGCCTCCGCCACCCACCGACGTGTCCCCGTGTCGTGACGGTCCACAGATTCCATGTCCATACGCTATCCCCTGTGACTCTGACCACTATTCCTACGAAATTGGGTGGGTAGTGTTATGATAATGAGACTTGTCCGGCCGTGGACGTGACCACGCACGCCGCGAGCAGATGGACTACAAACCCCTTCTGACCTATGCGGACTCTCCTAACGCGTCCCTTACCTGGGAGTTGCGAGGATGAGGAACGCTGTCAGGCGGCTTGTGCCGAACGGGGGATAGCGCAAGGGGGAATGAATTGATCACTATGACCGATGAGCAGCGTCAGGACTGGTTCGAGCGCGATGTCGTGCCCGTGACGTCGCAGCTGTTCGCTTCCGCCATGCGCCTGACCCGTAACGCCGCCGACGCCGAGGACCTGGTGCAGGAGACCGTCGCCAAGGCGTACACGTCCTATCACCAGTTCCGTGAGGGCACCAACCTCAAGGCGTGGCTGCACCGCATCCTCACCAACAACTTCATCAACGACTACCGCAAGAAGCAGCGCTCGCCGAAGCTGTCGGCCGCCGAGGACATCGAGGACTGGCAGCTGCACGCCGCCGAGTCCCACACCTCGACGGGCCTGCGCTCGGCCGAGACCGAGGCGCTCGACCGGCTGCCCGACAGCGTCGTGATGAACGCTCTGCGCTCCCTGCCCGAGGACTTCCGCGTGGCCGTCTACCTGGCCGACGTCGAGGGGTTCGCGTACAAGGAGATCGCCGAGCGCATGGGGACGCCCATCGGCACCGTGATGTCCCGCCTGCACCGTGGCCGCCGCCAGCTCCGCGGCATGCTGGAGGACTACGCGCGGGAGGAGGGCGCCGTGCGCCTTCCCGCCCCCCGCGCCGCGGCCTAGGAGGAGTCCAGGGACAGACGAAGGCGGACGCGTAGCACGCCGCCTTCGTCGCGCAGCTGCACCCGGTCGCAGAGCTGCCGGCTGATCCAGAGCCCGTACCCCCGCGGGGACTCGGGCTCCGGCGGTATGTAGCCCGGCAGGGGGTCGTCGAGCGTCCCGCCGGGATCGGCGATCTCGCAGACGAGGTCGCGCTCCTCCACCCACATCGTGATCGTGCCGAACCCGGCGCCGTGCTCGACGCAGTTCGCGGCGATCTCCGAGACGCTGAGCACCAGCGAGGAGATGAGGTTGCGGTCCATGCCGGCCGTCCTGGCGTAGTCGCCGACGGTCTGGCGCAGGCGCTTGAGCTCGCGGGCCGTGAAACGCACCAGGCAGGCCCCGGGGCCCGGCTCGGGGAACGGCGCGTCGTCGCCGTCGAGCACCAGCTCGTGGGGCTGGACGAACCGGCCGCTGGCGGCCTCGCCGCCCGACCCCAGCACCAGGGGATGGACGACCGAGGTGAGCTCGCGCACGGGCTCGGGGACGTGACGCAGGTCGTACAGGCACATCATGACGGACGGGGCCGCGGCCAGGGCGGCGTTGACGACCGAGTCGTAGCGGATGAGGTCCTGGATCCGCAGCTCGCTCAGATCGGTCCAGACGGGCTCGCCGACGACCAGGGTGGGCCGGCCGCGCGTGTACTCGTGGTAGGCGGCCAGCATCCGGTGGGGGTGGCCGTACCAGGCGCCGGCCGGGCGGCTGTCGATGCGCCGCGCGTCGCCGTCGAGGGCCTCCGACAACAGCGCCAGCCGGTCGGGACGGTTGACGACCAGCACGCGCCGGTCTTCGTCCAGCGCGGTGCGCACGCGCGGCACGACGAGGTCGAGGAAGGCCCGATCGGAGTCGTACGGTACCGCGACGTGCTTCAGCGACTGTGCCCGCTCACGGCGCACGGCCGAAACGTAACAAGGGCGGCCCGGCCGCGCAACGGCGGAAGCCGACCAATAACGTCGAACGGCCTGCACGTGACTCCCCGGAGTTTCATGATTACTCCATGTCTTGGACGGCTGATGCCCGTTGCTGGGTACATCTGTTGTGTACGGAAACGTCGGCAGGGGGTGGCGTGTGACCGAAGCCCGCGCGGCGGCGGAGAAACTCCAGGCGGAGCTGCACGGGCTGGGAGTCACCAGCGCGTACGAGGTGGGGGACGGAGCGACCATCTCGGTCTGGATAGGTCTCGTCGTGCACTACAGGGACGGGTTTTACCGTTGGCAGGAAGGTCCGGTTAAACGTCGTCATCTGGGTACGGATCCGGTTGGATGTGCCATGCGCGTGGCGCGCCGCTACAAGGAGCTGCACGCGGATATCCCACTCTGGTGGGACGACCTGGCCAGGGAACTACGGGGGAGACCGGTCCAGGACTATCCGTAAGGCCCCCGCGTGCGGTGTTTCGGGGGAAAACATGCGCATTTGGGCTTTGCCATTCGTCCTGATCGTTCTCGTGGGCTGTGCCGCTCAACCGGTGCCGCGCCGACATTCCGCCATGATCCGGCCGCAGGTCAGTCCTGAGGTCCTGGCCAAGCGGCTGATCGCGCAGCAGGCCGACTGGCCGCGCAGCCGCAGGTTCGACTGCGGCAAGATCAAGTGTGTGGCCCTGACCTTCGACGACGGTCCAGGGCCCTACACCGGCAAGCTGCTCGACCTGTTGCGCCAGCGCCACGTCAGGGCCACGTTCTTCGTGCTGGGCGAGATGGTGGCCGCCGACAGCGGCGGCCGGATCACCCGCCGCATCGTGGACGAGGGCCACGAGATCGGCAACCACTCCTGGTCCCACCCCTCGCTGACCGGCCTGTCCCGCGAGGGGGTGCGCAACGAGCTGGGGCACACCGACGAGCTCGTCCACCGGCTGACCGGGGTGAAGATGCGGGTCATGCGCCCGCCGTACGGCAGCACCGACGACGCCGTCGCCGCCGAGACCCGCCGCGAGGGCCTGGCCCAGATCCTGTGGGACGTCGACACCCTCGACTGGCTGCACCGCGAGCCCGCCGCCGTGGTCAGGCGGGCCGACACCGCCAAGGCCGGGTCGATCGTGCTCATGCACGACATCCACCCCACCACGGTCGAGGCCGTGCCGAAGGTGCTCGACACGCTCGCCAAGAAGGGCTACACGTTCGTGACGGTCTCGGAACTGTACGGCCGCCCGCCCACGCCGGGCCGCACGTACACCGCACGGTGAGCGGCATGGCACCCTTGGGCCATGGCTTTCACCGGCTTCCCCGACGAGGCGTTCATCTTCTACGAGGGCCTTGAGGCGGACAACTCCAAGCACTACTTCACCCGCCACAAGCACCTCTACGAGGACGCGGTGCGCGGGCCCATGACGGAGCTCACCGACGAGCTGGCCGCCGAGTTCGGCCCGGCCCAGCTCTTCCGGCCCTACCGTGACGTGCGCTTCTCCAAGGACAAGACGCCGTACAAGACCCATCAGGGCGCCTTCGTCGACCTGATGCCCGGCATCGGCTACTACGTCGAGATCAGCGCCGCCGGCCTGTACGTCGCCGGCGGCCGCTACACCCAGGCCGCCGACCAGGTCGCCCGCTACCGCGCGGTCGTGGACGAGGACGTGACCGGCAAGCCGCTGGAGTCGATCACGGCCCGGCTCGCCGACGCCGGCTACACGATCGGCGGCGACCGCCTGAAGACCAGGCCGCGCGGCTTCGACGAGGACCACCCGCGCATCGAGCTGCTGCGCCACAGGTCCCTGTTCGCGGGCGTCCGCCACGAGCCGGAGCCGTGGGTGCACACGGCCGAGGTGCGCGGGCGCGTCGAGCGGGCCTGGCGCGACTTCGCGGCGCTGGTCGACTGGCAGTGCGCGCACGTCAGGGGCAGCGAGCTGCCGCGCCGCTGACGGGTCACCGCTGGCTCGTGGTGACCTGGTCACCCTTCAGGATGCGGTCGACCGTCTGCCCGGCCGCCGAGCTGGCCGCCGTCGTGCCCACGGCCAGCGCGAGGGCCAGGGTCGGCGCGGCCAGGCTGCGCACGCTGCGCAGGTTGCGTACCCTGGCCCACGGTTCGCCGGCCAGGTGCATGATCCGCCACTCCCAGAACAGCCCGAGCCCGACGCAGACCATCATCACCTGCCCCACCACGATGGCCACGACCTGTGCCTTGTCGAGGGGGCCGATGTCCGGTTCGACCAGCGTCGACAGGTAGCCGGCCAGGCTGGTCAGCAGGGCCGCGACGGCCAGGTACAGCGCCTTGGTCATCGGCTGGGTGCCCCTGACGCACGGGTAGAAGTAGCCGAACAGGAAGCCGAACGCGGGCAGGGTGAGCAGGTAGCGGCCGTCGAAGAGGAAGCTGGTCAGGTCCGCGCCCTCCGGCCGGCCGTAGACCAGCGCGAAGGGCAGGCTGAGCAGCAGGCTGACGGTGAAGGCCGACACGCCGTTGTGCCAGGGCGTGCACCCGGCCGCCGTGGCGAAGGCGGTCTCGGGATGGCGGCCGTGCTCGCGCAGCGCCGACTCCAGCGCCTGCCGCCGCTGGTCGAACTCGGCCATCGACATGTCCGCGGCCAGCCTGGTCCGTCCCGCCCGGTACAGCTCCTGCTCGGCGAGCAGCAGCAGGCGCCTGTGCAGGGCCGCGCGGACGAACTGCCGGTGCTCCTCCTGCGTGTCCGGCTCCACGACGGACGCGGGCGGCCCGGCCAGCAGCCAGCGCGCGGTCAGCCAGGCCACGAGCGAGGTGATCGCCAGCAGCGGCAGCGGCACGTCGATGTCGGCCAGCGTGGTGCTGCCGCCGGGCGTGATGTAGAGCACCATCAGCACGACGACCATCGTCGACTCGGCGGCCGGGTCGCGCACGGCCGTCACCCGGCAGCCCAGCCGCCACAGCCGCAGCACCAGCATCACGAACCCGAGCAGCAGCAGCCCGAGCACCCCGCGGACCAGCGGGTCCAACGGCAGGCTCCCGATCATCGGGACGCCCGCGCGGGGCACGGCCAGGCTCCACGACCCCGCGTCCAGCCATTCCGTGGGCCAGCCCTGCACGAGCAGGCTCACCACGACCGCGCCCACCACCGCGGCCCGGCTCCACCGCCTGGTCGCCACGGTCACCGCCGCCACGGGGATCATTGCCCAGCTCAGCGCCAGCAGCAGCCGGACGCTGTCGGGCGGGTACACGCCGTCCAGCAGCGCCCGCAGCCACAGGGCCAGTGCCAGCAGCCCGACCGCGGCCTCGGCCCACAGCGCGGCCAGGCGGACGACCACCGGCCTGACCCCGAGGTCCACGCTGAAGCCGACCGCCGCGCCCGCCGCCGCCAGGGCCGCGACGGCCGCGCCGGTCAGCAGCACGCGTCCGGGGAGCTGGCCGTGCAGCCAGGACCAGCTCAGCATGCCGATCCCGACCAGCAGGCCGAGCCCGGTCACCGTGAGCAGGTCGCGGCCGGTCCACGGCGGGCTGGTGGGCAGCACCCGTCCGGCGTGCCGCAGGGCCATCACCGGCACGGCGACGAACAGGATCACGTACCCGACCGGCGACCACTCCGCGGCGACCAGCGGGATCAGCAGGGCCGGCGCGGCGATGGCCAGGCCGACGACCAGCTCCCTGTTGGGCACCCGCTGCCACCACCGGCGGCCGAGCGAGCGCACCAGGAACACCGCCAGCGCGCACGCCGTGAGCACGCCGAGCGCGGTGGCCCAGGAGAAGTCGTCCTCCTCGGCGACGTCGGGGAAGCCGTAGGAGCCGGGGGCCAGCGTCAGGCTCACCGGGTAGGCGCCGACGGAGAACCGCAGCAGCCCGCGTTCCTGCCGTTCGGGCTGGATGCCCTCGACGCGCAGCACGGTCCACTCGCCGGGCAGCACGGTGACCGCGCGCACCACGACGATCAGCGGGAGCGCGGTCGGCGAGGTGAAGTCGAGCCGCAACAGCCCCTCGACCTTGACCTGGCGCAGCAGCGTCACCGTGAACTCGGCCGCGACGTGTCCCGGCGAGGAGACGACGAGCGGTGCGAGCCGGGTGGTGGGCGCCAGGCTCTGGCCGTCCACCTTGAGCGCGCCGAACCCGGAGTCGGTCACCTGCGGCAGCGTGCCCGGGAAGCCGCCGCCCTGGCGCAGCGCCTCGGCCAGCGGGTCGTCGGGACGCATGTCCAGCCGGTGCCTGACGGTGATCCTGACCTGGCGCTGCCGGGGATCGATCCGCCCCTCGGGGACGGCGTCGAGGTCGGCGGCGCGGGCCCGGGTGACCGAGACCTCGGTGGCGGCCGTACGGGCCCATCCGGCGGCCGGGTCGGCGCGGGCGGCGGCGGCCGCCCACGGATTGGTCACGACGGTGCTCTTGGGCCTGTCGGACCCGGCCACGGGTCTGGCTGCGATGGTGCACCAAACGATCGCCCCGAACGACACCAGAGCCAGCCCGAATGAAATTGCCATCCGGAGCTTTCCCACAATTGGGATGATTCTCCGGCATGCCGAAATGTTCTATGGCATAGGGTCACGGTGTTATCACAGATAGTCTCATGACCACGTTTCTTTACACCGTGACACGGGAGAGACGTTCCATCGCGCGTGCTCGGGCCGATCGTTGACAGGCCCCCCTGACACGAAAGCCGCGTGTCACCGGGAAAGTGACACGCGGCCGTGGTGCGGAGAAAAACGAATCAGACCCGCTTGGCGCGGGCGGCGGCGCGGCCGCGGGTGGCGGCGTCGAGCACGACCTTGCGGATGCGGACCGCGTCGGGCGTGATCTCCACGCACTCGTCCTCGCGGATGAACTCCAGCGCCTGCTCCAGCGAGAGCGTCCGCGGCGGGATGACCTTCTCGGTCTCCTCGCTCGTGGACGAGCGCATGTTCGTGAGCTTCTTCTCCTTGGTGATGTTCACGTCCATGTCGTCGGAACGCGAGTTCTCACCGATGATCATGCCCTCGTAGACCTCGGTGGTCGGCGAGACGAACAGCGTGCCGCGCTCCTGGAGGTTGAGCATGGCGAACGCGGTCACCGGGCCCGACCGGTCGGCCACCAGCGAGCCGTTGTTGCGGGTGCGCAGCTCGCCGAACCAGGGCTCGTAGGAGTCGAAGACGTGGTGGACCAGGCCGGTGCCGCGGGTCTCGGTCAGGAACTCGGTGCGGAAGCCGATCAGGCCGCGGGCCGGGACCACGAACTCCATGCGGATCCAGCCGGTGCCGTGGTTGGTCATGTGCTCCATGCGGCCCTTGCGGACGGCCAGCAGCTGGGTGACCGCGCCGAGGTACTCCTCCGGGCAGTCGACCGTCAGGCGCTCGACCGGCTCGTGCACCTTGCCGTCGATGGTCTTGGTGACCACCTGCGGCTTGCCGACGGTCAGCTCGTAGCCCTCGCGGCGCATCTGCTCGACGAGGATGGCCAGCGCCAGCTCACCGCGGCCCTGCACCTCCCAGGCGTCGGGACGGTCGGTGGGCAGCACGCGCAGCGACACGTTGCCGACCAGCTCCTTCTCGAGCCGGTCCTTGACCATGCGGGCGGTGACCTTCGAGCCCTTGACCTTGCCGACCAGCGGCGAGGTGTTGGTGCCGATCGTCATCGAGATCGCCGGCTCGTCGACCGTGATCAGCGGCAGCGGGCGCGGGTCCTCGGGGTCGGCCAGCGTCTCGCCGATCATGATCTCGGGGATGCCCGCGATGGCGATGATGTCGCCGGGGCCGGCCTCCTCGGCCGGCTTGCGCTCCAGCGCCTCGGTCATCAGCAGCTCGGTGATCTTCACCTTCTGGATCGTGCCGTCGGTACGGCACCAGGCGACCTGCTGGCCCTTGCGCATGATGCCCTGGTGGATCCGGCACAGCGCGATACGGCCCAGGTAGGAGGAGGCGTCGAGGTTGGTGACGTGCGCCTGCAGCGGGGCGTTGGGGTCGTACGTGGGCGCCGGGATCGTCGACTTGATGATGTCGAACAGCGGCTCAAGGTCCTCCGAGTCGGGCATGCCGCCGTCGTCGGGACGGTTCAGGGAGGCGCGGCCGGCCTTGGCCGAGGCGTAGACGATCGGGAAGTCGATCTGCTCCTCGGTGGCGTCGAGGTCCATGAAGAGCTCGTAGACCTCGTCGACGACCTCCTTGATGCGGGCGTCGGGGCGGTCGACCTTGTTGATGCACAGGATGACCGGCATCTTGGCGGCGAAGGCCTTGCGCAGCACGAACCGGGTCTGCGGGAGCGGGCCCTCGGAGGCGTCGACCAGCAGCACCACACCGTCGACCATGGAGAGGCCGCGCTCGACCTCGCCGCCGAAGTCGGCGTGGCCGGGGGTGTCGATGATGTTCAGGGTCATGCCGCCGTGCTGGACGGCGGTGTTCTTGGCGAGAATGGTGATGCCCTTCTCGCGCTCCAGGTCGTTGGAGTCCATGACCCGGTCGTCGACGTCCTGGTTCGCGCGGAAGGCCCCGGACTGCCAGAGCATGGCGTCGACCAGTGTGGTCTTGCCATGGTCGACGTGCGCGATGATCGCGATGTTCCGCAGGTCGTCGCGGCTGTTCAAAGGCATGATGACTTCTCGCTCTGTGTCGTGGGGGCGGCCGCGCGAAGTCGCGACCCACCAAGTCTAGTTGATCCCCTCTCGTGACAAGAGCGGGACAAGGCGTCTGCGGCGCTGTAGGGGTGAACGCCCCGGCCCGCGCGTCTGATTCCCGGCCTCCCGCATGGACCAGGAGCAGGGGGGCGATGAGCAACCGTGAGGGACGAAGGGCTGGTGCTGCTCGCCGCGTGGGGGCAGTTCGCGCTGCTCCTCGGGCTGCTGGCCTATTTCCTGCTGCGAGGCCGCACATGAGGCGGGTGGCGGCGCTCCTCGTGCCGCTCGTGGCCGCGGCCGGCTGCGTGAGCCCCGCCTGGGACGACCACGACTACGCGCTCAAGGCCCAGCAGTCGGACAAGAGCGTCTCCTCCGTCATCCAGATGGTCCGCCTGGCCGTGGCGAACTCCCACCGGCTGACCAGGTGCGCGACCGGGTGCTCGACCGGATCCAGCGGGCCGAGGACCTGGTGGACGACCTGCTCATCCAGGTACGCCGGGACCGGATCAAGGACCCCGCCCGAGCGGTGCGGGAGCTTGAGGCGCTGGGGTGAAGAAGCTCTTCGCCGTCACGCTCGGCATCCTCAGCGCCGTCGGCGGCTTCGTGGACATCGGCGACCTCGTGGCCAACTCGCTGGTCGGAGCCTGGTTCGGGATGTCGCTGGCGTGGGTCGTGGTGGTCGGCGTGGTGGGCATCTGCCTGTTCGCCGAGATGTCCGGCAGGATCGCCGCGGTCTCCGGCCGGCCGGTCTTCGACCTCGTACGCGAGCGGCTCGGCCCGCGGGCGGGCCTGCTCAACCTGGGGGCGTCGTTCTTCATCAACCTGCTCACGCTGGCCGCGGAGATCGGCGGCGCGTCGCTCGCCCTGGAGCTGGCCACCGGCGTCAACTACCTGCTGTGGGTGCCGGGGGTGGCGCTGGTCGCCTGGCTGGTGATGTGGCGGGTCAGGTTCGAGACCATGGAACGGGTGTTCGGGCTGGCCGGGCTCGCGCTGGTGGTGTTCGGGGTGGCGGCGTGGCAGCTCGGCCCCGACTGGGGCGAGCTGGGCAGCCAGCTCGCCTCGCCGCCGCAGGCCGAGGGGGCGGCGACCTACTGGTACTACGCGGTCGCGCTGCTGGGCGGCGCGATGACCCCGTACGAGGTGTTCTTCTTCTCCTCCGGCGGCGTCGAGGAGCGGTGGACGCGCAAAGACCTGGTGACCGCCCGCGCCAACGTGTTCGTCGGCTTCCCGCTCGGCGGCATGTTGTCGCTGACCATCATGGTCTGCGCCGCCGCGGTGTTCCTGCCGGTGCAGGCCGAGGTGGAGTCGCTGGCGCAGATGGTGCTGCCGGTGGGCGTCGGGCTGGGCAAGATCGGGCTGGCGATGGTGATCATCGGGGTGTTCGCGGCCACGTTCGGCGCGACGCTGGAGACCGCGCTGTCGTCGGGGTACACGCTCAGCCAGTACTTCGGCTGGCGGTGGGGCAAGAGGGCGCGGCCGAGGGACGCCGCCAGGTTCCACGTCGTGGTGCTGGTCGCGGTCGTGCTGGCCGCGGCGCTCATCCTGACGACCGTCGACCCGGTCATGGTGACGGAGTACTCGCTGGTGTTCTCGGCCGCCGCGCTGCCGTTGACGTACCTGCCCGTGCTGATGATCGCCAACGATCCCGACTACATGGAAGACCGGGTCAACAGCCGGTTGACCAACGCCGTCGGCACCGCGTACATGATCCTGTTGTCGGTGGTCGCGATGGCGGCGGTCCCGCTGCTGGTCGCCACGAAGGCGGGGCAATGAGGGCCCGGGAGCTCCACGCCGACCTGCACCTGCTCGACCGGCAGGTGGTCGGCGCGGACGACGGCGAGCCCGTCTGCAAGGTGGACGACCTGGAGCTGGCCGGCGACCCGCCGTACGTGGCGGCCCTCCTCGCCGGGCCGCTCGCGCTGGCCCCCCGCATCGGCGGCCTGCCCGGCTGGCTGATGAGCTCGGTGACCACGCTGTTCAGGCCCGAGGAGCACCCGCAGCCCCGGCGCATCCCCATGCACCTGGTCACCGAGATCGGCAGCGCGATCAAGGTGAGCGGCGAGCTCGCCGAGCCCGCACTCGAACGCTGGATGCGCGAGAACGTGATCGCCAGGATCCCCGGCAGCGGCGGCGAGCGCCGGCCCGGGGGAGAGGTCGTGCACGCCGCCGGCCCCGTCCCGAGGATCAGCTGGTTCAAGGGCCGCACGGTGACCGACGCGGCCGGCGAGGTGGTCGGCAGGGTCGCCGACGTGCGGCTGTGCCAGGACGGCCCGCTGCTGATGGGCGTGCAGAACGCGTTCCGGGTCAGCGGCCTCATCGTCGTGCCCCGCCGCACCGGCAAGCTCTTCGGGTACGAGCGCGGCCCCGGCGGCCGGGCCCCCTGGCTGGTCGAGGCCCTGATCAGGCGCCGGCTCGCGGGCAGCAGGCTGGTGGCCTGGGAGCAGCTCGCCTGGGAGGGCGGCTCCTGGGCGGAGGAGCCCGGCGCCGTCCTGCGGCTGAACGTGCCCGCCGACCGGCTCGCCCCCCTCACCGAGCTGTACGAGCGCGAGCCGGGACGTACATAGCAGGTTGCACATTTGTGTGCATGGCAGGAGCCGCCGCGGTCCCTACATTGTCGTCATGACGTGGACAGAGCTGGTTATGGGCTCGGCACCGAGCAAGGGCGACCAGCCGGCGGTGAGCGACGTCAGGACCGGCGAGGTGCTGTCGTACGCGCAGTTCGCCAGGCGGGTCACCCGCGCGGCGGGCGGGTTGCGGCGCGACGGGCTGACCTACGGCGACCGCGTCCTCATCGACCTGCCGCTCGGCGCCTCGCTGGTGGTGGCGGTCCACGCGGTGGCCTGGGCGGGCGGCGTCGCCGTGCTGGACGGCTCGGGCCCGGTCCGCATGATGATCACCCGCGGCCCCCGCGAGCCCGGCAGCCCCGCCGCGGACCGGGTCTACGCCTTCCGCCCCTCGCCGGGCGCGCTGCCGTTCGCCGGGCTGCTCAACGCGAGCCCGGTGGAGTTCGGCCCGCTGGCGGGCGCGGCGCTGGCGCCGGGCGGCGGCCGGGTGCTCGACCACGACGAGCTCGCCGCCGACCTGCGCAACCTGGCCGCCCGCCTGGTGGTCGGCAAGGACGACGTCGTCGTCAACGCGGCCGGCGACCTGCTCAAGGGGCTGCGGGTGCTCGACCTGGCCCTGATGTCCGGCGCCCACGTGGTGATCGCCGCCAACGAGCCGACCGTCATCGGCTGCCGGGTGCTGGCCGCCGAGCGCAGGGCCACCATGGTCGTGGCGCCGTACGACGTCGCCAGGCGGCTGCTGGGAAACCCCATTCTGCGCGTTGTGGACGAAAGGGCGATCGTCAGCTCGCTTGGCCTGTGAAAAGTGCGACACTGTGCAAGAGTGTGATCCTTCGGCGACGCAGGGTGAACACATGCCAGAGGCCCCCCGGCACAATCTTCCAGCAGAGCCCAATCGGTTCGTGGGCCGCGAACGCGACCTCGACGACCTGCGCGGGCTGTTCGGCGAGACGCGCGTGGTCACGTTGTGCGGCGTCGGCGGCATCGGCAAGACCCGGCTGGCCCTGCGGGTGGCCGCCGGGCTGGTGGGCGGTTATCCGGGCGGGGTGTGGCTGGTCGAGCTGGCCCGGGTCAGCCGTCCGGAGCAGATCGTCCAGGAGATCGCCCGGGTGCTGCGGGTGCGCGAGGAGAGCGGGCGCCCGCTGCTCGACACCGTCACCGCCCGGCTGCGCGAGCTGCGCTGCCTGCTGCTGCTCGACAACTGCGAACACCTGGTCGATGGGTGCGCCGGGCTGGCCGCCGAGCTGGTCGCCTGCTGTCCCCGGCTGAGCATCCTGGCCACCAGCCGGGAGCCGCTGCGCATCGCCAGCGAGCTGATCTGGCGGGTGCCGCCGCTCGACCTGCCCGAGATGGGATACGCCGACGCCGAGTCGGTGCAGCTGTTCATGGACCGGGCCGCCGCCGCCGGCACCCGGCTCGGCCCCGACACCCTGCCCGACGTGGTCCGCCTGTGCCAGGCGCTCGACGGGCTGCCGCTGGCCCTGGAGCTGGCGGCGGCCCGTACGAGCCTGCTCAGCCCCGGGCAGATCGCCGACCGGCTCGACGACCGCTTCTCGCTGCTGACCACGGGCGGCCGTACGGCCCCGGCGCGGCAGCGCACGCTGCTGGCCACCGTCGACTGGAGCTACGACCTGCTGTCGGCCAAGGAGCAGGTGCTGCTGCGCAGGCTGTCGGTCTTCGCCCGCGACTTCGACCTCGACCTGGCCGAGCAGGTCTGCGCCGAGCGGCCCATCGCCCGGGACGAGATCGTCGACCTCCTCGGCGGCCTGGTCGACAAGTCCCTCGTGCTGTGCGACGAGGAACGCAGGCGCTACCGGATGCTGGAGACGATCAAGCGGTACGCGATGAAGCGGCTGGACCGGGCCGGTGAGCGCGAGGACGTCCGCGAGCGGCACCTCACCGTCCTGTGCGACCTGCAGGAACGCCACTTCACGACCGAGATGGTCCGGCCGGGCGTGCCCTGGCCGGAGCGGCTGGAGTGCCTGACGGCCAGCAAGCAGCTCCTCGACGACCAGCGGGCCGCCCTCGACTGGGCCGCCGAGTCCGGCAACGCGCGGCTCGGCCTGCGCCTGTGCGCCGCCAGCACCGCCCTGCTGCCCATCTCCGGCAATCTGACCGAGATCGTCGGCTGGATCGAGCGGCTGCTCTCGCTCGACCTCGAAACCGTCCCCGACGGGCAGATCGCGCAGGGCAAGGCGTACCTCGCCTACGGGCTGGAGGCCCGCGACGAGCTCAGCCGGTCGCTGGAGGTGGCCACGCAGAGCCTGGCGGGCCTGGGCGAGGAGAACGTGTTCACCCGCTGCGTCATGCACAGCCTCGTGGTCGTCGTCCTGCTGCGCATGGGCCGCATCGACGAGGCGCTGCACCACGCCGAGCGGGGCCTGGCCGAGGCCACCGAGTCGGGCGACGCCTGGAACCAGGCGGCGGGGCTGGCCGGGCTGTCGGCGGTGGCGCTGACCAGGGGCCGGCTGCGCGAGGCCCAGAGGCTGGGCGACGAGGCCCTGGCGCGGGCGCGCGAGCACGGCCACCGCTGGCTCATGGCCAGGATGGCCGCCCAGCTCGGCGCGGTGGCCGAGGCCCGCGGCGACCTGGAGACCGCCAAGTCCCGCTACGAGCTGGCCGTCCCGTGGTTGTGCGAGCTGGGCAGCGACTCGGAGCTGGCGCGCTGCCTGGCCAGGGTGGGCCGGGTCGCGGCCATGCTGGGCGAGTTCGCCGCGGCCAGGGAGCGGCTGGCCGACAGCCTCGCGCTGAGCCGGCAGACCGGCCAGCGGCAGGGGGTGGCCCGATGCCTGGCCGGCCTGTCGGTGCTGGCCGAGCACGAGGGCGACCTCGACGGCGCGGTGCTGGCCGCCGCCGCCGCGGCCACGCTGCGCGAGTCGATCGGCCAGCACTCGGCCACGATCAGGATCGAGGAACTGCTCTCGCGCGCCCGCGCCAAGCTCGGCGAGGGCCGTACGGCCTCCCTGTGGTCGCGCGGCCGGGCGATGAGCCCCGACGCCGCCGCCCGCCAGGTGCTGGCGGGGGAGCGGCCCGCGGCGCCGCCGCCCGTGCCGGCCGAGCCGGTCAGGCACTCGCTGCTGACCGTGCGCGAGCTGGAGATCGCCGGCCTGCTCACCCGCGGCCTGTCCAACCGGGCCATCGCCGAGGAACTGGTGATCAGCCCGGCCACGGTCGCCCGGCACATCGCCAACATCATGGAGAAGCTGGGGTACACCTCGCGCGCGCAGATCGCGGTGTGGGCCGCCGAGCACCCCAGCGCTTCTGCATAAGGATCTGCATATTCCGCCCCATGTAGGCACGTGACCCCCTCCCTACCGTGGACGCCATGGATGAGCACATCGTCATGGTGGACTCCGGGACGGGCGTGGAGCTCACCGAGAAGCAACTGGACGAGCGGTCGGCGATCGCGACCGCCCAGTTGCGGCGCAGAGGGGTGCGCGCGGGCGACACGGTGCTCGTCTGCCTGCCCGTGGGGCCCGACCTGCTGGTGGCGGCGGACGCGGTGATGGCGGCGGGCGGCGTCGTCTGGCCGGTGCCCGCCGACCTCGACCGTGCCGGGCTGGGCGAGCGCATCCGGGCCAGCGGCGCACGGGTGATGATCTCCGACGTGCCGGAGGCGCTGGAGGCGGCCGAGGAGTCGCGCGTGCGGATCGTGATGAGCGTGGCCGAGCTGGGCGGGCGGCATCCGTATCCGCGCAGTCGCGGACAGTCCACGGAAAGTGATCGCACGCGGTCGGCCGGAGGTGGAGACTGAGCGCACCTGTGATCCTCCGCTGACCCTGGGCACCGACATGACTCCGCCAGTTCCGCACAACCTGCCCGCAGAGCCCAACCGTTTCGTCGGCCGCGGGCGTGACCTGACCGAGCTGAGCACGCTGGTCCACGACGAACGCGTGGTCACGCTGAGCGGCGTCGGCGGCATCGGCAAGACCCGCCTGTCGCTGCGGGTGGCGGCCAGGGCCGCGCCGGGCTTCGCCGACGGCGTCTGGCTGGTCGAGCTGGCCCGTCTCGCCGACCCCGCCCTGATCGTCAACGAGATGGCCGGCGTGCTCGGCGTCCGCGACGAGGCCCCGGGGCGACTGCTCGACGGCCTGCGCGTACGGCTGCGCGAGGCCAGGGCGCTGATCGTGCTCGACAACTGCGAGCATCTGGTCGACCGCTGCGCCGAGCTGGTCGCCGGCCTGATCGCCGACTGCCCCCAGCTGCGTTTCCTGCTCACCAGCCGCGAGCCGCTGCGCATCCCCGGCGAGCTGGTCTGGCGGGTGCCGCCGCTGGAACTGCCCGACGACCACCATCCCGACGCCGAGTCCGTGCTGCTGTTCGTCGAGCGGGCGCTGGCGGCGGGGGCCCGGTCGGTGACCGGCAGCATGGACGACGTCGTCCGCCTGTGCCGGGCGCTCGACGGCCTGCCGCTGGCGCTGGAGCTGGCCGCGGCCCGCACGAGCCTGATGAGCCCGGGCCGCATCGCCGACCGCATC
The DNA here is from genome assembly GCF_040631115.1 of Nonomuraea sp. NPDC005692. NCBI lineage: Bacteria > Bacillati > Actinomycetota > Actinomycetes > Streptosporangiales > Streptosporangiaceae > Nonomuraea > Nonomuraea sp. NPDC005692. The sequence continues at coordinate 68,953 of NZ_JBEXYU010000010.1, read as the reverse complement.
GGCGACCGGTTCACCCTGCTGACCAGGGGCGACCGCACCGCGCCCGCCCGCCAGCGCACCCTGCTGGCCACCGTCGAGTGGAGCCACGACCTGCTGCGGCCCAAGGAGCGCGTGCTGCTGCGCCGGCTGTCGGTGTTCGCCGGGCTGTTCGACCTGGTCGTGGCCGAACGGGTGTGCGCCGACGGCGGCATCGTGCCCAGGGCCGAGCTGCTCGACCTGCTCAACGGCCTGGTGAACAAGTCGCTGGTGCTCCACCACGACGGGCGCTACCGGCTGCTGGAGACCATTAGGCAGTACGCCGCCGAGCGGCTGGCCGAGGCGGGCGAGCTGACCCGGCTGCGCGACCGGCACCTGCGGGTGATCTGCGAGGAGATGGAACACTGCTACCAGGCCGGCACGCTCGACCCGCGCATGCCCTGGTCCGCCCGCGTCCCGCACTTCGTCAGGGGCCGGGCGCTGATGGACGACTGCCGGGCGGCGGTGGAGCGGGCGGTGGAGTCGGCCGACCCGGTGCTCGGGCTGCGCCTGGCCCGCGCCGCCCTGGCGATCCTGGCCGTACGCGGTGAGCTGGGCGAGACCGTCGGCTGGCACCAGCGGCTGCTCGCCCTCGACCTGTCCCTGGTGCCCTCCGACGTGGTCGCCGTGGCCAAGGGCGGCCTGGCGTACGGGCTGGAGATCTGCGACGAGCTGGCCCGCGCCGAGGAGCTGGTCGTGCAGGGGGTGGAGGAGCAGAAGAGGCATCCGTACACCCACTGGCTGGGCGTCACCTACAGCGTGGCGCTGGCCGTGTTCTTCCGCACCGGCCAGAGCGAGAAGGCGCTGCGTTACCTGGAGGAGCTGGAGGCGGCGGCCACCGCCCACGACGACCTGTTCAACCTGGCCACGGTCCGCATCGCCCAGCTCAACCTGGCGCTGTTCCGCGGCCAGCTCCGCCAGGCCCGCCGGCGCGGCGAGCAGGCGCTGGCCCTGGCCAGGGAGGCCGGCCACCACTGGACGCTGGCCAGGGCGCTGACCCACCTGGGCGCGGTGGCCGAGGCGGCGGGCGACCTGGAGGCCGCCATGACCTGCCACACCTCGGCCCTGCCGCTGCTGGAGGACATGGGCAACCGGGTCGAGCTGGCCCGCTGCCAGGCCAAGCTGGGCCGGGTGGCGGCCCGGATGCACGACTATCCGGCCGCCCGGCTGCACCTGGCCGCGAGCCTGGCGCTGAGCACCCGCACCGGCCAGCGCAGGGGCGTGGTGCGGGCGCTGACGGCCATGTCGGCGCTGGCGGCCGAGCAGGGCGACCTGGAGGGCGCGGTGCTGGCCGCCGCCGCCGCGACCGCGCTGCGCGAGGCCATCGGCCAGTACGGCGTCCCCGGCCCGGTGCAGGAGCTGCTCACGCGGGCCAGGGCCGGGCTCGGCGAGGGCCGGGTGTCGCTGCTGTGGGCCAAGGGGGCCCGGCAGTCGCCCGACGAGGTGGCCAGGCGGGTGCTCGATCCCGGCCAGGCCGTTCCCGCGGGGCCGTCCGGGCCGTCGCCGGGGGCCTGGCAGGGCGGGCTGACCGGCCGGGAGCTGGAGATCGCCGCGTTGCTCACCGGGGGCCTGAGCAATCGGGCCATCGCCATGAAGCTGGTGATCAGCCCGGCCACGGTGGCCCGGCACGTCGCCAACATCATGGAGAAGCTGGGCTTCGCCTCCCGGGCCCAGATCGCGGTGTGGGCCACCGAGCACGGCCTGGAAACGGACCACGAATAAGCTGGTATTCATGCCTTTCGCGCCCAATTTCCCGGTGATGCTCAGGACCGAGGACGGTGTCCGCATCGACGCCGCCCACACCCCCTCGGCGGCCGGCGACATCGGGATCGTCATGGCGCACGGCTTCACCGGATCCTGGCGCGAGCGCACCGCCCGCCGCATCGCGCACGTGCTCAGCGGCTACGGCGGCGTGCTCGCGTTCGACTTCCGCGGGCACGGCCGCTCGGGCGGCGAGACGACGGTGGGCGACCTGGAGATCCTCGACGTCGAGGCCGCCGTACGGCATGCCCGCGTGGTCGGCTACCGCCGGGTCGCGGTCGTGGGCTTCTCCATGGGGGCGGCGGTGGCCGTCCGGCACGCGGCGCTGCGCCGAGGAGTGGACGCGGTGGCGGCGGTCAGCGGCCCGGCGCGCTGGTACTACCGGGGCACCAAGCCCATGCGCCAGGTCCACTGGGCCATCGAGCAGCCGTTCGGCAGGTTCGCCGCCCGGCTGGCCAAGCGCACCAGGATCGCGAGCGGCCAGTGGGACCCGATCCCGATGCCGCCGCACGAGGCCGCCGCCCTGGTCTCGCCCGCGCCGCTGCTGGTCGTGCACGGCGACGCCGACGCCTTCTTCCCGCTGGACCACGCCCACCAGCTCTACGACGGCGCCCGCGAGCCCAAGGAGCTGTGGATCGAGCCGGGCTACGGGCACGCGGAGTCGGCCGCCGGCCCCGAACTCATCCGGCGTATCGGTAAATGGATCTCCTCGAACCTTTCGTGAGTAATACCCGTCTACCTAAGACGGATGGAAAGGATCCGCCGGGAGAAAAGTCCTCGGGGAAGGAAACCGCCTTGGCGGTGACCGTGGGACATACTTCAGTAGCCGGGCAGTCGCCGACTGTAGGCGGCGGATCCGGCACCTAGCGTCGCGGGGGCACGCTGGGTGCCTTCCCCGGCACGCAAGAGGGGCCCCGCGGCGCGCGGGGCCCCTCTTCGCCGCCGCTAGCCCAGCCGGGCGATCGTCTTGTACTCCAGGTAGCCGTTCAGGCCCTCGGGGCCGAGCTCGCGGCCGATGCCGCTGGCCTTGAAGCCGCCGAAGGGCGCGTTCGACTCCAGCATGAAGCAGTTGACGCCGTAGGTCCCGGTGCGCACCTGGCGGGCGACGTTCATGCCGCGCTCGGTGTCGGCCGTCCAGACCGTGCCGGCCAGGCCGTAGTCGCTGTCGTTGGCGATGCGCAGGGCGTCGGCCTCGTCCTCGTACGGGATCACCGCCAGGACCGGGCCGAAGATCTCCTCGCGGGCGATGCGCATGTCGTTGCCGACGTTGGCGAAGACCGTGGGCGCGACGTACCAGCCGCGGTCGCGGGGACGGTCGAGGCCGCCGACGACGACCTTGGCGCCCTCGTCCATGCCGATCTTGATGTAGCCCTCGACGCGCTCCTGCTGGCGCTTGGCCACCAGCGGGCCGATGCCGGTCGCCGGGTCGGCCGGGTCGCCGACGGGCTGGGAGTTGACCATGTTGGCCACGGCGTCCACGACCTCGTCGTACCGGCTGCGCGAGGCCAGGATGCGGGTCTGGGCGACGCACGCCTGGCCGTTGTTCATCAGCGTGGCCATGGCCAGGAAGCCCATGCTCGCCTGCAGGTCGGCGTCGTCCAGGATGATCGCGGCGGACTTGCCGCCGAGCTCCAGGCTGACCCGCTTGAGCTGCTCGCCGCAGATGGAGGCGATGCGGCGTCCGGCGGCGGTGGAGCCGGTGAAGGCCACCTTGTCGACGCCGGGGTGGGAGATCAGGTGCTCGCTCACCTCGCGCCCGGCGGGCACGATGTTGAGCACGCCCGCCGGGATCCCGGCCTCGGCCGCCCACTCGGCCAGCAGGTACGCGTCCAGCGGCGTCTCGGGCGCGGGCTTGAGCACGATCGTGCACCCGGCCAGCAGCGCGGGCGCGACCTTGGTCATGGTCACGAACTGGGGCACGTTCCACGGGACGACGGCCGCGACGACGCCGACCGGCTCGCGCCGCACGGTGATCGGCCCGAACAGCCCGGGACGCTCCTCCTCCTGGGCGAACTCCTTGCCCAGCCCGGCGTAGAACTGCAGCATGCCGAGCGGCTGCGGCGCCTGCGCGAGGTTGGAGAAGGTGATCGGCGAGCCCATCTCCTCGGTGATCAGGGCGGCCATCTCGCCCTGGCGCTCGTTGTAGATCGCCGCCAGCCGCTCGATCACGGCGGCCCGCTCGGCGAACGTCATGCGCGGCCACGGCCCGTGGTCGAACGCCTGGCGGGCGGCGGCCACCGCGCGTTCCATGTCCTCGGCGGTGCCGTCGGGGACGCGGCCCACGACCTCCTCGGTGTGGGGGGAGATGACGTCGATCGTCCCGGTGCCCGCCGGGGTCACCCATTCGCCCCCGATGAACAGCTTGTCGTGCTGGCGCATGTCGTGAGCCTCCTGCTTGACCGAATGCTTGCTTGCTGCGCGTACGCCTCAAGGCGACCGAACCATGTTCTGTCCGTGCACGCAAGAGGGGCGCGGCAGCGGTGTGCCGCGCCCCTCGGGGCGTCGCTAGCGGGGGTCGCCCAGCAGGTGCCGCATCGACCGCCTGACCAGGTCCGTACGCGCGGCCTGGTCGCTCAGGCTCTCCACGCCGAAGCCCAGATAGACGGTGTCCGCGGTGACGATGCCGCCGCCCTCCTCGAAGACCTGGTCGGTGCGGAACCAGTTGTTGATCGAGGGGGCCGAGCCGGCCGGCGGCGCGGCCACGGCCCAGCCGCCGAGGTCGGACTCGAAGGAGGTGTCACCGGCCGCCGCGCCGTCCAGGGTGACCTTGGCGTCGTCGAGGAAGACGCCCGCGCCCTGGGTGGACCAGTCGCTGAGGTAGGAGATCGACAGCTCGACCCGCTTGCCCGCGTACGGGGTCAGGTCCACCTTCCACTGCTGCCAGCCGCCGGAGTTGCCCGAGGCGGCGTGCCACGCGCCGGAGGACCCGGTCGGCTCGCAGGCCGCGCCCTGGTAGTGCTGGGTGAACGGGTGGATCACCCGCCAGCCGCCGCTGTTCTCCGCCTTGCAGCTCTCGCCGGTGCTCTGCGAGGTGTGGCCGTTCGCGTCGGGGAGGGTGGTCCAGTCGTCGGCGCCCGCGGTGTGCGCCTCGACCGTCAGGAAGTCCCAGTCGGCCTCGGTGTCGTAGGACGTCCAGAACGACAGGTCGCCGGAGCTCTTGCCGGTCAGGTCCACGGTCGTGGTCAGCCGCTTCCAGGAGACGTCGGCGATGCCGCTGTAGACGTCCCAGGAGCCGGTGTGCGGGTCGAAGGGGCCGCCGGGGCGTACCCACTTGACCTGGGCCGAGCTCGCGAACAGCGGGAACTGCGCCGGGGGCAGGATGGCCGAGGTGGCCACGAACGAGTTGGTGTGGCCGGGCTGCAGCGTGCCGGCGAAGCCCTCGAACTTGCCGCCGTTGCCCTTCAGCGCGAACGGCTGCCCGCTCGCCTGGTCGGTGCCCCCGTCGTCGAAGAAGACGTAGGCGCCCAGCCAGTACTGCTGGAAGTCGTTGAACACCTGGATGCACGGCGGGTCGTCGGGGACCGTGCACTCGGGGTGGCCGGGCTGGTCGGGCTCGTAGTAGTACGCGCCGTTGTTGTTGGCCGCGTACGAGGGGTACTTGCCGGCGTGCAGCAGCTTGCCGCCCTCGTTCAGGTAGTCGCGCACCGCCAGCTCGGTGTCCACGCCGCCCTTCGACGTGGTGCCGGCGACCTGCCCGGGGGAGCGGGGGATGACGTCGTCGCCGGTCTCCCAGACCACCGCCTTGTAGTGGCTGAGCACGCCGAGGGGGTGCGGAGCCTTGCGGCCCATCTTGTCCATGTCGTAGACGTCGGCCGGGTATCCGGCGTCCTGGAGCGCCTTGACGTAGTCGGCGGCGTACTTGGCCTCGGTCCCGCCCTGGGCCGGGCTGAGGCCGGTGACGTCCTCGGCGGCCAGTACGAGAACCTTGCCGCCGATGTCGTCCTGCACGGTGTAGGTGAAGTCGCCGCTCTTCCTGCCGATCGCGCTGAACCAGACCTTGACCTTGTCGCCCGGCCGGGTGCCGGTGATCTTTCCGCGCAGCCGGTGGTAGTAGCGGTCGTAGCCCTTGCCGTACCGCTCGCCGCCCTTCCACTCGCCGGTCGGCGCGATCCTCGTCCGGCCGCCGTTGACCTGGTAGTTGAGCAGGACGGGGCCGACCTTACGCTTGGCCGTGACCTGGACGGCCTGGTCGGTGCCGTAGCTGAACTCGAACGGGTCGAGCACGAAGTCGGGCGTCCTGTTGCCCAGGTGGCTGACCGGCTCGACCGGGTCGGCCGCGGACCTGGCGACGTCGAGCGCGAACGGCAGGTTCTTCGCGAACTCCGCCTGCACCGCCGCCTCGTCGTCGGGGAAGACGAACCCGCAGCCGTCGCAGCCCTCGTCGAGCTCCGGCGTCCAGGAAAGGGTGCCGTACCGGGCGTGGGCGTGGTCGTTGGTGTCGCCGTTCGTGGTGTAGAGCTCCGCGCCGAGGTCGGGGTCGAACCCGGGGACGGCCGGGGCGTCGTCGTCGCCGGTCAGGGCCTCGTAGATCGGGTTGTCCGCGGTCTTCGTGGCGATCTGGAACCCGCTCGGGTAGAGCAGCAGCGGGCCGAAGGAGTGGTAGTTCAGGTTCATCTCGAACCTGACCCGGTTGAGCAGGCCGTCCATGGCCCTGGTCTCGGGCTCGCTGGCCGGGCCGGTCCCGCGGAAGGTCTCGCTGCTCGGGATGCTCGACGAGCCCTCCTCGTCGTAGCGGAAGTTCGTGGGGAAGTTGCGGTTCGGGTCCACGCCGTCGCCGTTGGCGATCTTCCCGTCGCCGTCGTTGTCGCGCAGGTTCTTGCGCCACAGGCGGTTGCCCTCGGTGAAGGTGAAGTCGTAGCCGTCGGGGTTGGCCACCGGCACGAACCACAGCTCGGTCCGGTTGAGCAGGTCCCGCAGCGCCGACCTGTTGGCGACCACGTACTTCAGCAGCCGCATGTCCACCTCGGCGGCGATCCACTCGCGGGCGTGCTGGGTGGCCGAGTAGAGCGTGGCGGGCTTGAGGCCGTCGGGCAGCAGCCGGGCTCCGGTGGAGACCTTGGCGGCGAGGATGTCCTGGCCCTTGAGCGTCCTGCCGATGGACTGCAGCTTGACGATGTCCCTGTTGGCGTTCGCGATCGCCCTGAGCTGGTCGGCGATGCCGCCCTGCTCGGAGTACGACCGCCACACCGTGTAGCCGCCGGCCGCCTGGGCCTTGGCGGCCTGGAGGTTGCTCTGCCCCTGCGGGTTGCGCACGGGCTCGGGCCGCAGGCCGAGCTTGGCCAGTCCGGCCAGGTCGGCCTGGGCGGCGGTCAGCTCGACGTGCTCCTTGTCGCCGCCGTTCTCGTGCTGGACGACGTCGAAGCCCTTCTCCCGCAGGAACTGGGCGGTGCCCGGCTTGCCGTCCACCTGGTAGAGGTCGATGCGGTCGCCGGGCGGCAGCGGATCGACCGACGCCTCGGCGGTGAGGGGGACGAGGGAGGTGCCCAGGCCGAGAAGCACGGCCGCGGCGATGGTCATGATTCGAGACACGATCTGCCCCTTCGCAGAGACGAGTTCGATCGCCATCTCAGACCGGGATCAAGCCCTCCACAAGGCCCAATCTTTTAGATCTTCCTTATTTCCGACAAAGGACTATGTACCTCGCCAAAGGTGCGTCAGTTGGCTGGTTCGGATGACAGCCATCAAGATCATCTTCTATAGTTTCGGTCCGTCTATGCGAGGAGGGGACGGGTGTGAGGATCTGGCGGCTCGCCGCGGTCTTCGTCGTCCTCTCCGGGCTGCTCGGGCTCGCCTCCCCGCAGCCGGCGTCGGCCGATCCCAACATCGATGAGCTGCGCAGACTCACCAAGCAGGCGTCCCGGCTCAACGACCTCTACCGCGGCCAGATCCAGAGCCTGGAGGAGATCAGGATCCAGGCCAAGAACGCCACCGACACCTCCGGCGACCTGGCGGCGCGCCTGGCCGCGGCCCAGGCCGGCGTGGCCGAGATCGCGCGCCAGACGTACGTCAACGGCCCCCTCGACGGCATGCAGCTGTTCGGCCTCAGCGTCGACCCGGCCACCGCGCTCGGGCAGGCCGCGAACATGTCGTACATGGCCACCGAGCGGACCGAGCGCGTCCAGAGCATCCAGAAGCTCATCGCGAAGTCCAAAGAGGCCAAGCTCAACGCCAACGACAAGATCAACAAGCTGAAGAAGGAGATCAAGACCCTTCAGGGCAAGCGGCGCGAGATCGAGCGGCTGCTCGCCAAGTACGGCTTCCAGCAGCCCGGCGGCGCCGAGGGCCTGACCCAGCGCATGATCACGGTACGCGCCGAGATCATGCAGAACTTCCCGATGAAGTACGGCGTGGGCTGCCTGCGCCCCGGCGACCCCGGCGAGCACGGCAAGGGCCGGGCCTGCGACTTCATGATGTCCCGCGGCGGCACCATGGCCTCCGGGGCCGACGCCGACCGCGGGGACGCCCTGGCCGAATGGCTCATCAAGAACGGCTCGCGGATCGGCGTCATGTACATCATCTGGAAGCAGCGCTACTACGACATCCGGTCAGGCGGAGGCTGGGACCCCATGTCCGACCGGGGCGGCGTGACCGCCAACCACTACGACCACGTTCACGTGTCGGTGTTCTGAGCGACGCGCTCCCTGTACCACGCGTAGGACGCCTTGGGCGTGCGGCGGCCCGTGGCGAAGTCCACGTGCACCAGGCCGAAGCGCTGGTGGTAGCCCTCGGCCCACTCGAAGTTGTCCAGCAGCGACCAGACGAAGTAGCCGCGCACGTCCACGCCCTCGGCCCGCGCGGCCATGACGGCGTCGATGTGGCCGCGCAGGTAGTCGATGCGGGCCTGGTCCTCGACCGTGCCCTGCGGGGTGAGCTCGTCGGGCTGGGAGCAGCCGTTCTCGGTGACGTGGATCGGCGGAAGCGCGCTGCCGTACCGGGCCTTGAGTCCGGTCAGGAGCTCGCGAAGGCCGTCGGGGACGACCGGCCAGCCGAACGCGGTGGTGGGATACCCGGTGACGCCGGTGTCGGTGAACGGGAGCAGCTCGCCGGGGGGCGGGGCGGCGATCCGGGTGGGGTTGTAGTAGTTGATGCCGAGGGCGTCCAGGGGGGCGGAGATGGTCTCCAGGTCGCCGTCGTGGATGAAGTCGAGGTCGGCTGTGTAGGCCGAAAGATCTGGATATTTCCCGAGAAGCACCGGGTCGTTGAACAGCCGGTTGTGCAGGACGTCGTAGGCGTCGGCGGCCTTGACGTCCGCCTCCTCCTGCGACGCGGGCCAGACCGGCGTGCAGTTGTTGGTGATGGCCACCTGCCGCGCGCCCGCCGCGCGCAGGGCCCCGGCCGCCAGGCCGTGGCCGAGGAGCTGGTGGTGGGCGACGGGGAGGGCGTCGAGCAGCAGGGCCTGGCCGGGGGCGTGGATGCCCATGGCGTGGCCGAAGGCCATGTGGACGAACGGCTCGTTCAGGGTGATCCACAGCGGGATGCGGTCGGCCAGGCGCTCGGCGACGATCGCGGCGTAGTCGGCGAAGCGGCCGGCCGTGTCGCGGTCCGTCCAGCCGCCCCGGTCCTGGAGGGCCTGGGGCAGGTCCCAGTGGAAGAGCGTCGGCACGGGCTGGATGCCGGCCGCCAGCAGGCCGTCGGTGAGGCGTTCGTAGAAGTCGAGGCCGGCGGGGTTGACCTCGCCGGCGCCGAGCGGCTGCACCCGCGGCCAGGCGATGGAGAAGCGGTAGGCGTTCACGCCGAGGCCGGACATGAGGGCGACGTCCTCGCGCCAGCGGTGGTAGTGGTCGCAGGCCACGTCCCCGGTGTGGCCGTCCCTGGTCCGGCCGGGCTCGTGGGCGAAGGTGTCCCAGATGGACGCGCCCCGGCCGTCCTCGGCCACCGCGCCCTCGATCTGGTAGGCGGCGGTCGCCGTACCCCATAAGAACATCTCGGCTCCTTTATGCGAGTATGGCTCATGTTAACGGACGACAAAGTGGCCGGTCTGTACCTGCTGGTAATAAGCCAGGATGGAGAGCATGACGAGTACCTTGCGCCGCCGTCCCGCCCAGCGCCGGAGCGTGGAGCGGGTGGAGCGGATGCTCGACGAGTGCGCGCTCCTGCTCGACGAGGTGGGCTACGAGGCGTTGACCACGAAGGAGGTCGCGCGCCGCGCCGAGGTCCCCATCGGCACCTTCTACCAGTTCTTCCACGACAAGCAGGGCCTGGTGCGCGCCCTCGCGCTGCGCAACCTGGAGGCGTTCCTCCAGCGGGTCACCCAGTGCATCGCCGAGGCCGACCTCGGCCACTGGACCGACCTGGTCGACCTGGCCATCGACGAGTTCGTCGACATGAAGCGCACCACCCCCGGGTTCGCGGTGGTCGACTTCGGCGAGGTCCTGCCCACCCCGGGCGGGCCGCCGCTGGAGGGCACCAACCGCACGCTCGACAGCGCCCTCGACAACAACGTCATCGTGGCCGACCGGTTGCGCGCCCTCACCCTCGCCCTGCTCGACGCACCCGCCGGCCCCGGGCTCGACCGGGCGCTCGTGGTGGCCGTCGAGGCCACCGACGCCGTGCTCAAGCTCGCCTTCCGGGCCGATCCCGGCGGCGACGCCGACCTGATCGCCGAGTGCAAGCAGCTCGTCCGCCGCTACCTCGCCGACCACCTGCCCTGATCCCCTATGCGACGGCGTCCAGCCGGGCGCGCAGCTCGGCGTCCAGCTTGACGTCCGCCGCGCCGACGACCTCGTCGAGCTGGGCCGTCGTGGACACGCCGACCACGGGCACGTGACCGTCGGCCATCAGCCACGCCAGCACCACCTGGTTGGGCGTCGCGCCCAGCTCGACGGCCACCTCGCGCAGCGCGGCCAGGCGGCGGGCGGTGCCCGGGTGGTCGTAGACCTCCGGCATGGGCCGGTCGGCCCGCGTGTAGGCCCCCGACATCAGCGTGTTGTAGGCCCACAACGTCACGTCCGACTCGGCGGCGACGTAGTCGAGGGTCTCGTCCGAGGCCAGCGTGTGGCCGCCCTCCGGGAGCCGGGTGAAGGGCCGCGGGCGCAGGTAGGTGTGGCGGAGCTGGAGGTGGCCGTACGGCAGCCAGCCGTGCGCGCCCGAGAGGTTCCTGGCCCGCTCCAGCCGCCAGGCGGCGATGTTGCTCGCCCCCAGCGCGCGGACCTTGCCCTGTTCGGCCAGCGTGTTCAGGGCGCCGAGCGTCTCGTGCAGCGGCACCGAACGGTCCTCGATGTGCGACCAGTACAGGTCGACGTAGTCGGTCCGCAGCCTCCGCAGGCTGCCCTCGGCGGCCCGCGCGACGGCCGCCGCCGACAGGCCCTCGGCCGAGCCGAGGGTGCGGTCGCCGGGCACGGTCGGCCGGGCCCCGCCCTTGGTGCCGATGAAGACGCGGTCCCGGTTGCCGCGCGCGGCCAGCCAGGCGCCGATGGCCTCCTCGCTCTCGTCGCCGGTGCGGCCCTCGTTCCAGAAGGGGTAGTTGTTGGCGGTGTCCAGCATGGTGCCGCCGGCGTCCTGGAAGCGGTCGAGGATGGCGAAGGTCTCCCGCAGGCCGACGCCGGTGCCGAACGGGATGGTGCCGAGTGCGATGTTCATGGGCCAGACCCTCGGACCTGGAGTGCACTCCATGTCAAGGCGTTGACCTGGAGTGCGCTCCAGGTGAAAGACTGGGACGCGTGAGCGTGTACACCCCCGCCGAGGTCGTCGAGGAGACCGGCTTCAGCCTCGACACTCTCCGCTACTACGAGAAGATCGGCCTGCTGGAGCGCGTGGAGCGCAACGCGGCCGGTCAGCGCAGATTCAGTGAAGAGGACGTCGGCTGGCTCGGCATGATCCGCTGCCTGCGCGACACCGGCATGCCCATCGCCATGCTGCTGCGCTTCGCCGAGCTCGTCCGCGGCGGCGACGACACGATCCCCGACCGCATCAGGCTCCTGGAGGAGCACGACCGGCAGGTCCAGGCCCAGATCGCCAACCTGGCCGAGCGCCAGAACTACATCCACCGCAAGATTTCCTACTACCGCAGCGTCCTGTAGCCCTGCCTTGGTGGTCCGGTTGTTAGACCAAGGACCATGGCGGGAACCAGGGCGAAGCAGATCGACGTCCCGCTGGGCCGCATGGCCGTGCTCTGCGCGGCCCTGCTGTTCGTCCTGCTGGCCCATGTCACGGTCGTCCAGGCGTTCGGGGCGCGGGCGCTCAACGCCGACCGCCGCAACGAGCGTTCGCTCATCGCCCGGTTCGCCCGTCCGCGCGGCGACATCCTGACCTACGACGGCGCGACCGTGGCCAGGAGCCGCCCGACGCCCGGCGGCGGCCCGTACCGGTTCCAGCGGGTCTACACCGACGGCGAGCTCTACGCCCCCGTGACCGGCTACATGTCCCTCTACCGTTCCACGGGCGTGGAGGAGGCCGAGGACGGCGTCCTGTCCGGCGACGACGCCAAGGTCAAGGTGCGCTCGATGGTCAGCGACGGCGACGTGGCGGGCGCCGACGTGCGGCTGACCATCGGCCAGCGCACCCAGTGGGCCGCCTACCACGCCCTGGAGGCCGCCGGCGTGCCCGGGGCGGCCGTGGCCATCGACCCGGCGACCGGCGCGATCCTTGCCCTGGCCAGTTACCCGTCCTACGACCCCAACACGCTGGCCACCTTCGATCCCGCCCGGCTCGACGGCGCCCTCGACCGGCTGCGCGACGCCCCCGGCCGGCCCCTGCTGAACCGGGCGCTGGACCAGGTCTATCCGCCCGGGGCCACGTTCAGGCTGGTGACCACGGCCGCGGCGCTGGCCTCGGGCGAGTACACGCCCACGGCCCCCGTGGAGGCCGCCCTCCGCCCGCGGCTGCCCGCCTCGCTCGCCGGTCCGTGCGGCAGGCCCCGGCCCACGCTGCTGCGCGCCTTCCAGACCTCGTGCGAGACCGCGTTCGCGGGCATCGGGGTGCGGCTCGGCCAGGACAGCCTCAGGGACCAGGCCGAGGCGTTCGGGTTCGGCGACGGGGACCTGCGCGTGCCGATGGCCGCGGCGCCCAGCACGTACCCGCAGGGCATGGACCGGACGCGGACCGCCCTGTCGGCCGTCGGCCGGGACCAGGACCGGGCGACGCCGCTGATGGTCGCGATGTTGTCGGCGGCCGTGGCCAACAACGGCGTGCTGATGCGGCCGTACCTGGTGGAGGAGGTGAGCCTGCCGGACGGCTCGCTGCTCGGCCAGGCGGGGCCGCAGCCGTACCGCACCACCATGACGACCGTCCAGGCCCGCTACCTGGCCGCGATGATGACCACGGAGACGCACGCGGGCGGGCCGGGGGCGGCCGTCGCCGTCCCCGGCGTCGAGGTGGCCGCCAAGATTGCCGCGACGGGCGGCGAGCACGCGCTGGCCACGGCGTTTGCCCCGGCGACCGCCCCGGAGGTGGCGGTCGGCGTGGTGCTGGAGCAGCCCGGCCCCCGGGCCGGTGCGGTGGCGCAGGTGGCCCGCACGGTGCTGGAGGCCGCGCTGGCCTGACCGCGGGCCGCCGAGTTCTCCACCGATTTGAGTCTGGGCGCGAACGGTAGTTGATGCCACACTCACAGTGATGCTGCGAACCGCCGATTTCCGCAACCTGCCGGCCGAGCCCAACCAGTTCGTGGGCCGGGAGTCCGATCTCGATGAGCTGGCCCACCTCGGCCGCGTCTCGCGCGTGGTGACACTGTGCGGCGCGGGGGGCATCGGCAAGACGCGCCTGGCCCTGCGCCTGGCCGCCCGGGTCGCCGCCGAGCACCCCGACGGCGTGTGGCTGGTCGAGCTGGCCGACGTGGAGAAGGGCGAGCTGCGGGAGCGGGTCTGCGCCGCGCTCGGCATCGCCGAGGATCTGGCGGACACCATCGGCGGCCGCCGGGTGCTGCTCGTCCTGGACAACTGCGAGCCGGTGGTCGGCGAGTGCGCCGAGCTCTGCCGCGACCTGCTCGGCGCCTGCCCGCGGCTCACCGTGCTGGCCACCAGCCGCGAGCCGCTGCGGGTGCCGGGCGAGACGGTCTGGCGGGTGCCGCCGCTCTCGCTCGTCGGCGAGGAGAGCGAGGCCGTGCGCCTGTTCGTGACCAGGGCCACCGCCGCGCGTCCTGGCTTCGAGCTGAACGAGGAGACGCTGCCGCTGGCGATCGAGCTGTGCCAGGCGCTCGACGGGCTGCCGCTGGCGCTCGAGCTGGCCGCCGCCATGGTGCGGGTGTTGTCGGTCAGGCAGCTCGTCGAGCGGCTCGACGACCGGTTCAGGGTGCTGGCGGGCGGCGCCCGTACGGCCCACGCCAGGCACCGTACGCTGCGCGCCGCCGTCGACTGGAGCTACCGGCTGCTCAGCCCCCAGGAGCGCCTGCTGCTGCGCCGCGTGGCGGCCTTCCGCTCCTGCTGGACGCTCGACCTGGCCGAAGCGGTGTGCGCCGGCACCGGCCTGCCCGAGGAGGACGTGCTGCCGCGCCTGTGCGACCTGGTGGACAAGTCGCTGGTCGTGCTCGACGGCGAGGTCGCCGGCCAGGCCCGCTACCGGCTGCTGGAGACCGTCCGCGAATACGCGCTGGAGCAGCTCGCGGAGTCCGGCGAGGAGGCGGCGCTGCGCCGCGCGCACCTGGCCGCGCTCGCCGGGCTGGCCGGGCGGTTCAAGGACGTCCTCGCGCCGGGCACGCGCACGTCGTGGCCCGTGGTCGAGCGCTTCGTCAACCTGTTCGACGGGCTCAAGGCCGAGGTGGGCGCGGCCTGCGACTGGGCCGTGGCGAGCGGGTCGCCGCAGACCGCCCTGCAGCTGCTGACCGACGTGCGCTACCTGCTCATGGCCAGCGGGCGGCGGCTGGACATCGCCGAACGGCTCGACCGGCTGCTCGCGCTCGACGCCCCCGACGTGCCCGAGGGTTTACGCGGGCAGGCGATGATCCTGCGCGGTGAGCTGGCGCTCGCGGCCGGCGAGACGGGGCTCGCGGCGCGGTGCGTACAGATCGGGCTGGCGCTGTGCGTCGACGCCCAGGACGCCTACGGCGAGGCCGTGGGCCTGATCATGCTGGCCCAGGCGACCGGCGACCAGGAGCCCCTGACCTCGGCCCTGGAGGCGGCGCGGCGGCGCGGCGACCCGATCCTGGAGTCGCTCGCCCAGGGCACCCGGGCCGACTTCGGCCTGCGGGCCGGCCGCCTGCACGAGGCGCGGCGCGCGTTCGAGGAGGTCCTGTCGCTGAGCGAACGGCTGGACAACCACCTCGGCCAGTCCTACGGGCACGTCGGCCTGGCCCAGATCGCCCGGCGCACCGGCGACCGGCTGGGCGCCCGGCGGCACTACGAGGCCGGCCTGCGCCTGCTGCGGCACATCGACGCCAGGCAGCAGATCGTGAGCTGCCTGGCCGGGCTCGGCCGCGTCGCGCTGGACGAGGGCGACCTGGCCGAGGCTCGCGCCCGGCTCACCGAGGCGCTGGTGCTCAGCCGCGACGCGGGCCTGCGCGACAGCATCGCCCGGCGGCTGGCGGCCTGGGCGCGCCTGGTCGCGGCCGAGGGCGACGACCGGCGCGCGGTCCTGCTGGCCGCCGCCTCCCTGGGGCTGCGCGACCGCCGCCCCGACGCCCGCACCGAAGAGCTGCTGGCCCCCGCCCGCGACCGGCTCGGCGAGGCCCTGGTGGCGCTGCTGTGGGCCGAGGGCCTGGCGATGACGGCCGACCAGGCGGTCTCGTGCGCGCTCGGCGGGCCGTTGCCCGAGCTGCCGGCCGCGCCGGTCGTCCCCGCCGCCCAGGACAGCAGGCTCACGGCCAGGGAACGCGAGATCGCCGAGCTGGTGGCCCGCGGGCTGAGCAACCGGGCCATCGCCGACGAACTGGTGATCAGCCCGGCCACCGCCGCGCGGCACGTCGCCAACATCCTCGGCAAGCTGGGCTTCTCCACACGTACACAGATTGCCGCATGGGTGATCGGCGGACGCTGATCCCGGCGGGTTCTCTACACATCGCCGCCGCCCGGCGCTTACATCGTCGAATGGCCATGTCAGCGCATGTGCCGCCCCCGTCCGAGCGCCTACCGTTCTGCGTGTGATCGACCGCGCCCCGCGCTTCCCGTCCTCGCGCCGGGGGCCGCGGCGGCCGATCGACCGAGGGACGTCACGCGTCCCGACGGAGCCGGGCCTTCTCGGAGGGGTGGGGGCCCGGTTCCAGGGCGCGTGACAGCGGGCTCGAGTCGCGCAGGGCTCGGGCCCGCCCACCTCGGCCCTGGGCTGGGGAAATGCACACCGCTCTACATAGATCGGTGGATGCGGCCGGCGCGCGGGCGACCGTACGTTGACGGGCATGACGCCGTCCGCCTCGTCCTCCGGCACCGTGATCCACGAGGTGTTCTGCCGGGCCTACGAGCGGGGCGAGCGGCCGGCGCTCATCGATCTGCGCGGCGGCCACGTCTACGGCTACCGCAGCCTGGTGACCGAGGTGACCAGGGCGGCGTCCGGGCTGGTGCGCAGGGGAGCGCGCCGCGACCAGGTGGTGGGGGTGCACGTCTCCACGACCGGCACCCAGACGGTGGCCCTGCACACCGTGCTGGCGGCGGGCGGGGTGGCCGCGCCGATCGGTGCGGGGCTCGGCGCCGAGGAGGTGGCGGCACTGCTGCGCGAGTGCGACGCCCGCATGCTGATCACTACCCCCGACCTGGCGGAGACGGCGATCGCGGCGGCCGACGGCTCCCGCGTGCGCCAGGTGGTCTCGCTCGGCCCGGCGCTCGACACGATCGACTTCCGCGGCCTGCTCGTGCTGGAGCCCACCGCGCTGCCCGCCCTCGACGCCAAGCGCCAGGACGCGCTGGCGCTGCCCGGCGGCGCCCGGCTCACGCACGCCGACCTGCTGGCCAGGATGGCCGAGCTCGACGTGCCCATCGGCCTGGTGGAGTCCGACGTCGTGCTGTGCACGTGGCCGCCCGGCGACGGCGCCGACCTGCCCGCCCTGGTCGGCCTGGCCGTGTCCAAGGGCGCGCTGGTCGTGGCCGCGGGTCGCGGTGACCTGCCCGGATCCGGCTACGACGCGGGCGTCACCGTGCTCACCGGGCCGGCCGGCACGCTGGAGCGCGTGGGCTGAGTATGCGGACCTGTTACCTGCTCCGCCCTTGACGTCGGCGCGCGCGAAGTGGGTTGATAGCCGTTGTTGACAACGTTGTCAAAGGTCACCAACTTCGGGGGATCGCGAAGGGAATGGTGTGCGATGCGACGGTGGTTAGCGGCCGTCTCGATCACGATGGCGGGCGTTCTGGGCCTGGCGGGCTGCGGCGGAGGCAGCGGCGGCCGGACTTCTGAGCCGGGTTCGTCGAGCGGCGGCAAGAAGCAGGTGGAGGTCTTCTCCTGGTGGACTGGCCCCGGTGAGGCCGACGGCCTCCAGGCGATGAAGAAGATATTCGAGGACAAGAACCCGAACTACACGTTCTTCGACGCCGCCGTGGCGGGCGGCTCGGGTGACAAGGCCAAGGCGCTGTTGCAGTCGAAGTTGCAGGCCGGCACGCCGCCCGACACGTTCCAGGGGCACGCCGGCGCCGAGTTGCAGGGCTACATCAAGGCGGGCAACCTGGAGGACCTGACGTTCCTGTACGACGAGCTGAAGCTCAAGGACGTCTTCCCCGCCCAGCTCGTCGAGCAGATCAGCGTCGAGGGCAAGATCTACTCGGTGCCGGTCAACATCCACCGGTCGAACGTCCTGTGGTTCAACCCCAAGGTGCTCAAGGACGCCGGCATCGCGGCCGCGCCCAAGACGATCGAGGAGTTCATCGCCGACCTGGAGAAGGTCAAGGCCAAGGGCAAGATCCCGATCTCCGTCGGCTCGGAGTGGACCGCCACCCACCTGCTGGAGAACGTGCTGCTCGGCTCGCTCGGCACCGACGCCTACAACGCGCTGTTCAAGCCGGGCGCCGACTGGAGCGGCCCGCAGATGACGAAGGCGCTGGAGAACTACGCCAAGATCATGTCGTACGCGGGCGATCCGCAGGACGACTGGCAGCCCGCCGCCAAGCAGGTGGCCGACGGCGAGGCGGCGTTCAACATCATGGGCGACTGGGCCTACGGCTACTTCCACAACCCGCCGGAGGGCGGCCTCGGCAAGACGTCCAAGACGGACTTCGACTGGGCGCCCGCGCCCGGCACCGAGGGCACCTACATGTGGCTGTCGGACAGCTTCACCCTGCCCAAGGGCGCCAAGAACCGGGACGGGGCCGTGGCGTGGCTGAAGGTCGCGGCGAGCAAGGAGGGGCAGGACGCCTTCAACCCCAAGAAGGGCTCCATCCCCGCCCGCAAGGACGCCGACCAGTCGCTCTACACCGACTACCTGGCCGACGCGCTGAAGGACTGGTCGGGCAACAAGCTGGCCGGCTCCATCCAGCACGGCGTCTCGGTGAGCCAGCCGTGGCTGGCCTCGATCAACGAGGCGGTCGGGCTGTTCATCGGCAGCAAGGACGTCAAGGGCCTGCAGCAGGGCCTGGCCGACGCGGCCAAGGCCAACGCTCAGTGACGCATGCGGGTACGGCGGGGCGCTCCCGCCGTACCCGCGCGAAGGGAAACGGTTGTGAGGCGGGCACGCACCTGGCTGCCCGGACTCCTCCTCGTCGCGCCGTCGATCGTGGCGATCGGCGTGTTCGTGTACGGCATGCTGGGCTGGAACTTCCGCCTGGCCATGACGGACCAGCACGATGAGGTGTCCGAGGGCACGTTCGTGGGGCTGAAGAACTTCGTCGACATCTGGGACCAGGCGCGCTGGCGCCTGTCGGTCGACCACGCGATCGTGTTCACGATCGCGTTCGTGGCGGGGGCGCTGGTGCTGGGCTGGTTCCTGGCGTTCCTCATGGAGAAGGGGATCTGGGGGGAGGGCACGTTCCGGGCGATCTACCTGTTCCCGATGGCCGTGTCGTTCGTCGCGACCGGCATCGTGTGGCGGTGGCTGATGAACTCCGGGACGGGCGAGCGGGCGGTCGGCCTGAACCGGCTGTTCGACGCGATCGGGCTGCCGCAGTGGCAGTGGTTCAGGGATCCGGACTGGGGGATGGCCGCGATGGCGCTCCCAGCAATCTGGCAGATGTCCGGATATGTCATGGCGTTGTTCCTGGCGGGCTTCCGCGGCGTCCCCGAGGAGCTGCGCGAGGCCGCGCGGGTGGACGGCGCCGGCGAGTGGGGCGTCTACCGGCACGTGGTGCTGCCCATGCTCAGGCCGGTCACCCTGTCGGCGCTGATCATCCTGGGACACATCTCGCTCAAGGTCTTCGACCTCATCGTGGCGGTGTCCGGCAAGCAGATCATCACCGACGTGCCCGCGGTGTTCATGTGGGTGGCGGTCTACGACTCGCACGACCCGGCGAAGGGGGCCACGATCGCCTCGTACATCGTGCTCAGCGTGGCGGTCTTCGTGATCCCGTACCTGATCTGGTCGGTGCGCAAGGAGCGCAGGCCATGACGGCCGTCGCGGCCCGGCGCAGGACCGGGTTCGGGGTCGTGCGGTTCTGCCTGCTGCTCGCCCTGGTGGTCGTCGTCCTCGTGCCGATCTACGTGCTGCTGGCCACCAGCTTCAAGCCGCTCACCGAGGCCGACCCCGGCCAGGCGTGGAACCTGCCGAAGACGTGGACCACCGAGGCGTGGCGGGTGGCCTGGGAGAAGCTGGCTCCCGGCCTGTGGAACAGCGTGCTGCTGGCCGTCCCCGGATCGCTGCTGTCGTGCGCGTTCGGGTCGATGAACGGCTACGTGCTGTCCAAATGGCGCTTCCCCGGCGCGGACGTGCTGTTCACGCTGTTCCTGTTCGGCATGTTCATCCCCTACCAGGGCGTGATGATCCCGCTGGTCAAGCTCATGGTCTGGCTGAACGAGCAGACCGGGCTGCAGGGCGTCTTCTACGGCGGCATCCCGGGCCTAGTGCTCGCGCACGTCGTGTACGGCATCCCCATCTGCACGCTGATCTTCCGCAACTACTACGTCACGATCCCCGACGAGCTGATCGAGGCCTCGCGGGTGGACGGGGCTGGGATGCTGCGCGCGTACTGGTCGGTCGTGCTGCCGGTGTCGTGGCCCGCGATCGCGGTGGTGATCATCTGGCAGTTCACCTCCCTGTGGAACGACTTCCTGTTCGCCGTCTTCATCACCGGGCCCCAGAGCTGGCCGACCACCGTCATGCTCAACAACATCGCCGGGGCCCAGGCCACCCCCTACAGCCAGCAGATGGCCGCGGCCATCCTGGCCTCGATCCCGACCATGCTGATCTACGTGCTGCTCGGCCGGTTCTTCATGCGCGGCCTGATGGCGGGCGCGCTGAAGGGCTGACGCGGGACGGCCCGCTACGCCGGTGACCGGCCGGCCAGCGCGTCACCCAGCGGCGTACGGGCGTACAGGACGGAACGGCCGGTGCGGGTGCCCACGACCAGGCCCGTCCTGCGCAGGACGGTCAGGTGCCCGCCGGTCGCGCCGAGGCTCTGGCCGAGCAGGGCGGCCAGGTGGGTGGTCGTCGCGGGCACGGCCAGCTCGGTGAGGACGCGTGCCCTGGTGCGGCCGATCAGCAGCGCCAGGTCGCCGTCCGGCACGCCGACCGCGGCGCCGGTCCCGCGGGCCGGGTAGACCAGCGCGTTGGGCCAGGCCGCCTCCAGGTACACGCCGACCGAGCCGGAGAAGGCGGTCGGCACGAACAGCAGGCCCCCGCCGCCCAGCACGTGGAGGCCGTGGCGGGTGTGCAGGCGCACCTCGATGTGCCCGTCCGGACGCCAGCGCACCTGGTCGCTCAGGTCGTCGAGGGCGGCGGCCCAGCCGTAGGCGGCCAGGCGCCCGGCCCGCTGGATCACGTCGCGTTCGAGGATCGTGTGGAACCGCTGCCAGTCCACCGAGATGATCTCCCGCCACAGCGCCTCGTACGCGTCGGCCAGCACCTCCACCACCCGCGGCGAGAACAGCAGGTCCCGGACCGGCCCCGGCACCGGCGGCAGCCCCGCCAGCACCCCGGCGATCTCCTCGTGCGCCTGGCGGACCGGGGTCCTTCGCATCGAGGCCAGCTCGGTCTCGAACGGCACGCTCATCCCGGCCGGCGGCGGGGCGATGAAGTCGACGTTCGCGTCGCCCTTGTTGCCGCTGATCGCCGCCAGCGCGCGCAGCGCCGGATGCCGTCGCACCAGGTCCAGGTACGGGCCGCGCCATCGCTCCACCCACCGGCGGTGCACGCCCGGCTCGTTCCTGCCGTCGAGCGTCCAGTGGGCGTGCATGGTCTCGATCAGCGGGGAGATCGCGAACCTGCTGGCCACCAGGTCCTGCGGGGTCACCTGGATCCTCAGTGCCATCTTTCGGTTATATCCGAAACCATGGCCCGGTCAGGAGCCGGTTCAGCAGCATCGGGGGTGTGAGAGCGGCGACGTACGGCGACGTGTTCGCGGTCAAGGAGTTCCGGGTGCTGTTCGGCAGCTTCGCGCTGCTGATCACCGGGGAATCGATCAAGATGCTGGCCCTGTCCGTGCTGGTGTACGCGCGGACGGGCTCTCCGGGGTTGTCGGCGGCGGCGTACATGGCGGGGTGGCTGCCGTACATCGTGGGCGGCATGTTCCTGCTGTCGCTGGCCGACCGGCTGCGGCCCCGGGCGCTGATGGTGACCGGCGAGCTGGTCAGGGCGGCGGTGTGCCTGCTGCTCGCCTACGCCGGGCTGCCGGTGTGGGGGATGCTGGCGCTGGTGCTGGTCAGCGGGCTGTTCTCGCCGGTGTTCGGCGCGGCCAGGTCGGCCGCGCTGCCGGACGTCCTGCCGGGGGACGCGTTCGTGCTCGGCCGGTCGGTGCTCGGGATCGCCTCGGCGGCCTCCCAGGTCGGCGGGCTCGCGGCCGGCGGCGCGTTCCTGGCCTTCGCCGGGGCGCCCGGCGCGCTGGCCGCCACCGCCGCGCTGTCGGCTGTGGGCGCGGTGGTCCTGCGGTTCGGCCTGCCCGACCGTCCCGCCCGCGCCGCCGCCGGGAGCGGCGGGACGGGGGCCGTGCGGCAGACGATGCGGGTGAACCGGTCGCTGCTGGCCGACCGGCGGGTGCGTGGCCTGCTGCTGGCCGGCTGGTTGCCGACGATGTGCCTGGCCGGGGCGGAGGCGATGATCGTGCCGTACCTGGGCGGTGAGGGGCGGGCGGGCATGGTGCTCGCCGCGGCGGCGGCCGGGATGGCGGTGGGGGAGTTCAGCGTGGGCAGGTTCGCCGCGCCGCCGCTGCGGGAGCGGCTGTCGGCGCCGCTCGCCGTGCTGCTCGGGGTGCCGTGGCTGGGGTTCGCGCTCGGGCCGGGCGTGGGGTGGGCCGCGGTGTTGGCCGCGTGCGCTGCCGCGGGGCTGTCGTACCAGCTTGGGTTGCAGCGGCGGTTCGTGGACGCGGTGCCCGAGGAGGGGCGCGGGCAGGCGTTCGGGCTGCAGTCGGCGGGGCTGATGACGGGGCAGGCGGCCGGGGCGGCGCTGGTCGGCGCGCTGGGCGAGACGATCGGGCCGGGGGCCGCGATCGTCGCGGCGGGCGGGGCGGGCGTCCTGGTCGCCCTGGCCCTGATCGGGCCCCTGCGCCCTTCCAAGCCCTCCGGTTCCTCTGGTTCTTCCTGTTCTTCTGGTTCTTCCGGTGCCGCCGGTTCCTCCGGCACGGTCAGTTCCTCCGGCACGGTCGGGGCGCCCGGTGCGGTCAGGTCGCCGGAAGCTCCCCGGAGCCCCGCGGGATGAGACGCACGGGCAGCTCGACGTGCTCCGGCGGCCCGCCGTCACCGCGCAGGCGGCGGAACAGCAGCTCGGCGGCCACCCGGCCCATCCAGGCCGGATCCTGCGCCACCACGCTCACCCCCGGCCGCAGCAGGTCGGCCAGCTCGAAGTCGTCGAACCCCACCAGCGCGAGCCGCCGCCCCTCCAGGGCCCGCAACGCGGTCACCGTGAGCCGCCCGTTCCCGGTGAACAGCGCGGTCGGCGGCGCGTCCAGGGCGAGCATGCGCCGCAGGTCGGCCCGTACGTCGTCGAGCGACGGCGGGCGCATCGCCACCAGCCGCGGGTCGAACAGCCCGCCGAGCGCCCGCCGGTAACCCGCCAGCCGCCGCGCCGCGGTGTAGATCGCCGGATCGTCCCCCAGGAACGCGATCCTGTGGTGCCCGTGCGTGAGCAGGTGCCGGACGGCCTGCTCGGCCCCGCCCGCGTTGTCGGCGAGCACGGTGTCCACGTCGATCCCCGGCTCGGGCGGCCGGTCGGCGAACACCACGGGCGTGCCGGCCTCCAGCTCGCCCCGCAGGTAGGCGTGGTCGTCGCCGGCCGGGACGACGATCAGCCCGTCCACCCTGCGCGCGCAGAACGTCTCGACCAGCTCGCGCTCCCGTCCCGGCTCCTCGCCCGAGGACCCGCTGAGCAGCAGGCAGCCGTGGTCGATGACGACGTCCTCGACGGCCCGGCTGAGACCGGCGTAGAAGGGGTCGGCGACGTCCTCGATGACCAGACCGATGGTGGCGGTCATGCCCGTGCGCAGAACCCGGGCGCTCTCGTTGCGGCTGTAGCCCAGCCGGTCGATGGCCGCCCGCACCCGCTCGGCGGTGGCCGGATGGACGCCGGGCTCGCCGTTGACCACGCGCGAGACGGTCTTGAGCGCCACGCCCGCCGCCGACGCGACGTCCTTCATCGTCGGTCTCACGCATGGATCATGTCCTACTCCACCCGGGCGGACAACGTTGTCAGACGCCTGTGCCAGAGTAGGTTCCCTATGCCGTTGCGTCACGCCTTGCTGGTGGCCGGGTTCGTGCTGGCCGCGCTCAACCTGAGGCCCGCCATCGCGGGCCTGTCACCGCTCCTCGACGAGATCATGAAAGACCTGGGGCTGTCGCCGTCGGGCGGCGGCGCGATCACCACCGTCATGGTGGTCTGCCTGGGCGTGTTCGGCCCGCTGACCCCGCTGCTCGCGCGGCGCATCGGCCTGGACAGGACACTGCTGGCCGGCCTGCTCGTGGTGGCGGCGGGCGAGTGCCTGCGCGGGCTCGACGGCGTTCCGATGCTCTACCTGGGCTCGGCGCTGGCCGCGACCGCCATCGCCGTCATGAACGTCTCCATGCCCGGCATCGTCAAGCAGCACTTCCCCACCCGCGTCAACCTGTTCACCGGCGTCTACGTAGCGGCCGTGGTGGCCGGCGCGGCCGGGGCCTCGGCCCTGGTGATCCCGCTGGAGCGGGCCACCGGCTTCGACTGGCGCGGCGTCTCGGCGCTGCTCGCCGTGCCCGCCGTGCTCGCGGCCCTGCTCTGGCTGCCGCAGGCGGTCCGGGGCGGGCCCGCCGAGCAGGGCGGCCCGAGACCGTTCGGCGCCGTCCTGCGCAGCCGCGTCACCTGGTACGTGACCGCGCTCATGGGCCTGCAGTCGCTCACCTTCTACGTCATGCTGGCCTGGCTGCCGACCATCTTCCTCGACGCCGGCCTGCCCGCCGACCAGGCCGGCTACCTGCTCAGCCTGACGAACCTGGTCCAGGTCGCGACCTCGCTCGCGGTGCCGGTGCTGGCCGGCCGCCGGGCCTCGCAGGTGCCGTACGTGGTGGGCGCCGGCGTGCTGACCGTGCTCGGCTACCTCGGCGTGCTGCTGGCCCCGGCCACCGTGCCGTGGTTGTGGATGATCGTGCTCGGCATCGGCCAGGGAGCCTCGTTCGCGCTGGCGCTGCTGATCATCGCCTTGCGCCCGGCCGATCCGGCCGGCGTGACCGCGCTGTCGGCCGTGGCCCAGTCGGTGGGGTACGTCGTGGCCGCCCTGGGCCCCCTGCTGTTCGGCTACCTGAGGGAGGTCTCGGGCGGCTGGACCGTGCCGCTGACGGTCGGCCTGGGGGTCCTCGGGGCCCAGCTGGTGGCTGGATGGTTCGCCGGACGCCCTGCTACCTTAGGTAAGGCTAACCTGTAGAAGGGATCCGAGCGTGCTGACCGAGGCTCTCCAGCGTCTGGCCGACGGCCGGGGCGGTGTCATCGGGGTCGAGCCAGGGCTCGTGATCGACCCCGACGAGAGCTGGACGGCCGCCGCCGACCTGCTGCGGGAGCCGTACACGCTGTTGGAGGGCCTGGTCGGGCAGACGGCGGCGCGCTGGAACGCGCCCCGGCACGTCGGCGCGGCGCTGTTCTGGAAGACCTTCGGCTACTGGCACAGCCTGCCCATGGCGCTCGGCTGGGCCCTCGACGGCCGCATCCCCGTCATGCGGCTGGCCGACACCTACTTCAAGGTCTCCGACGCCGGCGTGACGATCGCCGCCAGCCGCGTGAGCTGGGGCACCGGCGTCGAGCCCATCCGCGAGTCGCTGGCCGAGGCGCAGCAGCCGCTGGTCAAGGCCATCAGCGCGCTCGCCAAGGTCGGCGAGCGCACGTTGTGGGGCTCGACCGCCGAGGCGTTCGCCCATCCGCTGACCTGCATCGTCAAGGGCGACTACATGGCCCTGCTCGCCGAGCTCGGCAGCCCGGTCGACGGGCTGGTCGAGCCCGCCGACGACGGCTACTTCCGCAGGACGTGCTGCCTGTGGATCACCCTGCCCGACGTCGAGGCGTGCGGGAGCTGCTGCGTGCTCAGGCCACAGCGACCGGCTCGTCCATAGGACGCAGCTCGTCGGCGTAGCTCACCGACACCCGGCGCATGACGCCGCTGTCGTCGATGGAGTACTGGCCGAGCCGCCACAACGGCGGCGAGTACGCGTGGATCGAGACGCTCTCGCCCTCCGCGCCGCCGAGCCGGTGGATGTGGTCGGGGCCGAAGGAGAACGACTGCCCGGCGGGCACCACGGTCTCCAGGTGCTCGCCGCCGATGCGCGGGTTGCACTCCTGCAACGCCCCCTGCACGACGTGCACCGCGCCCGAGGAGATGTCGTGGTCGTGCCAGCCCGTGTCGTCCTCGGGACGCCAGCACAGCACCCAGACGTCCACGTAGGCGTCCCGGTACAGGGAGGCGTAGTGCCGCCCGCCGTCGGCCGGGAAGTCGACCATCTCACGCCACTCCTGCGGGTTGGCGGCCAGCTCGTCGACCAGGTCGCGCAGCTCGCGCCGGTCGAGCGTGCGCTCCGGCAGCCCGGCACACACGCCCCCGCCCTGGATCTGGATGTCACTCACGTACGAGTCTCCCTTCTGTATCTAATGGCCTCACTCCGTGAGGCGGCTCGGTCGCCTGTATGCCGGTGCCTTCCCCCGCTCTGGTCGCTGCGCTCCCGCCGCTCCTCCAGGCACCGGCGCTCCCTCGCGGGTCTAACGGCCTCACTGCGTGAGGCGGGCGCTGTATCTGATTGCCTCACTCCGTGAGGCGGCTCGGTCGCCTGTATGCCGGCGCCTTCCCCCGCTGTCGCTGCGCTCCCGCCGCTCCTCCAGGCACCGGCGCTCCCTCGCGGGTTCATGGGTGGGGGAGGCCCAGGAGGCGGCGGGGGTTGGTGGACTGGATGGCGTGGCGGGCGGCGGTGCCGAGGCCGGGGTCGGGGGCGGTGGCGTACGGTGCGTCGGAGCCGTTGACGACGACGTCCACGCCCAGCTCGCGGACGATCGCGTCGATGGCACGCGGCCCGTACGAGGACGTCTCCACGTAGAAACCGGGATCGACCAGGCCGCGCCCGGTGCCGCCACGGGCGATGAGCCGTTCGGAGTGCAACGGCGCGAGCCCGGCCAGCAGCGCGAAGCACACCCGCAGCCGAGGATGCCGGGGCCGGACCACGGCGTGGAAGTGGTGCCAGGCCGCGTGCATCTGCTGCACGTACGGCACCAGCGCCGGCCACCACGGCGGCGCCCCCGGCGGCGGCGGCACGGCGGCCGGCCCCGGATGCACGAACAGCGGCAGGTCCCGCTCGGTGAGCACGTCGAGCAGCCGGTCGTCCGGTACGGCGGTGGCCGGGATCTGCAGCCCGGCCGGCCCCCGGTCGAGGTCCTTGGCCAGCCGCTCCGGATCGGGCTCGCTGTGACAGGTCGCCGCCCACACCCCGAACGGCTCGCCCAGCCCGAGCGCGCCCTCGTGGTAGGCGTCGATCAGCGGCCAGGCCTCCTCCGGCGGCAGGAACTCCACGCCCAGCGGGCTCGACATCGACACCAGCGCCAGGTCGAGCCCCGTCGTGTCCCGGTGCTCGTGGTCGGCCGGGTTCACCTCGTACGGCGGCTCGCCGTCGAGCAGCAGCGTCCAGCCGTCGAGCCGGGGCGGGACGGTGCGAGCGCGCAGCGCGGCGACGAACGAGTCCGTCCACAGATGCTGGTGCACGTCGATGCTCACGATCACACCTCCCTCTATTTCCTACTGAGATTACAGGTAAACGAAGTGTACTGCGAAATCAAGCAGGTGAACCGTTTCACTGATACGGTTCAGTGAAACGCTTCACTGTCCCTTTTGTCAACGGTTCGCACGTCGAGGGCGGGCCAAGAAAGCCCGCGAGCCCGTGCGGGAACCCGGCTTCTGTCGGTGGCAGGCAATAGGCTGGCGGGATGCCGCGGAAGAGAGCGACGATTCGGGAAGTGGCCCGCGCGACCGGTCTGTCTCCGGCGGCCGTCTCCTATGCGCTGCGCGGCATGCAGGTCTCGGAGGAGACGATGGAGCGCGTGCGCGCCGCCGCCGCCGAGCTCGGCTACGAGGCCGACCCCATCGCCAGGGCCCTGGCCAGCGGCCGCACGGGCATGATCGGCCTGCTCTGCGGCTCGCTCGAAGACCTGTGGCAGCAGTCGCTGGCGGTCGGCATCAGCAGGGGCCTGCGGGAGAAAGACCGCTATGCCCTGATCCTCGACGCGGTCGGCGACCCCGACCGCGAGCGCGTGCTCGCCCAGCAGCTCCGCGACCAGCGCGTCGACGGCATGATCGTGCAGCCGGTCGACCCGGCCGCGCCGTTCTGGGCCGAGTTGTGCGAGTCGCTGCCCGTCGTCGCGATCGGCGACTCGCTGGCGGGCACGGCGGGCGAGGTCGTCTTCGACAACCGCCGGGGCGTCACGCTGGCCCTGGAACACCTGGCCGGCCTCGGGCACCGCCGGGTGGCCGTGCTCACGCCCACCCAGGCCAGCACCCCCGACCGTCCGGCCGACGTGCACGTCCTGGCCGAGGCCGACCGGCTGGGGCTCGACATCGAGGTCGTCACGGCCCCCCACGACCTGGCGGCGGCCACCTCGGCGGCCCACGAGATCCTCTCCACGTCCAGGCCGGGTGCGGTCTTCTGCTTCGCCGACTCCATCGCCTACGGCGTCTACGCCGCGGCCAAGGAGCTGGGCCTGTCCATCCCCGGCGACGTGTCGGTCATGGGCTACGACGACCATCCCATGTCGGGGCTGCTCACCCCCGGCCTGACCACCGTCGACTGGGACATCGACGGCATCGTCAGGGCCGCGGTGCGCCTCATCGCGGCCGCGGCCGACGGCGGCACCCGCCGCCGCCGCGTGGTCCAGGAGCCGACGCTCAGGGAGCGTGGCTCGGTCGCGCAAGCGCCGCCCGCGCCTCGTCCAGCTCGTCGGTGAGCTGCCCGTCGGGTCGTGCCCCCTTGCGGGCCCGCACGGCGGCGGCGCGCTCGCAGGCCAGCACGATCTCCAGCGGTTCGAGGCAGCGCAGCGCGTGGCGGGCGGCCTGGGTGGCGAAACCGGCGTGGTCCTCGGTGCCCAGCGAGATCACCGCGGTCCCGGTCGTCACGGGGGCCGCGAGATGGCGCAGCTCGGCCAGGGCGTCCTGGGCCACGTACTCCAGGATCATCAGGCCGGAGGCGCCCGGCCGGTCGGCCAGGAAGGGCAGCTGCCCGGTGTAGGCCGGGTTCATGAGGGTGGCCAGGCGGGCGGTGCTGAGCTGGGCGGTCTGGGCCAGCGCGGCGCGCAGCGCGTCGAGGGCCAGGGCCACCGGAGCCGAGTGGAAGTTGCCGTTGTGCCAGGCCAGGGTGCCGGTGATGAGCGGGTTCTCGGTGGCGGCGTTCAGGTCGGTCTCGACGGTGGCGGTGGCACGCTCCAACGCGTCCACGGCCGCGCCGTGCACCTGCGCGAAGGCGCGGTAGCCGTACGGGTCCTGGACGCGGGTGGCCAGCTCGTGGGTGAGCAGGCCGCGCAGGCGTCCGGCCACACGCGACTGGCCCGGATGCGGCCTGGCCTCCTGGACGGCGGCGGCCAGCGGCTCGGCGGAGGCGTCGACCGCGGTGAAAGACAGGGCGGCCACCTCGACCGCCGCCTCCAGCAGAGCGCCCAGCCGGTGGCAGGCCAGCGCGGCGTCGGCCAGCGTGGCCGCGCCCGAGCTGATGAAGGGCAGCGCGTCGCCGGAGGCGAGCGCGAAGCGCGGCCCGGCCGTCTCCTCGCCCGCCCGCCGCCAGGGCACCTCGCCCAGCAGGCACAGGGCCGTGGTGGCGAGCGCGGTCAGGTCGCCGGTGCCGATCGCGCCGTACGTGCGGACCGGCGGCGTGAACCCGCCCGCGACCGCCTCGGCCAGGACGGGCAGCACGGCCGGGTCGATGCCCGAGCCGCCCGCCATGAGCTGGTTGAGCCGTACGACGAGCATGGCCCGCGCGCGTTCGGCCGCCACCAGGGGACCCGCTCCGCAGGCGTGACTGCGCAGCAGGTCGAGACCGGGGGAGTCGAGCCGGACGTCCCGGTTGGCGCCCACGCCCGTGCTGCGGCCGTAGACGGGGCCGGTCAGCCCCTGGGCGGTGGCCCACGAGGCCCGGGCACGATCGAGGGGACCGATCGTGACCCGGGCCCGGCCGTGGGCGGCTTCGTGTACCTGGGCGCAGGTCAGGCCGGCGCCGTTGAGCTGCATGGGAGGGGGTCAGTCGTTGTCGGGGATGAACAGGCCGAGCAGCCAGCTGACCACGCTGATGATGATCGCGCCCCAGAAGGCGGCCGGGTAGAAGTTGTCGACGTGGAAGGGGATGTCGAACTGGCCGGCGATCCAGCTCGTCAGCAGCAGCATGCCCGCGTTGATGACGAGGAGGAACAACCCGAGGGTCAGCACGATGACCGCGCAGCCCAGCGCCTTGACGATCGGCTTCACGATGGCGTTGACGACACCGAAGATCAGGGCCACGAGGAGCAGCACGCCCCAGTACTTGGCCGAGTTCTCCGGGGCGGTGATCCGGATGCCGTCGAGGAGCTGGATGGCGACCCAGAGGGCGGCGGCCGCGGCCACGGTTCTGATGATGAATCTCACGCTGGTTGATCCTCCCACTTCGCGATCGCCGGCGCGATACATCGACTGCGCGAAGCCGGTCGATCACGCGTGGTGGCGGCGGTTACCTGTGACTCATGTCGGGAAAGGGAGCGGGATGGACGCTAATGGTCTTGATTCGTTGCCCGCGGCGGAGTTGCACGACCGAGCGGTGCGGTACGCCGTACGCCATGGGGATCTGGGCTTCCTGTGGAACCTGCTGAAGGTGATCCCGGCCGCCGAGGCCGCGAGCGGTCACGAGAGTGAGACCGCCAACGACCTCAGCCGGGTGTCCGCGCTGCTCAGCGACGCGCTCGCGGCGGGCGAGGGTGAGCTGGGCGAGGCGTTGCGCCCGATCTACCTGGAATACCTGCGGGATCATCCCGACGCCTGAGCCGTGCTCAGCCGGCCAGGCGCGCCCCCGCGGCGATGCCCGAGATGCCCGGCGTGCTGACCTCCTGGCCGTCCCGGAGCACGATCATGGTGTCGTACGCGCCGGCCTCGGCCAGGTCGGTCGCGAACCGCCTGGCCAGGGTGGGGCCCATGGCGTACATGGCGGTGGCGTAGGCGTCGGCCACGCCGAGGTCGGGGCCGATCACGGTGACCGAGCCGAGCGTCTGCTGGCGCTCCCCGGTGCGCGGGTCCACCACGGCCGCGCCGCCCGAGGTGGCGATGCCGAGGTCGTGGGCGAACAGCGCCTTCCTGACGACGTCGGTGTGCGGGTCGCGGATGCCGACGCGCCACGGCTTGCCCGGGGCGGCCGAGCCGCGCACCCTGATGTCGCCGCCCGCGTTGATGCGGTGGTCACCGGCGCCCGCGTTGCACAGCGCCCGCGACAGGCGTTCCAGGGCCCAGCCCTTGATGTAGCCGGAGGGGTCGATCACGCCGTTGATCCGGTGCTCGAACCAGCCGCCGGTCGCCTCGCCCAGCTCCTCGCAGCGGTGCAGGACCTCGACGAGCTCGGGGATCTGCCTGATGGTCAGGCCGTGGTTCAGGCGCCAGATCTGACTGTCCTCCTTGGCCGGGCTGAAGGTGTCGGCCACCCAGCGCAACCAGGAGAAGGCGTCGTCGAGCAGGGGGGTGAGCTCTCGGGCCGGCAGAGCCGTGCGGATGTCCACGCTGACGGGCATGCCCATGACCGTGTCGACACGGGCGCTTCCGGGGAAAATCGTCACCTGGCCTCCTTGTCCGCTGCCCACGCTCTCACGTCGGCCGTAACGTGGGGCTAAACCTTTTGCCCTGGTTTGAAGCGCACCTGTGACCTCGGGATCGCCAGGCGTGACAACGCGCCGCCGACGTACCGGGTGAACGGGCGCGGGCCCTCGACGACCACCTCGCGCTCGGCGATGTCGGGGATCTCGCGGCTGAGTCCGGAGGCGCTGATGCGCTCCTTGGCCCTCGGGTCGTGCTCGGCGCCGGTGACGAGGATGAGGCCGTACCTGGCCTCCAGGTCGCGCAGCTCGCTGGTGGCGCGCTCGGCCCGGTAGACCGCCACGGTGTCCGTCCCGGTGCCGCCGGTCAGCTGGGCGCGCAGGGTCTCCGGGTCCATGCCGGACGCGATCAGCACCCTGCCCCTGGTCTCGGGGACGACCGTGTGGCTGCGGACCGCCATGACCGCCGCCATCGCGTACAGCAGGAGCGAACCGACGCGGCTGAGTTCCGTCACGTACGCGGTGGAGCTCAGCTCGTGGGCCACCAGCAGCGCGCCGGCCAGGTAGCCGCCGAGCCGCAGCCGCTGCCTGGCCTGTTCGGTGCGGAGCAGATCGGCGGCCTTGACGATGGCGAAGCCGAGCGCGACGAGCAACGCCGCGGCGGCGTACGCGGTGGGCCGCCAGGGGTAGCCGAACCCGGGCTGGATCGCGCCGAACTCGGCGACCGCGACCCCGCACCAGAAGAGGATGGGACCGTGACTCGCATTCACCTCACTAGCCATGTCTACGACGATGCTGAAAGAACATGAGAGCTTTCTGAGTAAGGTCTGAAACATGGCTAACGTGCGTGTTGAGCGGACAGAAGACGGCGGTTTCCGGGCCACGAACGCCCGCGGCGCCGAGGTGAAGATCGGCGGCGGCGACGACGAGGGCGTGTTCACCCCGGTCGAGCTGCTGCTCGCGGCGGTGGGCGGCTGCAACATCGTGACCGTCGAGCCGCTCACGGCCAAGCGCGGGCACCGGCTGGTGCGCCTGGCCATGACGGTGGAGTCGGAGAAGGTCGAGCCGAACAAGCTCGGGCCGGTGACGGTCACCTACGACGTGGAGCTGCCCTCGGAGGAGGCCGACGAGGTCTTCAGGGCGGTGGCCGGGCGGGTGCACGACAAGTACTGCACGGTGAGCAGATCGTTGCAGGACGGTACGGAGGTTCGATTGGAGCTTCCCTAGTCGGATTAAACGCTTATTCGACCCCGTTATGACGCGACCGTTGCATTCGTCTCGGTAGCGTTGTAGCAGGTCGAGAGGCCACAACAGACCTTCACCGATGCGGACGCGGAGGGGGACCGCGGTCCGCGAGTGCGGGACCGCCGACGTTTTTGGGGGAAGACGTCGGCCTGGACCGCCACCGATCGGGGCCGGGCAGATTTGGGGGAACTGCCCGGCCCCGATCCATGCCCGGACCCGTGCCCCGGTCCGTGTCCCGATCCATGCCCGCAGCCGACCCCGGCGCTGTCCCGTCTGCCATCGGTCATGCGTATTGTCCTGTGGTGTGAAGAAAGTTCTCATCGACTGCGACCCCGGCATCGACGACGCGCTCGCCCTGGCCCTCGCCGCCGGCTCCCCCGACCTCGACATCGTGGGCGTCACCACCGTGGGCGGCAACGTCGACCTGGAGCTGACCACCGCGAACGCGCTGGCGCTCAGGGAGTTCCTCGACCTCGGCGACGTGCCGGTCACGCCCGGCAGCGCGGGCGCCCTGCTGCACCGCACGGTCCGCGCCGGCCACGTCCACGGCGACACCGGTCTCGGCGACGTCGTCCTGCCCGCCCCCGTGCGCGCCCTGTCCGAGGGCCACGCGGTGGACTTCATCGTGGACGCCCTGCGTGCCGCCCCGGGCGAGATCACGCTGGTCGCGGTGGGCCCGCTGACCAACATCGCGCTCGCCGTACGCCGCGAGCCCCGCGTCGTGGAGTGGGCCCGGGAGCTGGTGATCATGGGTGGCTCGTACACCCGCGGGAACCACAACCCGGCGGCCGAGTTCAACATGCTGGCCGACCCCGAGGCCGCGGCGATCGTCTTCGAGGCCGGCTGGCAGGTACGCCAGCTCGGCCTCGACGTGACCCTGTCCGCCCTGGTCACCGCGGACGTGCTCGACCGCATGCGGCCGCTCGGCCGGCTGTCGGAGCTGCTGGTGCCCGCCGCGCAGTTCTACGGCGTGGTGACGGCCGAGGGCGGCCCGGCCATCCACGACGCCTGCGCGGTGGCGTACGTGCTGGACCCGTCGCTGTTCACCTGCGTGCCGGCCGTGGTGAACGTGGAGACCGCCGGGACGTACACGCGGGGGATGACCGTCACCGACTTCGACCTGCGCGGGCGGCAGGCGAACGCGCTGGTGGCGACGTCCGTGGACGTGAAGGGCTTCTGGGACCTGGTGCTGGAGGCGTACGGGCGGCTGGGGCAGAGGCTCGGCTGATGTGCGGGCACCGTCCGGCGGCTGATACAGTTAAGCCTGTTGCGCCGCTAGCTCAGTTGGTTAGAGCAGCTGACTCTTAATCAGCGGGTCCGGGGTTCGAGTCCCTGGCGGCGCACCACACCGAAGCCGCCTGGTTCACCAGGCGGCTTCGCTGCTTTCCGGGCCCCTCCGTTCCCCGCGGCTTGCGACAATCGGGCGGTGGACGAGACGTTTCTGGGATGGCTGGCGGGGCTGGGGCGCGAGCGGCTGGCCGAGCTGCTGGCGGCGCGGCCCGACGTGTTGCGGCCCGTGCCGCCGCGGCGGCTGGCCGAGCTGGCCGAGCGGCTCGACGCGCCGGAGTCGGTGCACCTGGCGCTGTCCCGGACACCGCTGCCCTGCCTGCTGCTGGTGGAGACGATCCTGGTGTCGGCCCGCAGCGGCCGGCCGCTGTCCGAGCTGGTGGCCGCCGGCGCCGACCTGCCGGGGCTGATCGACCGGCTCGAACGCGTCGCGCTCGTACGGCGGGGCGAGGGCGGGGCGTTGCACCCGGCCGCCGGGTTGCCCGCGGTGCTGCCGACGCCCCTGAGGCTCGGTCCCGACCTGGCCTCGGTCCTGACGCACGTCACCGTGGCCGAGCTGACCGACGTGCACCGACGGCTGGGCGGCAGGGGGACGGCCCGCAAGGCCGTGCTGGTCGAGTCGATCACGGCGGCCCTCGCCGACCCCGACCGGCTGGCCCGGCAGGTCGCCCATGCCCCCGCCGGAACCCGTGAGCTGCTGGACGACTTCCTCCAGCGCGGCCCCGGGCGCGTGCTCGACGAGTTCCCGGCACGCGGCCACCGCCGGCAGCGGCCCGCGGCGACCCCGGTGCAATGGGCCGCCGACCACGGCCTGATCTGGAGCGTCGACTGGGAGCGCACCTACGTCATGCCCATGGAGGTCGCGCTCGCGCTGCGCGGACGCGACTACCGGGTCGAGCTTCCGTCCGGGCCGCCCGCGGTCCGGACGCGGCCGGTCGCCGCCGACCTGGTCGCGCACGAGGCGTCCGTGGCCGCCCTGCGCCTGCTGGACCGGGCCGCGGCGCTGCTGCAGGCCGCGGCGGGGGAGCCGTTGCCCGAGCTGAAGGGCGGTGGCGTCGGGGTGAAGGAGGTGCGCCGCCTGGCGAGCCGGCTCGGCTGCGACGAGGACGAGGTCCGCCTGCTGCTGGATCTGACGCACGCCGCCGGGCTGCTGGGCGCCAACCCGGTCACGCAGGTGCGCACGCGGCGGGCGACCGAGACGCGGCGCACCGGCGTCTCACCGACCAAGGGGTTCGACGCCTGGTTGCGGCTCTCGCCCGCCGACCGGTACGTCGCGCTGGTCGAGGCGTGGTGGCGGCTGCCGATCAGCCCCACCCGCCGGTACGACGGCAAGCCGCGCCTCCCCCTGGCCCCCGCCGGGACCGGGACGCCGTCCAGCGTCATCCGCGAGGTGGTCTTCGGCCTTCTTCCGGGCGCGGCGTCCGTGGTGGACGCGGAGGAGGTGGCGCGGGCCGCGAGCTGGCACCTCCCGCTGGTGCAGCGGGAGAGCTGCC
Source organism: Nonomuraea sp. NPDC005692 (assembly GCF_040631115.1). NCBI lineage: Bacteria > Bacillati > Actinomycetota > Actinomycetes > Streptosporangiales > Streptosporangiaceae > Nonomuraea > Nonomuraea sp. NPDC005692. The sequence goes on along the minus strand of NZ_JBEXYU010000010.1, from coordinate 33,979 downwards.
GCGAGGTCGTGCTGGCGGTGCTGGCCGAGTCGAGGCTGCTCGGACTGGTCGGCGCGGACGCCCTCAGCCCGCCCGGCCTGGCACTCCGGGCGACCCTTCCCGCCCTGTCCGTCGGGGAAGGCGCCGGTGAGAAGGCCGCGCCGGGGGGCGTGGACGAAGCCGCGGAGGGGCTGCTGGCGGGGGCCCGGCAGACGGCCTTGTTCGGGACCGACCTGACCGCCGTCGTCACCGGGCCTCCGGCCGCCGCCCTGGCGGAGGTGCTCGACCGGGCCGCCGACCGCGAGCCCGGCGGTTCGTGGCGGTTCGGCCCGTCCTCGGTGCGCCGTGCCCTGGACGCCGGCCACACCGCCGACGGCCTCGTCGCGGCTCTGGCCGAGGTGGCCACCGGCCCGCTGCCGCAGCCGTTGACGTACCTCGTCCACGACGTCGCGCGGCGGCACGGCGAGATCGGCGTGGTCCCCGTGGGCTGCTGCGTGGTCGGCGACGACGAGGCCCTGCTGGCCGAGCTGGCCGCGCATCGCAGGCTGGCCAAGCTGCGTCCGCGCCTGCTGGCGCCCACCGTCCTGGCCAGCGCGCTCGACCCGGCGCAGACCCTGGCCCTGCTCAGGGAGGCCGGCTACGCGCCGGTCGCCCGCGAGGCCGACGGCTCGCTCACCGTGACCGGCCGCACGCCCCGGCGCGCCCCGGCCCGTCCGGCCGGCCGCGAGCGGGCGGTCCTCAGCCCGGAACGCGCCGCCGCCTGGCTGGTCGCCACCGCCGGCGAGCCGCTGCCGAGCCACCACGGCATGCGCGACGTCTTCGCCCGGTACGCCACCGCCCTGCCCCCCAAGGCCCGCGAACGGGTGGCGATGGAGCTGCAGTACCACGGCACCGCCCGGATCGTCCACGACGGGGAGGAGCTCACCGTCAGCGGCCCGGAGGTGCGCGGCGCCGACCTCGACGTGTGGTGCCACGAGCCCGCCGAGTTCCGGCTGCTGGACCTGGCCAAGATCACCAAGGTGCTGACCTGATCAGGCGTCCAGCTCGTCGCGGGCCGCCATCAGGGCGAAACCGAGCAGGTTCAGCCCCCGCCAGGTCGCCGCGGACGCGGCGCGCTCGTCGTCGGCGGCCAGGCCGATGCCCCAGACCCGGTCCAGCGGGCTGGCCTCGACCAGCACGTGCGCGCGGGTGCCGACCAGGAACTGCCGCAGGTCCGGGTGCGCCCCGAACTTGGCGAGGGAGGCCCGGGTGACGATGTCGAGCCGGTGGGCCGCCCACACGGCCTCGTCGAAGCCGCGCACGGTGCGGCCGAGCTTCTTGGCCTCGCCCGGGGTCGCGGCCAGGAGGATCCGGCCGGCGCTGTCGTGGTCGCCGAACAGCCACGCCTTGTGGGCCATCATGTAGTGCTCGGCCGAGGCGAAGGTATGGCCGCCCTCGGTGAACGTCACCGGCCACCACTGCGACAGGCAGCCGCGGCCGGGGCCGCCGTCGCGGGCCGGGCGGTGGCCCCAGAAGTAGAGGTAGCGCAGCCGGCGGCCGTTCCGCTCCGCCTCGACGGCCTCGTCCACGGTACGGGGAAGCTGGTCGGACACGGCTCAACCGTCCCACAGGGGACGGACGTCAGCCAAGCCGATTAAGGCCGGCGGATAATGGCCTGTTTGGCCGCCGCGAACTCCTCGTCGGTCAGCACCCCGGGACGGTGCAGCTCGGCCAGGCGGCGTCAGCGGGCCGCCGCGCGGATGATTATGATCATGGCGGCGGGAAATGATCTAGTTTTCTCCGCCATGACCCCCTGACCCCGAAGGGATGTCCATGTCCAAGCTCACCCGCGCCGCCGCCACCTCCGTCGCGGCCGTCGCCCTGGCCGCGACGTGCACCGCGATGACCGCGCCCGCCGCCTCCGCCACCACCTCGGCCGCCTCGGCCGCCGCCTCCACCTGGATCAAGTACGGCGACTACAGCAGTGAGGCCAAGTGCATCGCCAAGGGCAAGGAGCTCAAGGCGAACGGCACCTACCTGTCGTACTTCTGCCAGTACACCGGCTTCTTCACGCTGATGGTGCTGACCCGATAGCCGCCTGACCGGCCGCGGCCCGGAGGCTTGTCCTTCGGGCCGTCCGCCGGTCAGAGCCGGCGGATCATGGCCTGTTTGGCCGCCGCGAACTCCTCGTCGGTCAGCACCCCGGAACGGTGCAGCTCGCCCAGCTCGGCCAGGCGGCGCAGCACCGCGTCGTGGGCGTCGCCGGCGGCGGCCGGCGGCTCCAGCTCCTCGGGCCGCTCGCGCGGCAGCCGGGCCAGCACCGCGGCGCCGACCAGCGCGGTCGCGCCGCCGAAGCGCTGGATGCCCCAGGAGACGCAGTGGGGGTCCTTCTGCGGGGACGCGCCGGGCCCGTCGCCCTTGAGCCGGAAGCGGAGCGTGCCGTAGCCGAGGCCGGACTGCGGTTTCCACTCCACGCCCACCAGCTCGGCCAGCGGGAACTCCTGCGACCCCGCCCGTTCCTTCTCCGAGCTGGCGAAACCCGTCCATTCCAGGCGTACGCGCTCGCCGTCGAAGATCGCCGTGCCGTCGCCCGCCGTGGCCGAGACGGGGATGGCAGGGCCGGGAAGGAGATAGTGCTCGCAGGGGCCGCTGGGCGTCTGGTTGATCTCCAGGGTGTCGCGGACCTCGTCGGCGAAGTACTGGGCCGCGCCGGCGCGCTCCTTGGGCACCGCCAGCCGGTACGGGTCGGCGGGGGCGGCCAGCGATCCGGCGACGAGGTCGGACAGGGGGTCGGCGCCGTAACGCAGGCGAAGGCGGAGCTGGCCGCCCTTGCGGCCGGGCTCGAACGCGCACGTCGCGATGGCCTCCAGCGGCACGGCGACCTCGCCGAGCACCTTGCGGAGCTCGTGGACGTCCTTGTCGCCGCCAGGGACGATGCGCAGCATCTCTCCGTTGAACGTCCACGAGCCGTCGGGAACGGCGATCTCGGTCATATTCTCAGCCTAGGACGTCGAGAGGAGCCCGATGAAGATCTTCACGAGCTGGATGTCGTGGGGCCAGGCCGCCGGCCCCCTGGCCGAGGCGCTCCCGTCGCAGGCCGTCACGAGGTTGCGCGAGGCGGTGCGCTTCGCCCGGACGCAGCACGGCGTGCAGCAGCGTCCCACCGGGCGGCCGTACGTGGAGCATCTGCTGGAGGCGCTGGAGGTGGCGGTGGCCGGGGCGCAGGTGCGCGACCCCGACGTGCTGACCGCGATCGTGCTGCACGACGTGCTGGAGGACACCGCGTGCACCGAGCGGGAGCTGGCCCGGCGGTTCGGCGCGGAGGTGACCGGGCTCGTCCGCTGGGTGACCAGGCCCGCCGGGCGCGCGAAGGCCGACCACCTGGCCGCGCTGGCCAAGGCCCCGGCGCAGGCGGTGCTGGTGAAGCTGGCCGACCGGGTGAGCAACGTGCAGGAGTTGCAGCGCCTCCACTGGCGGTTCCAGAAGCGCTACTACCACGAGACCGTCACCCACATCGTGCCGCTGGCCGCGCCCCACCCCTGGTTCGCCGAGTGGTACGAGGAGTGGCGGCGGCCGTGGGCCAGGCGCGTGGCCCGCTACCCGGACTGACCTCCCAGCCGGGCCAGCCGGTTGCGCACGCCGTCGAAGTGCGCGTACACGGCCGACACCGCGGCGGCCCGGTCGCCGGCCAGCACCGCGGCGTAGATGTCGCGGTGCCGCCTGGCCACGTCGCCGGGCGGCTCGTCGGGGGCGCCGAGGTGGTCGCGGAGCTGGTGGTAGACGTCCCAGAACGCGCCGAGGAGCTGGCTGACCAGCGGGTTGCCGAGCGGCCGGTAGAGCAGGTCGTGGAAGAGCCGGTCGGTCTCGGGGGAGACCTCGCCGACCTGCGACTCGTGGTCCATGCGGGCCATGACGTCGGCCACCGGGGCGAGGTCGGCCTCCGGGCCGAGGTCGATCAGCCGCTGGACGAGCCCGCTCTCCAGGATCTCGCGGATCTCGATGAGGTGCGCCAGGTGGTTGCGGCCGTTCTGGAGGGTGATGCGGCTGTGGAAGGCCAGCTCGTCCACCAGCCCGGACAGCGACATCCGGCCCACGAACATGCCGAAGCCGTGGCGGATGTCCACGATGCCGACCGCCTGCAGGGCCTTCAGCGCCTCCCGGACGGAGTTGCGGCTGACCTGGAGCTCCTCCATGAGCTCCGACTCCGTGGGCAGCGGGTCGCCCGCGACCAGCCCGCGCCTGACGATCAGGTCTTTGACGCCCTCCTGGGCCTCGACGGCCCGGCTGGGACGTGCCGGACGCGGGACTGCGGCCATGAAGCTTCCTTTCAGCGTAGGTAACATTCCGGAAATCCTCTGTTGACCTCAAGACGCTCTGGCGTTTAGCGTCCACGTTACGCACAAGATAGGACATGGGATGTCCTACGTTCTACCTGTTCCCCCCCAGGAGGCATCCGTGAGCTCTGAGTTCAGCCGCCGTGACTTCCTGCGCTACAGCGGGGCCACGGGTGCGGCGGCGTTCATCGCGGCCACCCTCTCCGCCTGTTCCGGAGGCCCGGCCTCGACCGGCTCGGTCGGCGCCGGATCGAACAAAGACCTGATCACCGCCGTCATCGGCTACGGCAACGACCAGAGCTGGGACCCGACGCAGACCGCGTCGGCGTTCGCGATGGCCGGGATCAGTCACGTCTACGAAGGGCTGCTCGACACCGACCCGGTCACCAGGGAGCCGTACCCGGCCCTGGCGACGGCGCTGCCCGCCGACGCCAACGCCACGTCGTGGACGTTCGCCCTGCGCGAGGGCGCCAAGTGGCACGACGGGCAGCCGGTCACCGCCGACGACGTGGTCTTCACCTTCGAGCGCATCCTCGGCCCCGACAACGTGCTGACCGGCAACTTCTTCAAGCCGTGGCTCCAGGAGGTGAAGAAGGTGGACGACCGGACCGTGGAGCTGGTCCTGAAGTTCCCCTTCCCCGACGCGGCGCCCCGGCTGACCATCGCCAAGATCATGCCGAAGCACGTGTTCAGCCAGGCGGGCGCGTGGGACAAGGCCAAGAGCGGCATGGCGGTCGGCTCCGGGCCGTACAAGCAGGCGGCGCACAACCCCAAATCCAACACCTCCTTCGAGGCGTTCGACGCCTACAACGGCCCCCGCCCGGCCACCGTCAAGAAGATGAACTGGCTGACCATCGTGGACGCCTCCGCCCGGGTGGCCAAGATCTCCGGCGGCTCGGCCGAGGCGCAGATCGCCGACAACATCCCGTACGCCAACGTCGACCAGCTCAAGCAGCAGGGCCTCACGGTCGAGGGCGGCAAGGGCATGAACCACATGTTCCTGATGTTCAACACCGCCGCCAAACCCTTCGACGACGTACGCGTCCGCCAGGCGCTGCACTACGCCATCGACAAGCAGAAGATGATCGACGTGGCGCTCAAGGGCCACGGCACGGCCTCCAGCTCCTTCCTCAACGAGGGCCACCCCGACCACCGGCGCGCCTCGGTCGTCTACGACTACGACCCCGACAAGGCCAAGGCGCTGCTGAAGGAGGCGGGCGTGACGAACCTGACGGTCAACCTCATGGCCGTCAACGTGAGCTGGATCGTCGACTGCCTGCCCACCATCGCCGCCTCCTGGGAGGCCGTCGGGATCAAGACCACGCTGGAGCCGCAGGACACGGCCGCGCTGTTCACCAAGATGGACCAGTTCCAGGACTACCAGGTGGTCGCGGCGGCCTCGAACCCCAACCAGTTCGGCATGGACGCCGACCTGATCCTGCACTACAACTACGTGCCCGGCGGCCTGTGGATGAAGTACAGCCACTGGGACGGCAGCAAGGACGCCGAGAAGCTGTTCGCCATGATGGACGCGGCCGGCAAGGAGACGGACAAGGCCAAGAAGAGCGAGCAGATCCACAAATATCTGGACCTGGTCGCCGAGCAGGCCGTGCTCTACCCCGTCGTCCACAACGAGCTGATGACCGCCTGGGACCCGAAGAAGCTCTCCGGCATCCGCGCCCAGCCGTACCCCGGCATCAACCTGCTGCAGGCCAAGAGGACATGACGCTCGTACTCAGGATGCTGCTGCGGCGGCTCCTCATCCTGATCCCGCTGGTCCTGGGCGTGGTCGCGTTCGTGTTCGTCGTGATGCGCTTCTCGGGCGTCAAGCCCGAGTACGCCTACTTCCAGGGCGCGAACCCCACCGCGGAGCAGATCCACCGCTTCCAGGAGGAGAACGGCCTGCTGGACCCGCTGCCGCTGCGGTACGTGCGCTTCGTCGCCGACCTCGCCCAGGGCGACATGGGCACCAGCGTGCTCACCAAGAAGCCGGTCGTCGAGTCGGTGACCACCGCGCTGCCGCTGACCCTGCAGCTCACGTTCCTCGGCCTGGCCGTGGCGGTCGTGCTCTCGCTGGTGTTCGGCGTGACCGCGGCGCTGTTCCGCGACCGCTGGCCCGACCAGGCGATCCGGGTCGTGTCGCTGGTCGGCGTGGCGGCCCCGGCGTTCTGGCTGGCGCTGCTGATGATCCAGTGGCTGGCGGTCGGCGAGGGGCTGTTCCCGACCGGCGGCTACATCAACCCCGCCGACTCCCTCACCGGCTGGCTGCAGTCGATGACGCTGCCCGCGCTGTCGTTGTCGCTGCCGATCGCCGCCCAGCTCACCCGCATCATCCGCACGTCGATGGTCGAGGAGCTGGACCGGGACTACGTGCGCACCGCGATCGGCAGCGGCCTGCCGATGATCGTCGTGGTCGGCCGCAACGTGCTGCGCAACGCGCTCATCAACCCGCTGACCGTGCTCGGCCTGCGCATCGGCTACCTGATCGGCGGCACGGTGGTCATCGAGACGATCTACGGCCTGCCCGGCATGGGCCAGCTCATGATCAACGCGGTGCGCGACGGCGACCCGGCCGTGGTGCAGGGCGTCGTGCTCACCATCGCGATCGGCTTCATGGTGGTCAACCTGGTCGTCGACATCCTCTATCTGCTGGTCAACCCCCGCCTGAGGAGTGCCGCCTGATGAGAAGCGGACTCACCGAACGCCTGTCCAGGCCCGGCGTCGCCTTCCGTCGCCTTCCGGCGGCGTCGTGGCCGGCGGTCGGCGTCGTCGTCCTGGTCGTGCTGGCCGCCCTGTTCGCGCCGCTGATCGCGCCGCACTCGCCGTACTTCCAGGAGGCCGCCGGCGGCGGCCCGTCGGCCGCGCACTGGATGGGCCTCGACAGCGCCAACCGCGACATCCTGTCCAGGCTCCTGTACGGCGCCCGCTGGTCGCTGATCATCGGCCTCGGCGCCACCGGCCTCGCCCTGGTCGCCGGGGCGGTCGTCGGCGCGGTCGCGGCCACCTCGCGCCGGGTCGTGGACGAGACCGTCATGCGCGTGCTCGACGTGATCATGGCCTTCCCCGGCATCGCGCTGGCCGCCGTGCTGGTCGCGGTGTTCGGCGGCAGCATCCCGGTGCTGGTCATGGCCATGGCCTTCCTCTACATGCCGTCCGTGGCCAGGGTCGTGCGGGCCAACGTGATCGCCCAGTACGGCGAGGACTACGTGGCGGCCGAGCGCGTCATCGGCGCGCGCACGCCGTACATCGTGCTCAGGCACGTCGCGGTCAACTGCGCGGCGCCGGTACTGGTGTTCTGCACGGTGATGGTGGCCGACGCGATCGTGTTCGAGGCGTCGTTGTCGTTCATCGGCGCCGGCGTACGCCCGCCCAACCCGTCGTGGGGCAGCGTCATCGCCGACGGCAAGAACCTGGTGCTGCTCGGCGGCTGGTGGGCCACGGTCTTCCCCGGCCTGCTGATCCTGATCACCGTACTGGCCCTGAACATCCTGTCCGAGGGCATCTCCGACGCCTGGGCCGCCCCGGTACGCAGGGCCGCCCCCAAGAAGGACGACGCCTACGAGCAGGCCGCCCCCGGCACCGGCCAGGTCGTCGAGCTGCCCGGCCTGGCCGAGGCCGCCCGCCGGCTGGCCGGACGCGCCCGCCCGCTGCCCGAAGGACAGCCGATCCTCAGCGTCGAACGCCTGAGGATCGGCTTCGACCCCGGCGTGGACATCGTGGACGGCGTCGGCTTCGAGGTGTGGCCCGGCGAGGTCGTCGGCCTGGTGGGGGAGTCCGGCTGCGGCAAGTCGCTGACCGCCCTGACCGTCATGGGCCTGCAACCGCGCCAGGCCCGGGTCGGCGGTCACGTGCGCTTCGACCAGAAGGAGCTGCTGGCGCTGCCGCGCCGGGCCCGCCGCCGCCTGCTCGGCCACGAGATGGCGATGATCTACCAGGACGCGCTGTCCTCGCTCAACCCGGCCATGACCATCAGGGCCCAGCTCAGGCAGCTCACCCGCAGGGGCGGCCGGCGTACCCCGGCCGAGCTGCTCGAACTCGTCGGCCTCGACGCCCGCCGCACCCTGTCCGCCTACCCGCACGAGCTGTCGGGCGGCCAGCGGCAGCGGGTGCTGATCGCGATGGCGCTCTCGCGCGACCCCAAGCTCATCGTCGCCGACGAGCCGACGACCGCGCTCGACGTGACCGTCCAGGCGCAGGTCATCGAGCTGCTGTTGCGGCTGCGCGAGGAGCTGGGGTTCGCGCTGATCCTGGTCTCGCACGACCTGGCCCTGGTCGCCGACGTCACCGACCGCGTCGTCGTCATGTACGGCGGCCAGATCGTCGAGACCGGCGCCACCGCCGCCCTGGTCGGCGAGCCCGCTCACCACTACGCGCGGGGGCTGCTCGGCTCGGTGTTGTCGCTGGAGTCGGGGGCCGAGCGGCTGACGCAGATCCCCGGCGTGGTGCCCGCGCCCGCCGACTTCCCGGCCGGGTGCAGGTTCGCCGACCGGTGCCCGATGGCCACCGGCGTGTGCCGTACGCAGACCCCGGTGCTGGCCGGAGAGGCCAGGCGGCACGCGGTGGCCTGCCACCACCCGGCGGTCGAACTCGCAGGGAGTGAGACACGTGCTTGAGCTGAACGACGTGCACGTGGTGCACAAGGCCCGCTCGGGAGGGCTGTTCGCGCGGGACCGCGTGCACGCCCTGACCGCCGCCTCGCTGACCGTCGCGCCCGGCGAGACCGTCGGGATCGTGGGGGAGTCGGGCTGCGGGAAGTCCACGCTGGCCAAGGTGCTGGTCGGGTTGCAGCGGCCGACCACGGGAAGCGTGCGCCTGAACGGCCGCGACCTGTGGACGCTGAAGCAGGACGAGCGGCGCACGCTCGTCGGCGGCGGCGTCGGGCTGATCTTCCAGGACCCGTCCACGGCGCTCAACCGGCGGCTGCCGGTCGGCCGGATCCTGCGCGACCCGCTCGACGTGCACCGCCGGGGCACCCCCGGCGAGCGCGAGGCCCGCGTGCGCGAGCTGCTGGACCTGGTCGGCCTGCCCGCCGGAGTGGCCGGCGCGTTGCCCGGCCAGCTCTCCGGCGGGCAGCGGCAGCGGGTGGCCGTGGCCAGGGCGCTCGCGCTCGAACCGCGGCTGGTCGTCGCCGACGAGCCCACCAGCGCCCTGGACGTGTCGGTCCGCGCCCAGATCCTCAACCTGCTGCTCGACCTCAAGGACCGGCTCGGGCTGGCGATGGTGTTCATCTCGCACGACATCCAGACCGTGCGCCGGATGAGCGACCGCGTGGTCACCATGTACCTGGGCAGGATCGTCGAGCAGACGCCCGCGCGGTCGGTGCCGGGGCGGGCCAGGCATCCGTACACGCGGGCGCTGTTCTCGGCCACCCCCGGGCTGATCTCGCCCATCACCCCGATCCCGCTGGTGGGCGCGGTGCCGTCGGCCACCAGGCCGCCGAGCGGCTGCCCGTTCCGCACCCGGTGCTGGCGGGCCGACGACCTGTGCGCGGCCGAGATGCCCGCCGCCACGCGGGCCGGGGACGACCACCTCTTCCACTGCCACCACCCGGTGGCGGCCGGAGCCACCGACCTAGAGCTGATCCAGGAGCACTCATGACAGATCCCGATGTCGCCGGGTCCGCGACGGTGACCGGCGTGATCCCCCCGGTCTGCACCCCGTTCACCCCCGGCCACGAGGTGGACGCCGCCTCCCTGACCCGGCTGGTGGACCACCTGCTGGCGGGCGGGGTGGACGCGCTGTTCGTGCTCGGCTCCTCCTCGGAGGTGGCCTACCTGACCGACGCGCAGCGGCGGGTGGTGCTGGACACGGTCGTCGGGCACGTAGGCGGCCAGGTGCCGGTGCTGGCCGGGGTGATCGACATGACCACGCCGCGGGTGCTCGAACACGCCCGCGTCGCGGCGGCGGCGGGGGCGTCCGGGCTGGTGGCGACCGCGCCGTTCTACACGCGCACCCATCCCGAGGAGATCCGCACCCACTTCCGGACGATCGCCGCCCGCGCCGGCCTGCCGGTCTACGCCTACGACCTGCCGGTCAGCGTGCACACCAAGCTGAGCGCGGACCTGCTGCTCGACCTGGCCGCCGAGGGCGCGCTCGCCGGGGTCAAGGACTCCAGCGGCGACGACGGCGGGCTGCGCCAGGTCATCATGGGCCGCCGGGCGCCGTTCAGCGTGCTCACCGGGTCGGAGGTGACCGTGGACTCCGCGCTGTGGATGGGCGCCGACGGCGTGGTCCCCGGCCTCGGCAACGTGGACCCCCACGGGTACGCCGAGCTGTACCGGGCCGCCACCCGCGGCGACTGGGAGGCGGCCAGGGCCGAGCAGGAACGCCTGGTCAGGCTGTTCGAGATCGTCCGGGTCGGTGCGGGCCGCATGGGCGGCAGCTCGGCGGGGCTGGGCGCGTTCAAGGCCGCCCTGCATCTGCGGGGCGTCATCGACTGCCCGCTCACCGCGCTGCCGCAGATCCCGCTGAACGACGACGAGACCGGCCGGGTCGGCAAGCTGCTGGCCGCCGCCGGGCTGCTGTAGCCGCCGCTCAGAGGCCGTCGGCGTGGGCGGCCCGCTCGTTCGGCACGCAGTGGGTCATCTTCAGGCCCTCCACGTCGCGCGGTCCGTTGCGCCCGAGCTTGACCAGGCGCTCCCGGTCCTCGTCGGTGAGGTCCTGGCTCGCCAGCGGCTCCAGCCGGGCGACGTCGTCCGGGGTGATGCCCAGGCCCTCGCCGACGCGCAGGCCCAGGTCGTCCTCCACGAGCAGGAAGTGCCAGACCATGCGCTCCTGGATGCGCCGGTCGCACTGGCTGAGCGCGTCGACGAAGTTGCGCACCAGGTCGTCGCGCTCCCACTGCTCCATGAGCAGGTAGCGCTGGCCGGCCTGCTTGTAGTCGTTGGTCCGCGGGATGCGCCTGCGCATGAGCCGGCCGTTGATGACCGGGCCCTCCTCGTCCAGGGTCGGGTACTCGGCCTCGCGCAGGCCGCCGCGCAGCGAGGGCTCGTAGTTGATGTGCGGGTCCTCGCCGCCGGTGTCGACGAAGTACGCCATCTGGCCGTCGCGCTGGTTGGTCCTGATGGGCGCGTTCCTGGCCTGGTTGACCGGGAGTTGCAGGTAGTTCGGGCCGACCCGGTAGCGCTGGGTGTCGCTGTAGGAGAACGTCCGGCCGACCAGCATCTTGTCGTCGGAGAAGTCGAGGCCGTCCACCAGGACGCCGGTGCCGAAGGCGGCCTGCTCGTTCTCGGCGAACTGGTTCTCGACGTTGCGGTTGAGGACCAGGCGGCCGACCGGCCTGGCCGGGAACTCGTTCTCCGGCCACACCTTGGTGTCGTCGAGCGGGTCGAAGTCCAGCTCGGGGTGCTCTTCGTCGCTCATGAGCTGGACCAGCAGCTCCCACTCGGGGTGGTCGCCGCGCTCGATGGCGTCGTGCAGGTCCTTCGTGGCGTGCCCGAGGTCGCCCGCCTGGACGACCGCCGCGTCCGCCGCGGTCATGCTGCGCACGCCCTGCTTGGGCATCCAGTGGTACTTGACCAGGAACGTCTCGCCCTGCTGGTTGACCCACTTGTAGGTGTTCACGCCGAATCCCTGCATGTGCCGGTAGTCGGCGGGGATGCCGCGCGGGCTGAACAGGTTGACCAGCATGTGCATCGACTCGGGGGTCTGGGACATGAAGTCGAAGATGCGGTTCGGGTCCTGCCGGAAGGTCACCGGGTCGGGCTTGAGCGCGTGGATGACGTCGGGGAACTTGATGGCGTCCCTGATGAAGAAGACGGCCAGGTTGTTGCCCACCAGGTCCCAGTTGCCGTCCTCGGTGTAGAACTTGATCGCGAAGCCGCGCGGGTCGCGGGCGGTCTCGGCGGAGTCGCGGCCGCCGATCACGGTGGAGAAGCGCAGCGCCACGTCGGTGCGCTTGCCGGCCTCCTGGAACAGTTTGGCCCTGGTGTAGCGGCTGACCGGCTCGTCGCCGATCTTGCCGTACGCCTCGAAGTAGCCGTAGCTCAGCGCGCCCCTGGCGTGCACCACCCGTTCGGGGATGCGTTCGCGGTCGAAGTGACTGATCTTCTCCAGGAACTGGTAGTTCTCCAGCGTCGCCGGTCCGCGCGGGCCGACCGTCCGCTGGTTCTGGTTGTCGTAGACGGGATGCCCTTGTCGGTTGGTGAGCACCTCGCGCTCGTCGTTCGACTGCGGACCCTTGCTGGAGACGTCTGTCATCGCACTGTTCCTCTCCCCGGACGAGATCTTCCCCGGCTGCCCTCAAGAACGGGTCGAAAACGGGCAAAACCTCGTCCTGGGGCGGCTACCTGCTCACGCCGTCGGCGCCCCGGCCGAGCAGGCCCAGGTCGGAGCGGCGGGGCAGGCTCTCCCAGTCGCCCTGCGAGGTCACCGCGAACGCCCCCGCCGCGCAGGCGGTGTCCAGCCGCCGTTCCGGGTCCGCCCCGGCCAGCCAGTCGGCCAGCCACCCGGCCGCGAACGCGTCCCCGGCCCCCACGGGGTCCACCTCGGTCACCCGGTACGGCCGCGCCCGGCGCAGCACCCCGCCGGACAGCTCCAGCGCGCCCGCCGACCCCGACTTGACCAGCACGTACGAGGGCCCGAGCGAGGCGAGCGCCTTGGCCAGCTCGGCCGGGTCGTCGACGTCGGCGACCAGGCGGCCCTCCGGCACGGTCGCGAACAGCACGTCCACGCCGCCGACCGTCTCCCGCAGCCAGGCACCCGCCTCCTGCGCCGTCCACAGGGCCCGGCGGTAGTTGACGTCCAGCGAGACGAGCACGCCGGCCGCCCGCGCCGCGGCGATCGCGTGCGCCACGGTCTCCCGGGCCGACGCCGACAGCGCCGGGGTGATCGCGGAGACGTGCAGCACCCTGGCCGAGGCGATCAGCGCCGGATCGAGGTCGGCCGGCCGCAGCCGGGACCCGGCGCTGTCCTTGCGGTAGTACCGCACGTCCACGAGGTCGGCCGTGCGCCTGCCCTTGATCATCAGCCCGGTGGGGGCGTCCGGGTCGGTGACCGCGCGCACGTCCACGCCCTCGCCGGTGAGCGTGGCCCGGATCAGGTCGCCGAACTCGTCGTCGCCCACCCGCCCGGCCCACGTCGCCCGGTGGCCGAGCCGGGCCACGCCGATCGCCACGTTCGACTCGGCGCCGCCGAGGCCCAGGTCGAAGTCGCGGGCGAAGCGCAGCGGCCCGGTGCGCCGGGCGGCGAACAGCGCCATGGTCTCGCCGAAGGTCACCAGTTCGGTCATGTGGTCGGCCTGCCCAGCTTTCTGGAGATCCGCGACGCCGCCCCGGCCACCAGCGGCCCGAGCTCCCGCACCCGCGCGGCGGTGATCCGCGAGGTGAGCCCGGAGACCGAGACGGCGGCGACGACGGCGTCGTTGTGGTTGAAGATCGGCGCGGCGACGCAGCGCACCTCGGGCTCGTTCTCGCGGTCGTCCACCGCGTAGCCGCGCCGCCGGATGTGGGTCAGTTCGGCACGCAGCCGGTCGGCGTCGGTGATGGTGTGCTTGGTGATCGGGTCGAGTGCCAGCCCGGCCAGCGCCTCCTCCGGCTGCCAGGCCAGGATCGCCTTGCCGACCGCCGTGGCGTGCACCGGGCCGCGGCTGCCGATGCGCGAGGCCATGCGCACGTTCGTCTCGTTCTCCACCTTGTCGATGTAGACGACGTGCGGGTGGTCGTAGACGACCAGGTGCACGGTCTCGCGCACCTCGCTCATCAGCCGGTGCGACTCCTCGGCGGCGACCGCGCGCAGGTCCAGCGTGGCCAGGTACGCCTGCCCGAGCTGGAGGGTGCCGTGCCCCAGCCGGTACGCCCCGGTCCTGCGGTCGCGTTCGAGCAGCCTGGCCTCCACGAGCGGGACGGTCAGCCGCAGCACCGTGCTCTTGGACAGGCCCACGCCCTCGGCGAGCTGGGTGAGCGACAGGCCGGTGTGGCCGCGTACGTGGTCCAGGACGGCCAGAGCGCGCCGGAGCGAGGCGGACTGGTTGCGTTCGGGCACGCAAGTCACCATATTCGATGAAATTTCGCGAAATGCAGCACCCTGTTGTGCACTGCACAACATCTCCTGACAAGTCTTCTCGACTCCTGGGCGAATTCCTAGTGTCTGCGCAGGAGGTAATAGTGAAGTTTCTTTACTTTGCCGCGGCCGGAACGGCCCTGCTCATGCTGGCCGCCTGCGCGCCCTCGACCGCTCCCGCCTCCGGCGGCGGCGACGAGCGGACGGGGACGCTGCGCGTCTGGCTCTTCGACGAGCCCAACCGGGCCCCCAAGGACAAGGTCGTCAACGAGGCGATCAAGGAGTTCACCGCCGCGCACGCGGACGTCAAGGTCGAGGTCACCTACATCCCCACCACGCCCGCCCGGCACGAGAAGTTCAAGGGCGCCTTCAACGACCCGGCCAGCTCCCCGGACGTCGCCGAGTACGGCAACACCGACCTCGCCGAGTACGCCGCCGCCGGCGGATTCGCCGACCTCACTGCCGACCTGAAGGGCCTGGACCTGACCCCCGACCTGGTCAAGTCGGCCTCCGTCCAGGGCAAGCAGTACGGCCTGCCCTGGTTCATCGGCATCCGTGCCCTCTACTACCGCACCGACGTCTTCGACGAGCTCGGCCTGAAACCGCCCACGTCCATCGGCGCCCTGACCGAGACCGCCCGCACGATCCGCAAGAAGAAGCCCGACCTGTACGGCATAGCCGTCGGCGGCGAGTACACCTTCGGCGCCCTGCCCTTCGTCTGGGACGCCGGCGGCGACATCACCTCGCTCGACTCGCCGCAGTCGCGCAAGGGCGTCAAGGCGTACACGGACCTGTTGACCGACGACGTCTGCCCGCCGCAGGCGTGCGTCTCGCTGACCGGCGGCAAGACGGTCGAGCTGTTCGCCGGCGGCAAGGCCGCGATGGGCATACTCGGCAACTTCAACCGCTCGGCCGTGGACGCCGGCGCGGCGGCCGGCAAGTACGCCGTCGTCCCGCTGCCCGGCGCGGCCGAGGGCTCGATCGCGCCCGCCTTCGCCGGCGGCAACAACCTGGGCGTGCTGAAGAACGCCGGTCACCGCACCCTGGCCGCGGACTTCGTCAAGCTCCTGGGCGGCAAGGCGTACCAGGCCAAGATGTACGACGCGATGGGCAACCTGCCGACGCTCACCTCGGCCCGCGACGAGCTGGCGGCCAAGGACCCGTTCGTCAAGCCGTTCCTGGACACGGTGGCCAAGGGCACCCGGTTCGTGCCGATCGACCCCGCCTGGGTGAAGATCGACAACGGCAAGGTCGTCCCCACGATGCTGCAGAAGGTCGCGACCGGTCAGTCCACCGTCGAGCAGGCCACCACCGAGGCGGCCGCGGCCGTCAAGACCGCCTTCGGCCGCTCGTGAGCCGAGGTACGACCGTCCGCCGCGGGCGCCCCTGGCTCTACCTGCTGCCCGCGGCGGCCGTGCTGGTCCCCATGTTCGGCTATCCCGTCTACATGCTGGGCCTGCTGTCGGTCTTCGACTACCGGCAGGCGCAGGTCAGCGGCGGGCAGCCGAGCACGTTCGTCGGGTTCGGCAACTACGCCGCGCTGCTCGGCGACCGGCGGTTCTGGGAGGTGCTGGCGCAGACGGTGGGGTTCGCGGCGGCGCTGGTCGTCGCGACGCTGGCGGTCGGCGCGGCCCTGGCCGTGCTGCTGACCAGGACCGGGCCGCTGCCGAGGACGGCCCTGTCGCTGGCCGCGCTCGGCGCGTGGGCGGCCCCCGCGATGACCGGCTCCACCGTGTGGATGTTCCTGTTCGACGCCGACCTCGGCCTGGTCAACCAGGTGCTCGGGATCGACGGGTTCAACTGGTTCTACGACCGGTGGGTCACCTTCGGCGTGGTCGGCGCGACGGTCGTGTGGCACTCGTTCCCGTTCGTGATGATCACCCTGTACGCGGGCATCCGGGCCGTCCCCGCCTCGGTGCTGGAGGCGGCCGCGCTCGACGGCGCCTCGGCCTGGCAGGGGTTCTGGCGGATCATCGTGCCGATGTTGCGGCCGCTGGTCACGATCGTGGTCATCCAGTCGGTCATCTGGGACTTCAAGCTCTTCACCCAGATCTACGTGATGACCAACGGCGGCGGCGTGGCCGGGCAGAACACCGTGCTCAACGTCTACGCCTACCAGATCGCCTTCGGCTCCTCCGAGTACGGACTCGGCTCGGCCGTCGCGGTCGTCATGACGCTGATCCTGCTCGTGATCACCCTGTTCTACATCCGGGCGCTGCGGCGCAGTGGGGAACGCCTGTGAACCGACGCCGTCTTGTGCCCAACGCGGTCGCGCTGGTGGTCGCCCTGCTCACCGCGTTCCCGCTCTACTGGATGGTCCTGTCGGCGCTCAAGCCCGCCGGGGAGATCCAGTCGCTGGAGGTCAGGCCCTGGACGTCCCATCCGACGCTGGACAACTTCGTCCGCGTGCTGACCGGGGAGAACTTCGCCCGCTACCTGCTCAACAGCGCGATCGTGGCGCTCGTCGTGGTCGTGTTGTCGGCCGGGGTCGCCTTCCTCGCGGCGGTGGCCGTGACCAGGTTCGCCTTCCGGTTCAGGACGACCGTGCTGATCATGTTCCTGGTCGCGCAGATGGTGCCGGTCGAGGCGCTGACGATCCCGCTGTTCTTCGTGGTCCGGGACCTGGGGCTGCTCAACACGCTGGCCTCGCTGGTGGTGGTGCAGCTCGCCTTCACGCTGCCGTTCGCGATCTGGATGTTGCGCGGGTTCGTCGCCGGGGTGCCGGAGGCGCTGGAGGAGGCGGCGATGATCGACGGGGCCGGACGCGCGACCGTGCTGTGGCGCATCCTGTTCCCGCTGGTCGCGCCCGGCCTGGTGGCGACCAGCGTGTTCTCCTTCATCACCGCCTGGAACGACTTCGTCTTCGCGCGCACCTTCATCATCTCGGCCAAGGACAACCAGACCCTGCCCGCCGCGCTGCTCGTCTTCTTCAAGCCCAACGAGAACGACTGGGGCGGGATCATGGCGGCCTCGACGCTGATGACGATCCCCGTGCTGATCTTCTTCGTGGCGGTGCAGCGGCGGCTCGTGTCAGGGCTTGGAGGGGCGGTCAAGGACTGAGACGTCGTGCTCGTCGTCGGGGGCCAGGAACTCCAGCAGCAGCCGTGCCTCCCGCTCGACCTCGTCCAGCTCGGCGATCGGCGTCCACTGGTGCACGTTCAGCGTGGAGACGCCCTTGGCCCTGGTCACCGTCCAGTCGCCGGCGGTGACGCCGTCCACCAGGATGATCCGGGGGATCACGTTCGTGCCCATGAACGACCCCTGCATGACGGCCGCGCCGCGCTCGCTGATCACCCGCGAGCGGTCGGCGTGCGACAGGAACAGGTTGTCGAAGTCGTACATCAGCCGCACCGGGGCCGGGACGTCCGCCGCCGGCCGGACGGCCTCCGGCAGGTCGTACAGCGTGCGGCCGGCGGCGTCCCTGAAGCGGACCAGGTCCATGGACTCGACGACCTCGCCCAGCCTGGTCAGGCCCGACCACGTCTGCGCGTCCTGCACCGAGGCCGGGCCGAAGGCGGCCAGGTAGCGCCGGACCAGCTCGGCGGGCGTCATCGGCGGCACCTCCGCCGGGCCCAGCCACGACTCGGCGGTGGTGTGCGCGACCGGCCCGCTCCTGCCCCACAGCCCGCGCGGCGGCACCTGGACCAGCGGCAGCAGCCAGCGCACGCCCTGGCCGAGCGCGTGCTGGTCGTGCTCCGGCCACCGCTCGCCCAGCGCCCGGCCGAGGTCGGCGAAGGTCATCGCCCGCTCCTCCAGCAGCGCCCGGCCGGTCGCGGCCAGCTCGTCCAGGTCGACGCCGGCCAGCCGCCGGCCGAACGTCGTACGCGTCATGCGCTCGGTGACGACCTGCAACAGCGGCCGCATGGCCAGGCAGTCACGGGCGGTGACCAGGTGGATGGTGGAGCGCTGCAGCGCGATCCGCACCAGCTCGCGGCCGGCCAGCAGGCCGGAGGCGTCCTCGGGCTTGAGCCCCTCGATGCGGTTCCACAGGCCGACGTACCAGGTGTGGGGGGTCTGCGCCTGGAGGCCGCCGAGCCGCTCGACGACCTCCTGCACGCTCCCGCCGCCGCGGCGCAGCAGCAGTTGCCGGTCGAGCGTGGCCCGGTTGAGTGCGCGCTGGGAGATGAGGGGATCCATGGGGACAAAGGTAGGGGCAATCGCGGTCATTTCCGGACCTCGATGTGCCATCAGGCGAGCGCGTCGGGGCCCAGCTCGTCGGGGGAGGAGTAGCCGGACAGGGCGAGCGTGATGTCCAGCTCGCCCAGCAGGCAGCGCAGCACGTGCTCGACGCCCGCCTGCCCGCCCAGCGCCAGCCCGTACAGCACGGGACGGCCGACCAGCACGGCCCGCGCGCCCAGCGCGAGCGCCTTGACCACGTCGGCCCCGGTGCGCACGCCCGAGTCGAACAGCACCGTCAGCCGGTCGCCGACCGCCTCGGCGATGCCGGGCAGCGCGTCGAGCGCGGCCAGGGCGCCGTCGACCTGGCGGCCGCCGTGGTTGGACACCACGATCCCGTCGACGCCGTGCTCGGCGGCCAGGCGCGCGTCCTCGGTGCTCATGATGCCCTTGAGCACGATCGGGCCGTCCCAGTGGTCACGCAGGAACGACAGGTCGTCCCAGCTCAGGCCCGGGTTGGGGAACATGCCCGCCCAGTGGGCGACCGGGTTCTCGACCCCGGCGAAGTTGGGGTCGCTCAGGTAGTTGGCGATGCCCGTGCCGGCCAGGAACGGCAGGTAGCCGCGGTCGAGGTCGGCCGGACGCCAGCCGAGCAGCGTCGTGTCCAGCGTGACCACCAGCACCGAGTGGCCGGTCGCCCTGGCCCGGCGCAGGAAGCTCAGGCACACGTCCCGGTCGGTCGG
Source organism: Nonomuraea sp. NPDC005692 (assembly GCF_040631115.1). Lineage (NCBI taxonomy): Bacteria > Bacillati > Actinomycetota > Actinomycetes > Streptosporangiales > Streptosporangiaceae > Nonomuraea > Nonomuraea sp. NPDC005692. The sequence continues at coordinate 14,829 of NZ_JBEXYU010000010.1, read as the reverse complement.
GTAGTAGAGCTGGTACCAGCGCGGCGCGTCCCCGCCCGCCGCCGCCACCTGCTCGAAGTCGTGGGCGGCGGCCGTCGAGTGCACGTACGGGACGCCGACCGCGGCCGCGGCCCGCACGGTGGCGAGCTCGCCCTCCTCGTGGGCCAGCGTCTGCACCCCCATGGGCGCCACCAGCACCGGCGCCGCCATCGGGGTGCCCAGCACCTCGCACGACAGGTCACGCTGCCGCGCGACGCCGCGCAGCATCCTCGGCACGATCCGGCGCCGCTCGAACGCCTCCAGGTTGGCCCGCGCGGTCGAGCCGCTGCCCGCGCTCGGCACGATGTAGCCCAGCGCCTCGGGCGAGAGCACCCGCCTGGCCGCGCCCTCCAGGGCCGAGAGGTCGGTGGTCAGCTCCGGCGTACGGCCTTCGAGCATGCCCGTCAGGTAGATGCCGAGCTGGTGATCGCCTGCGTTCATGGCGCCCATCCAACCAGCCCGTCCATCCCCACCGCGACCACCCTGATGACGGCGACCACGGCCCGGCCCTACGCTGCTTCCCATGCACAATCGCGTGATCGACAACCGCTTCGAGCTGACCGAGAGGCTCGGCGGCGGTGGCATGGGCCTGGTGTGGCGCGCCTGGGACACCGCCCTCCACCGCGAGGTCGCGCTGAAGGAGGTCCGGCCGCCCGATCCCTCGTTCGAGGAGCACGACCCCGAGGCCGCCCGCGCGCTGCGGGCCCGGGTGCTGCGCGAGGCCCGCGCGCTGGCCCGGCTGAACCATCCGCACGTCGCCACCATCCACCACATCGTCGACCCGGGCGGCGACGGCTACCCGTGGATCGTCATGGAGCTGGTCACCGGCGGCTCGCTCCAGGACCGCCTCGCGCGCGGGCCCATGACGCCCTGGGAGACCGCCCGCCTGGGCCGGGAGGTGCTCTCCGCGCTGCGCGCCGCGCACGCCGTCGGCATCCAGCACCGCGATGTCAAGCCCGCCAACGTGCTGCTGCGCGAGGACGGCCGCTCGGTGCTCACCGACTTCGGCATCGCCGCCGTGCGCGAGTCGACCAGCCTGACGGCGACCGGGTCGTTCATCGGCTCGCCCGAGTACATGGCGCCCGAGCGCATCAACGGGCACGAGGGCGACCCCGCCTCCGACCTGTGGTCGCTCGGCATGTTGCTGTACGTGGCCGTCGAGGGCCGCCACCCGCTGCGCCGGAGCACCACGCTGGCGACGCTGGCCGCCGTGCTCAACCAGGAGGTGCCGCCGCCGGAGCGGGCCGGGCCGCTCGGTCCCGTGCTCGGCGCGCTGCTGCGCCGCGACCCGGCCGGCCGTCCCGACGCCGAGACCCTCGACCGCATGCTCGCCGCCGCCGCCGACCCCGGCTCGGCCCCGCCCGCCTACCTGCCGCCCGCCCCGGCCCCGGCCCCACTCCACCCCGGCCACCCGTCCGCACCCTCGGCCCCGCTCCACCCCGGTCACCCGTCCGCGCCCTCGGGACCGCTCCATCAGGCGGGGCCGCTGCACCATGGCCCGCCGCAGGGGGCCACTGTGCCGCCCGGGGCCCGGCAGGGGGCCACCGTGCCGCCCGGGGCGCCGCACCCCTGGGGGCCGCAGCCGTCGTTCTCGCAGCCCGGCACCGTGGCGTCGCGCCGCGCCCGCCGTTCGCCGGTCGCCGCCGTGACGGCCTCCGTGGGCGCGCTGGCGGTGACCGGCGTGCTGGTCTACACGCTGCTCCCGGGCGTGCGCGGCGCCGAGGAGCCGACCCAGCCGAACACGCCGCAGATCACCCCGGTGGAGACTACCGACGCCCAGGAGCCGGAGGCGAGCAAGGAGCCGGAGCCGCAGCCGGAGAACCTGCTCACCCCCGACGGCATCCGCGCCGCGATCAAGGCGCTCAAGCCGGTCATGGGCGGCACCAAGGTCGTCCGGATGGTCGTCTACCCGACGTACATCTCCGCCGAGGCCCCGCTCAAGGGCGACCCGGCCGTCTACGACCGCTACGCCTACCGCGACGGCAAGGCCACCCGCGAGGGCACCGGCTCCACCGTCCGCACCCCGCCCGTCGACCTGGCCAAGTACAACTGGGACGCCCTGCCCGGCCTGCTCAAGAAGGCCGAGAGCGTCCTCGGCGTGCGCAAGCCCACCACGCGCTACCTCATCGTCGATCCCAACTTCGTCTTCACCAGCACCAAGCAGGTGCTGCTCGTCTACCTCGGCGACGCCTACCGCACCGGCTACCTGGTGGCCGACCCCCAGGGCAGGGTGCTCAAGACCTACCCCGCCTCCTGACCGGCCGCCCGCCTCAGCAGCCGCCCTGGTAGCCGCTCTCCGGGATCAGCCGGCTCCACTCGTCCTGGCTGAGCGGCCCGCCCGCGCGGGCGCACACCTCCTGCGCCGTCAGCGCCGGGTCCACCGGGCTCTCGCGGACGCTGCCGTCCGCCGCCACGCCGCGCAGCCTGCGGCCGTCCTGGCTGAAGGCCAGGCCCTCGGCCCCCGACCCGACCTGGCCGACCTCGCGCAGCGTGCCGGCGTCCCACAGGGAGGTGCGTTCGGCGTCGATCGCGAGCAGGTCGCCGCCGGGGGAGAAGCGCAGGTCGTGCACGGGGGCCGTGCCGGTCTCGATCGAGCCGGCCCGCTCGCGCTCGCCCACGTCCCACAGCTCGACGCGTCCGCCGCCGAGCCCGAGGGCCAGCGTGCGGCCGTCGGGGGAGAAGGCGAGCGCGGTGGGCCGGGCGGCGGCCGGGGCGAGCGGGGTGATCTCGCCGGTACGCAGGTCGAGCAGGTTCGTGCCGGAGGCGAGCGTCGAGCCGTCGGGGCTGAAGGCCATCGCCAGGTCGCCCGCACCCTCGTAGGCCCTGATCCGGCGGCCGGCGCGCACGTCCCAGGTCTCCAGCCGCCGGCCGCGCGCGGTGGCCAGCGTGTCGCCGCCGGGGGACAGGGCCACGGCCGGCACGTCGCCGCCCGCGTCGATGACGGTGACCCTCCTGCCGCCCGACGCCTCCCAGACGGTGACCGGGTCGCCCGCCACGGCCAGCAGCCTGCCCGCCGCGTCGAAGGCGACGTCGCCGGTGGCGGCGATCTCGGCCAGCGGCTTGCGCGCCACCACGTCGGTGAGCCGGATGGCGTTCCCGACGTCTCTGGCCGCCACCCGGCCGTCGCTCGACAGCGCGGCCGTGTGGACGCCGGGGGCGGGGGCCGGGAGCCCGGAGACGTCGAGCGAGACGACCGAGCCCAGGCCGCTCAGGTAGCGCAGGGTGCGGCCGTCGGCGGAGAAGGCCAGGTCGCCGTGCTGGTCGCCGCGGAAGCGGTAGGCGCCGGCCAGCCGCCGGTCGGCCACGCTCCACAGGCGCACCTCGTCCCGGCCGGGGAGGGCGAGCAGGCTGCCGTCGGGGCTGAACACGGGCGTGCCGGCGGAGCCGTCCGCCGGCATCTCCCCGTCGCCCGCCTCCGCCGCGAACGCGGCGGTGGTCGTCGCGGTGGCTTCCCGCGGCGGCTCGGCGCCGGGAGTGAGGAGGGTCACGCCGTCGCGGCCCGCGACGGCCAGGGTGCGGCCGTCGGGGCTGAACGACAGGGGCGGCGCCGACCGGTCCGGCCCGGTCTGCGGCCGGACGGTGAACTCCCGCTCCTTGGCCCGGCCCGGCAGCGACCAGAGCTCGACCCGCCCGTCCAGGTCGGAGACCGCGGCCCGGCTCCCGTCGCGCGACACCGCCACCCGGTGGTCGAGCACGTCGAGCAGCACCTCGGCGCCCCGGTAGACCCTGGTGCGGTTGCCGCTGGTGATCGTGTACGTCCCGGTCGCGGGGGCCCGGCCGGTGGCCACCTCGACGGGCTGCCCGCCGGTGCCCTCGGCGTACCGGCCGTCGTCGCTCAGCGCGGCGCTGCCCTCGGGAAGCGCGTGCGCGGCCAGCTGCCGGCCGCTGCGGACGTCCCAGACGGTCAGCGTGCGGTCGCGCCACCTGACCAGCTCGTCGCCGCGCAGCAGGTAGCCGGCCCGCTCGTCGGCCGCGGGGTCGGTGAACACGCCCAGCTCCGGCTGCGCCAGCGACGCCTGCAACGCCACCCGTGCCTCGAACACCGGCGACATCCGCCAGGCCGCCACGCTCAGCCGCATCGCCGTACGCGGGTCGGAGGAGCGCAGCGCCTCGGCGCGGGCGGCCACGGCCCGCGCGTTGGCCTCAAGGAGGTGTCCGCGCAGCTCCCGTTCGCCGTTGAGCGAGACGGCCGACATCGACACCGCGACGGCCAGGGCGGCGGCCAGGGTCGCCAGCGAGGGCCGCAGCAGCCGCCTGCGCTGCTTGGACATGGCCACGCTCGCGCCGATGAAGTCGCGTTCGAGCTGGTTGAGCCGCAGGTGACGGCGCTTGGCCGCGGCCCAGCCGAGCGCCGTGTCGAGCCGGTCGCCCCGGTAGAGGTACGTGCGCCCGCGCCGGTGGCGCGACCATCGGTCGGCCGCCAGGCGCAGCTCCCGGTGGACGGCCAGGCCGTCGCGCTCGTCGGCCACCCAGCCGCGCAGGCGCGGCCAGGCCCGGTAGAGCGCGGCGCTGGCCGGCGCCACCCGGTCGTCGCGCACGGCCACGAGCTTGCCGACCGGGGTCTCGGTGGGCGGCACCCGCACGCTCCGGCGTACGAGCAGCCCGGCGTCCATCAGCGGGGCCAGCACGCCGCCCTCGTCGTGGGGGTCGTCGCCGTCCATCAGGCGCAGCAGCAGGCCCGGCACCGCCTCCTGCTGGCGCGGCGTGAGCCCGGCGTAGACGCGCTCGGCCAGCTCGCCGAGCGACCTGTGCCCGGCCACGCCCGCCGGCGGGCGCAACGCGGCGGGGTCGGCCTCGACCAGCAGCTCGTCCGCCGCGGGGCGGGCGGCGGGGTCTTTGGCCAGCGCCCGCCCGACCAGCTCGCGCAGCCCGTCGGGCAGGGCGCTCAGGTCGGGATCGACGGTCAGCAGCCGGTGCAGCACCGCGCCGAGACTCCGCCCGGAGAACGGATCGCCGCCCGTGGCCGCGTAGAGCACCACGGCCCCCCAGGAGAAGACGTCCGTCGCCGGCTCGTGGCCGCTGCCGGTCAGGATCTCGGGGGCCAGGTACGTGCACGTCGCCCCCAGCGACCCGCCGACCGCCACCCCCATGTCGATCACCTTGGGGCCGCCCGCCGCCAGCAGCACGCTCTCCGGCCGCAGGTCGCGGTGCGTCAGCCCGGCCGCGTGCAGCGCGCGGAGCGCCCCGGCCAGCGCGCCCGCCAGGGCCGCCAGCTCCTCGCCCCGGTACGGCCCGTGCCGCTCGACCGCCTGCCGCAGGTCGGGCCCGTCGACGAACTCGCTCACCACGTACGGGATGCCGTGATCGGCCCCGGAGGCGACCACCTCCGCCAGGTGCGGGCAGCTCACCCGCGCGACCGGCTCGACCTCGACCCGGGGCACCTTCACCGCGTAGCGGCGGCCCTCGTCGTCGTAGGCGTCGTAGACCACCCCGCGCGCGCCCGCGCCGAGCCGGGCGGCCAGCCAGAAGCCGCCCAGCCTCTCGGGGTCACCAGGCACCAAGCGCATCGTCACTGATGCTTAGATGCGCCGGATCGGCCGTTGGTTGTGAGGGAACGACCACAGGTCCCCCGCGCGCCTCGGGGGACCCATGCGTCATGATCATTATGCCAGGCTTCTGGATCTTGACTGCCACTCCGGCCGCAGCACCGACATCGTCACGGAGTCGTGCCACTCGCCCTCCCACAGCAGGGTGTCGCGCTGCACGCCCTCCTCCACGAACCCGATCTTCTTGTAGACGTGCCGCGCCCGCTCGTTGAAGGTGAAGACGCCGAGGCCGACGCGGTGCAGCGGCGTGGTGGCGAAGGCGTGGCCGAGAACCAGCTCGATCGCCTCGGTGCCGTAGCCCTTGCCGAAGACCCGGGCGCCGATCAGCGCGATCCGCAGGTTGCACGACAGGTTGTGCCGGTCGAGCTCGTTGAGGACGACCTCGCCGACGTACTCGTCGCCGGCCATGATGGCCAGGTCGAGCCGGTCGGCGTGCTCGCCCCGCGTGTCGTACCACTGGCGGGCCACCCCGTGGTCGACCTCGCCGTGCGAGCCCGTCAGCCGCTGCACCTCCGGATCGCTGATCAACGCGATCAGGCCCTCGACGTGCTCGGGGCCGACCGGGAGCAACCTGACGCGCTCACCCGTCAGAGTGGGTTTCTCGGCGAACATCCCCTCTGGGTATCAGTCCTGCTCATCGGCGGGCAAACCCATTTTCCGCAGAGCCGCGTCGCGCACGTCCTCGGGGGTCAGCACGCCGACGTCACACGTCAGGTCCGCCACCTGCTGGAAGTAGCGCTCGCGCCGGGCCCGCATCTCCGCGGGCCGGAACTCGGGGCGGTGCGCGCCCGAGCTCATGCGCCGGGCCAGGACGGCGTCGGCGGCGTCCACCCAGACCACGAACGCCTCGCGCAACGCCTCGCGCACCCGGGGGTCCTCCACGGTGCTGGCCGCCGCCGCGATCACCTTCGGCTCGCCCGCCAGCGCCGCCAGCACGTGCTCGGCCTCGTACCGGTGCAGCGCGTCGGCCCCTTCGCGGACGGCGATCTGCGCCGCCGTGCCGCCGTGCTCCTTCTCCAGGAACGGGTCGCTGTCCGTGAACGGCATCCCCAGCGCTGTGGCGAGGAGGCGGCCTGCGGTCGTCTTACCCGATCCCATCAGCCCGATCACCACGACTGGTTTGTTTTTCGACATGTGGATAGAGGTTCCTTCGTGTCAAGGAGGTAAATCTGATGACCATCGCCGGAAGCATCATCCTCATCATGCTCGGTGCGATCCTCACCTGGGCCGTCGAGTTCGACCTCGCCGGCCTCGACATCAACGTCGTGGGCGTCATCCTCATGCTCGGCGGCCTGGCGGGGCTGCTGTTCGGCATCTACCGGATCAGCGTCACCCGCAGGGCGGTCGGCCCGATCGACGAGCCGGTGCACCGGCACGAGATCTACGAGGAGCCGGAGACCCGCAGGACCACGGTGTACGAGGAGCGCCGCCACTACGACGAGCCGCCGCTGTAGGAGGTGAATCGACATGCCAGCCGTTGACGAGCTGCCGTCGACCATCAAGCGTTCGCCGAAGAAGGCACAGAACACGTGGATCAAGGCGCACGACTCCGCCGTGAAGGAGTACGGAGAGGGACGGCGCGCGCACATGACCGCGTTCGCCGCGCTCAAGCACTCCTTCGAGAAGGTCGGAGACCACTGGGAGCCCAAGGGGCAGAAGGGACCGTCCGACAAGGGCGCGACCGACCGCTCCGGCAGGACCGAGGAGGGCGTGGACGCCAACGCCAGCAAGGAGCACTTGCAGGGCGTGGCGTCCAGGCTCGGGGTGCGCGGCCGATCCAGGATGACCAAGAAGGAACTGGTGGACGCCATCAAGAAGGCCAACAGGAAGGCCACGGCGAAGGCCCGCTAGTTCCTTCACAACAACCGCTTGACCGCCTCGGCAATCGCGTGGCGGTCTATGCGGGCGTCCGCGAGCTGTTCCTCAGGCGTCGCCGACCCGGGCAACCCGGTCACGGCGAGCTTCACCACCCGCGGGCCGAGCTCGCTGACGGCGTCCAGCACGGCGTCGCCGAGACCGCCCTCCAGCCGGTGATCCTCGACCGTGATCAGGTTGCCCGTCGTCGTGGCGGCCTCCACCAGCACCGCCGCGTCCACCGGCTTGACCGAGTACAGGTCGATCACGCCGACCGGGATGCCGGCCGCCGTCAGCTCGTCGGCCGCCGCCAGCGCCTCGTGCACCGTGATCCCGGCCGCCACGATCGTGGCCCGGTCGTCGGGCGAGCTCCGCAGCACCCGCGAGCCGCCCACCGGGAAACGTTCGCCGGGCGGGTAGATGACCGGCGTCTCGCCGCGGGTGGTGCGCAGGTAGGACACCCCTGACACGTCCGCCATCTCGACGGTCAGCGCCGCCGCCTGGTTGGCGTCGCACGGGTACAGCACCGTGCTGCCGTACACCGCCCGCATCATGGCCAGGTCCTCCAGGCCCATCTGCGAGGGGCCGTCCTCGCCGATCGAGACGCCGGCGTGCGAGCCGACCAGCCGGATCGACGCCTGGCTCACGCCGGCCATCCTGACGAAGTCGTGCGCCCTGGTCAGGAACGCCGCGAAGGTGGCCGCGTACGGGGTCCAGCCGCGCACCGACAGGCCGACGGCCGCCGCCACGAGCTGCTGCTCGGCGATGTACATCTCGAAGAAGCGCTCGGGGAACGCCTGGCCGAACTCCTCGGTCTTGGTCGAGTCGGCCACCTCGCCGTCCAGCGCCACCACGTCGCCGCGGGCCGCGCCGAGCGCCGCCAGCGCCGCGCCGAACGCCGCCCTGGTCGCCGCCTTCGCGCCGACCTCGAACTCGGGCACCGTCGCCGGTCGCGGGTCGAAGTGGTACGGCGCGGCCTCACCCTCCGGCCTGTGCACGTCCACGTGGACGCTGCGCGGCCCGCCCAGCTCGTCGATGGCCTTGTCGGGATCCTTGAGCGCCTTGCCGTGTGCGCCCTCCCGGTTCTCGACCTCGACGACCCCCTCGCCCTTGCGGGTCTTGGCCAGGATCACGGTGGGACGCCGGCGGGTGTTGCAGGCGTCCCCCAGCGCGAAGTCGATCTGGCCGGGGTCGTGGCCGTCGATCTCGATCGTGTGCCAGCCGAAGGCGCCGAACCGGCGCGCGTACGCCCCGGTGTCCCATCCGTGCCGGGTCGGGCCGCGCTGCCCCAGCCGGTTCACGTCCACGATCACGACCAGGTTGGCCAGCCCTTCGGCCCCGGCGTGCTCGGCCGCCTCCCAGATGGACCCCTCGGCCAGCTCGCTGTCACCGCACAGCACCCACACCCGGTACGGCAGCCGTTCCAGCCGTCCCGCCATGGCCACGCCCACGCCCACCGGCAGCCCCTGACCGAGGGAGCCGGTCGCGACGTCCACCCAGGGCAGCCGGGGGGTGGGGTGCCCCTCCAGGCGGCTTCCCCGGCGCCGGAACGACAGCAGCTCCTCGTCGTCGATGACCTTCGCCGCCTTGTAGAGCGAGTAGAGAAGGGGGGAGGCGTGGCCCTTGGAGAAGATCAGGTGGTCGTTGCCGGGGTTGTCGGGGCGGTCGAAGTCGTACCTGAGGTGGCAGGCGAACAGCACGGCCATCAGGTCCGCCGCCGACATCGACGAGGTGGGGTGCCCGGAACCGGCCGCCGCGGCGGCGCGTACGGAGTCGACGCGCAGCTGCGCGGCCAGTTCGGTCAAGTACTGGAGATCGCGTTCAGGCATCAAGACCCTCCTCGTGAGTTTCACGCCGCCTACCCCCTGCGCGGCGCTTAACTCGGGCCTGACGTCACCTGACCCCATTTGTCGGCAGTTGAAACCTCCCTCGCCCGGGCGGTCCCGGCGTGGGGCCTCATGCGTCGAAGCGGCGGCGGGCGGCCTCGATGTCGCCGAGGTGGGCTTGCGTCCACGCGCACATCGCGTCGACCGTCGCGCGCAGGGCCCGCCCCGGCTCGGTGAGGGTGTACTCCACCCGCGGCGGCACGGTCGGATACACCTTCCGCTCGACCAGCCCGTTGCGCTCCAGCATGCGCAGGTTCTGGGTGAGCATCTTGTGGCTGATGCCCTCGACCTGGCCGCGCAGCTCGCCGAACCGCAGAGTGCCCTCGCCGATGGCCTCGATGATCAGGAACGCCCACTTGTTGGCGACGTCCGTGAAGATCTCCCGCGCCAGGGAGTCGGCCCGCCTCAGGTCCGCCTCGCCGTCCGAGCCCTTGAACTGCTTGCTCACCATGAGGTTCCCCAGTCACTGAAAAGTGCGTTCTTCCACGTCAGCGGACACTCTCCTACAGTTCCTCAGTAACCACAAGAGAGTTTTGGGTGGCCGTGCGCGTCCCGGCCGCCCCTATGAGGAGGCGTACCACCATGCCCGTCACCCTGCTGAACCCCGAGGGGCTGCCCGAGATCGACGTCTACCACCAGACGGCGGTCGCGTCGGGGACGAGGCTGGTCTTCGTCGCCGGCCAGGTCTCCTGGGACGCCGAGAGGACCACCGTCGGCGCGGGCGACCTCGCCGCACAGGTCGAACAGTGCTACCTCAACGTCGCCACCGCCGTCGCGGGGGCCGGCGGCTCCTTCGACGACGTGGCGAAACTGACCGTCCACGTCGTGGACTGGACCCCCGACAAGATGACCGCCTTGTTGGACGGGATCTCCCGGGCGAAGGCCAAGCTGGGCACGACGGCGACCCCGCCGGCGACCCTGCTGGGCGTCGCTGCCCTGTCCGTCCCGGACCACCTGGTCGAGGTCGAAGCCACCGCGATCCTCGCGTAAGGGACGCGGGACGTACTGAGGGCAACTGAGAAACGTCGTTGAGAACCCACTTCTCAGTTGTGCTCAGTTGGGCGAGGGGCAACGTGACAGCACGCTCCTCGGGACCGGCTCGCGTACGCCTGTCTGATCTGCCATGTCCGTGGGGAGGGGGACATGGGCCGGCGGGTCGAACCCTCGTCCCCCGGGCGGGGCGGGAAGCGGCCGACAGTAGTGTCTGAGGCATGCCTGACGTGATCACTGTCCACCCCGCGCAACCCGGTGACGGGGACGTCCTCGGCGAGATCCACGCCCTGTCCTGGGGTGTCTCGCACGGCCCGCTGTGCGCGCCGAAGGTCGCCGCGGCCGGGATCGAGGAGCGGCGCGGCAAGTGGCACCGGATCCTGGCCGAGGGCGGGGACCCGATCCTGCTGGCGAGCCTGAACGAGCGACCCGGGGCCTTCGCCCGGTTCGGGGCGTCCACCTCCCGTCCCGGCTCCGCGGAGATCTATACCTTCTTCGCCCACCCGGACGTCTGGGGCAGCGGCATCGCCGGCGTTCTGCTGACGGCCGTCCTGGACGCGGCACACGACGCCGGGTACGACGACGTGCACCTGTGGACGCTCCGAGACTCCGCCCAGGCGCGCCGCTTCTACGCCAAGAACGGCTTCACCGAGACCGGCAGGACCCACGACCACGAGTTCGACGAGGGGCCCGCGCTGGCTCTGATCGAGCTGGAGCGAGCCTTGCCGGGGCGCTGAGCCGAACCGCCTTGATCCCCGGGGCCTTTCGGAGCCGAGTGCTGCGACTCTGAAGATCGCAGTGTTTGGCGGACGCTCCCGTCCAGTCGCTGCTGATCTTTTGGGACGGCTGGTTGAGGAATGAGCAGGTCCGCTGCCAGGTCAGGCGGTAGGGGCATGGCCGGTACGTCGGTAGAGGACACTTCGCTGCGCGCCTGGTCCGGGGTGGGCTCCCGCGGCTCACCCGGTAACCGGGTGCCGGGCGCGTGACCATGGCGAGCAGCGAGCGTCCGGGTGGGCTCTTGCGGCCCACCCGGTTACCAGGTGTCGGGTGGGGGCCGGAGAAAAGGCCCGTTACCCGGTCAGCGGGCGAGTCGGCGGGCCACGGTGACCGCCGCGGCCACGCCTCCCGCCGCCAGCATCACCGCGCGCCGGTGCTGGGACAGCCACACCTGGGGGCTGTGACCGTGTGAGCGCTGGTCGAACGTGCCGTGCGCTCCGTAGTCCTTGTCCTCGTCGGCCGGCTCCCAGAGGTTCGACACCCCGCTCGGCTGCTTCTCGTCCGTCTGCTGGGACTGGACGCCGGTCCTGGCCAGGTACCGGTCGACCAGGGCGGGGGCGACCCGCTGGGCCATGAGGGTGGCCGCGGTGCTGGCGCCCACCCAGTATTCCTTGCGTCCGGGGTGCTCGGCGGCGTACACGATGGCGCGCGCCGCGACCTCCGGCTGGTAGATCGGGGGTACGGGCTGGGGGTGCCGCCGCAGCTTGGACAGGACCCACTCGAACTGAGGGGTGTTGACCGCCGGCAGCTGGACCAGCGTGACGTCGATGCCGCTCCGGTCGGCCAGGAGCTCGGTGCGCAGCGACTCGGTGAAGCCCTTGATGGCGTGCTTGGCCCCGCAGTACGCCGACTGGAGGGGGATGCCGCGATGGCTCAGCGCCGAGCCGACCTGGACGACGGTCCCGGCGTTGCGGGGGCCCATGAGGTCGAGGGCGACCTTGGTGCCCCACACGTAGCCGAGGTACGTCACCGAAGTGGTACGAGCGTACTCATCTGGCGAAATATCGGTGAACTTGGCGAAGACTGAGGAAAAGGCGGTGTTGATCCAGGTCGAGATCGGTCCCATCTCCGCCTCGACGCGCTCCGCCGCCGCCTTCACCTGCTCGTAGTCGGCCACGTCCGCCTCGTAGACCTTCGCGTCCCCGCCCGCGGTTCCCACGTCCACGGCGGCCGCGCCGAGGCCCGCCGTGCCGCGGGCGATCAGGGCCACGCGCGCGCCGCGAGCGCCCAGCTCGCGCACCACCGCCCGGCCGACCCCGCCGCTCGCGCCCGTCACCACTACCACGCGTCCTCGAAGGGATGCCATGTCGGTTGTCAGCCTGCCTCTCCAGTGTCTCGTTCCTTCTGCCGCCGGATCGCCATCGCGATGTCGATGATCGTGATGATGAACAACACGATCGCGATCCCTGCCATCACCGGCGCGCCCGCAATGAGCCCCAGCACCGTGAACGCGAAGAGGAACACCAGAATGAACGACCCCACCCTGATGTGCACCACGTCGCGCGGTGTGGCGGGCACCATGGGGTGGCCCTTCCGGTCACCCTCTTCGTGCCATCTACCGTCATCCGTGTTCTCAGGCATGCCGCTCACCTGCCCGTCCTGTTTGTTGCCTAACGTGCTGGGTAGCCGCCCTGCGTGCCCGAGCTACATCCCAGTGACCAGAGTGAGCCGGGGATCGTCAGGCGCCGTCGCGGGCGCGGGTTCAGCTACGAAGGACCGGACGGGCGGCCGGTGCGCGACAGGGCGACGCTGGAGCGCATCAGGTCGCTCGTCATCCCCCCGGCGTGGAAGGACGTGTGGATCTGTCCTTCCCCGTACGGCCACCTCCAGGCTGTCGGCGTGGACGCGGCCGGACGCAGGCAGTACCGCTACCACGACCTGTGGCGTGAGCAGCAGGACAAGGCGAAGTTCGACCACGTGCTGGAGGTGGCCGAGCGCCTGCCCGCGTTCCGCAAGGCCGTGGACGACCGCCTCAAGGGCCGCGGCCTGACCAGGGACCGGGTGCTGGCCGCCGCCGCCCGCCTGCTGGACGTCGGCTTCTTCAGGATCGGCGGCGAGAGCTACGACACCTACGGCCTGGCCACCCTGCGCATGGACCACGTGACCTGCAGCAACGGCGTCGTGACCTGCGCCTACCAGGCCAAGGGGGACATCTCCCGCGAGGTCGTGGTGGCCGATCCCGGCGCCTGCACGGTGCTGCGTTCGCTCAAGGCGCTCGGCGCGGAGGGCGAGTTGCTCCGCTACCGCCGCCCGGAAGGCGGCTGGGGCGACGTCAGGAGCGAGGACATCAACGACTACCTACGCGAACTGGTCGGCTGCGAGGTCACCGCCAAGGACTTCCGCACCTGGCACGCGACCGTCCTGGCCGCCGTGGGACTGGCGGTCTCCAAGCACGCCCGTGGGAACGGCACCGCCAGGAAGCGGGCGGTCACCCGGGTGATGCGGGAGGTGGCCGAGTATCTGGGCAACACGCCGACCGTGGCGCGGGCGTCGTACGTGGACCCGCGGGTGGTGGAGGCGTACGACCAGGACAGGACGATCGCCGCGGCCCTCACCGAACTCGGAGCGGACGCCGATTACGGGCAGCTCGCCACCCACGGGACGGTGGAACGGGCCGTTATAGACCTTATTCGCGCCGTTTGAGCCGTTAATCCCCGGGCATGCGGCGACAATAGAAGGAGGCAAGTGATGGAAGCTCCGCAGTACGTCGCGGCCCGCGTCCAACAGGCGCTGGCCGAGGACGGACGCACGCACGAGCTGGGCATCCGGGTCGACGTCCGCGGCGACCAGTTGTTCCTGCGTGGCCAGGTGAGCGGAGCCGAGCAGCGCGACAGGCTCGGCCAGGTGGCGCGGGAGATCGCGCCCCAGCTGCACCTGCACAACGAGATACGCGTGGTCGACGTCTCGGCGCCGGGGGAGGATGAGCATCTTGACTGACCTGCGAATCGCGGCGGTGGGCGACATCCACCTGGGCGAGGACGTCAGAGGCCAGTACCGGCGCAGGCTTGAGGGCATCGAGGAACGTGCCGACGTGTTCATGGTCGCGGGAGACCTCACCCGGCACGGCACGCTGGAGGAGGGCCGGGTCGTGGCCGACGAGCTGCGCGGCCTGCCCATCCCCACCGTGGCGGTGCTGGGCAACCACGACTACCACTCCGACCTGCAGTACGAGATCGCCGCCGAGCTGCGCGACGCCGGCGTCATCGTGCTCGACGACGACGGCGCGGTGATCCAGTGCGGTGACCGGAAGCTGGGCGTGGTCGGCGGCAAGGGGTTCGGCGGCGGGTTCGCCGGCAAGAGCGCCAGCGAGTTCGGCGAGCGCGAGATCAAGAACTTCATCTCCCACACGCGCTACATCGCCGAGGCGTGGAAGGTCGCGCTGAAGGAGCTCGTGGCCGACCAGCGCGTGGTGCTGTCCCACTACTCCCCGATCAAGGAGACGCTGGAGGGCGAGCCGCTGGAGATCTACCCCTTCCTCGGCAGCTACCTGCTGGCCGAGGCGGTGGACACGGCGGGCGCCGACCTCATCCTGCACGGGCACGCCCACAAGGGCACGGAGAAGGGCACCACCTCGGGCGGCATCCGGGTGCGCAACGTCGCCCTGCCCGTCCTCGGCAGGGCGTACGGCGTCTACTGCCTGGAAGAGCCGGGCAACGACTACGACGACTAATGGGACCTGCCGGGTCGGCCTCGCTGGCAGACTCGGTGCCTGGTAGCCGCTGGTGAGTGAGCACTCTCGTCGACCGGACTTCGAGTCC